>JBFLVW010000001.1:0-5896 GCA_040758235.1 Microcaldota archaeon
TTCGCCCCGGTCCTCGAAGAGGCGTTTTCGGCCGGGAACGGCGCCGCGATGCTCGATTTGTTCTACGGCTCTTTCTACAAAAAATACATGGAGGAGAACTTCGAGGACCATGAGGAGCGGAGGGCGGACGTCGAGGCCCTTATGGGGGCTGCCGCAGGATATCCCAGCGTGTCCGACTTTCTCCAGGACTTCGCCATCGAGCCCGAGGCCCCGAAAAAAGAGAGCCGCAAGGTCGTCCTCTCGACGATACACCAGGCGAAGGGCCTCGAGTGGGACAGCGTCTTCCTGATGGGACTCGCGGACGGCCTCCTCCCCCTCGCCCGAAGCGGGGATGTCGAGGAGGAGCGCAGGCTTTTCTACGTTGCGGCATCGAGGGCGAGAGACTCGCTGACGATGACGTATCCGCTCGCAAGCGGGCGGTTCTTCGATTCGGGCTCGCTCGGGCCCTCGCGGTTCCTGCGCGAGCTTCCGGAGGAACTCTACGTGAAGGGTGGAGCATGATATTCGAGCGCTCGAAATACCCGGACGTTCCCGGCGTCTACGTGATGAAGGATTCGGAGGGCTTGGTCATATACGTCGGCAAGGCGTCCTCCCTGCGCTCCCGCCTCGCGCAGTATTTTTCAGGCAGGCATGACGCCAAGACGTCCCTTCTCGTCCCGCAGATACACTCGATAGATTTCGTAGTGACCAAGACCCCGAAAGAAGCCCTCATCCTCGAATCCAACCTCATCAAGAGCTACCAGCCCAAATACAACATGGTCCTCAAGGACGCGAAGCATTTCTCCTATCTTGCCGTGACCGGAGAGGAATTCCCGCGGTTGCTCGTCGCGAGGAAGTCGGGCGGCCGCTTCAGGGTGAAGGCGGCGAAATTCTACGGGCCCTTCGTCGAGGGCTCGAAGCGCGCTATTTCCGCGAGATACCTGAGGAAGCTGTTCAAGATAAGGATATGCGGAAAGCTCCCGAAAAAAGAATGCCTGCAGTACCATCTCGGAAACTGCGATGCTCCCTGCATAGGGGGGATAAGCGCGGAGGATTACGCGCGGAACGTCGGGGCCCTCCAGTCCGTCCTCGAAGGGAAGGAGGGGGCGAGGAAAATAATCGGGGCGCTCGAAGAAAGGATGAAGGCGGCATCAGGCGCGCTCGACTACGAAAAGGCGGCGGCGATACGCGACCAGATGGAATCCCTGAAGATATTCTTCGACAGGCAGCGGGTGGAGCGCGTGCGGAGGAGCGATGAGGACTTTCTCTGGTTCCAGCGCATCGGGGGAACGCTCCACGTCCAGCTACTCCGGAGCAGGAACGGGGTGATAGGGAAGGCCGAGAAGCACGCGATGGCGGTCAGGGAGCAGGAGGACCCGGAAGTTTCCTTCTGCATCCAGTTTTATGCGGAACTTCCGGATGCCGTCTACTCCAACCTCCCAGATTCGGCCAACGAAAAACTGAACATGGCGCTCGCGACGGACGCGTTCCGCCTGCCGGGCAGGGAAAAGCTGAAAATCCTTGACATCGCCTCGAAGTCGCTGACTCTCGGGGAAATCGACCATTCCGTGCTGAAGCTGAGGGAGGAGCTCTCGCTCGGGAGCAACCCCCTAATCATCGAGACGTTCGACATCTCCACGCTTTTTGGGGAGGACTCGGTGGGCTCGATGGTGCGCTTCGTGAATGGAAAACCAGACAAAAGCGGCTACCGGCGCTTCATGATAAAAAAGGTCGAAGGACAGGATGATTTCGCCATGATGAAGGAAGTGGTTTTCCGGAGATACTCCCGGATACTCTCCGAAGGGGGCGAGATGCCCGACCTGGTCCTGATAGACGGAGGCGCCGGGCAGCTGCACGCTGCGATGGACGGGATGGAGGAGGCGGGTGTGCGGTTGCCTGTCGCGGCGCTTGCCAAAAAAGAGGAGGAAATCTACCTCCCGAGCAAAATGGACACCATAAAACTCCCCAAATCCAACCCTGCCCTGAACCTGCTAATCCGGTGCAGGGACGAGGCGCACAGGTTCGCGGTCACTTACCAGAGGCTGAGGAGGGGGAAGGGGATGAAGGAATGACGGCGAGGCCAGGCATCGTATTATTAAGTGTTTGATTAAGAATTAATATAGAAAATAAAAAAATTCTGATTTTTGTTATCCTCCAAATCAGATAATGGAAATCGAATCAAAGGTGAATGAATGAAATTCAGAGAGATGAGTATCAGCGCGAGGACTATGCACGCGCTCGATGAGTTGGGATATTCCGACGCGACGGAAGTCCAGGAAAAGGCGATACCGCTTATCCTGCAGGGCGAGGACCTGATGGTCCGCAGCCAGACCGGAACGGGGAAGACCGCGGCGTTCGGAATCGGCCTGATAGAGACCATAATGAAAGACCGCTCCAAAAAGGCGCTGATACTCGCCCCGACGCGCGAGCTCGCGCTCCAGATAACCAAGGAGCTGCGCTCGATTGCGGCTGAGTACGACATGCACATTTTCGCCGTCTACGGCGGGGCGGGAATGGGCTCCCAGATAGCGGCCCTCAGGAGGGGGTTCGACATCCTGGTGGCGACGCCGGGCCGCCTCCTCGACCACGTGAAGCAGGGGAACGTCCGCCTGGGCATAGTGAACCTCGTCGTCCTTGACGAAGCGGACCGGATGCTCGACATCGGCTTCCGGAGGGACATCGACCGGATAATGAAGATGACGAACCAGGTGCGGCAGGTGCTGCTTTTTTCCGCGACTTTCAACGACGAGATAAAAGAAATCTCCCGGGCCTACATGAACACTCCGGAGATGATAGAGGTGGGGCCCGTCGGCCGGGTGGAGAAAATCCAGGAGGAGGCAATCCACCTCCCGCGTGCCGAGAAGCTGGACAGGCTGAAGGAGATACTGCTCAGGGAACCGGCGTCGAGAACCATCGTCTTCGTCCGCTCCAAGCGGGCGGTGGACCATGTATGCCGGAAGCTCGTGCGCCAGGGCGTGGACGCCCGCTCCATTCACGGGGACAAGTCCCAGGGGCAGAGGGAGCGCGCGGTCCGCGACTTCCAGGAGGGCCGCACCCGCGTCCTCATCGCAACCGACGTCGCCGCGAGGGGGCTCCATATCGACGACGTCAACCACGTAATCAACTACGACGAGGCGGACACGCATGACACCCACACCCACCGCATCGGCAGGACCGGGCGCATGGGAAAAGGCGGGAAGGCGACCACTTTCAAGGAGACGGACCCGCTCACGCCGGCCCAGAGGATGCAGCACCGGATGGAGCGCGGAAGAGGGGGGCACAGGCCCGGCCGCGAGTCGCCGCAAGGCGGCTCATCCCACCATAACCCTTATTCCGCGCGGCCGAGGAATCGGCCTAGAAGGTATTAGCATTTATAAATATTTACAATTATAAATATACTCGTGCCCAAAAACTCGCTGTTCAAGGCGCTTGCGGACCCTACGCGGCTCAAAATCGTGGAAATCCTCCTGCGGGGCGAGCGGTGCGCCTGCGAGCTTCCGGCGATGCTGGGGAAAGCGCAGCCGACCGTCTCCCTCCAGCTCAAGAAGCTCGTTTCCGCGGGCGTGCTATCATTCAGGAAGGATGGCACAAAATCCATCTATTTCGTTTCCGACCCGCGTGCGAAAAAACTCATCGCGGTGGTTTCATGACAATTTCCGGGGCGGTCCGCCATGGGAATGCTTGAGGATTTCGGGGCTTTCGCGGTTTTCGGCCTGCTCGGAATGACCGAGGGCGACCCCCTCGCCGAGGCGCTCAATTTCTTCATCTACGATAGCGTTAAAGTGCTGTTTCTACTCGCGGCAATGGTCTTTTTTGTGTCCATCCTGAGAACCTTCATAACACCGGCCCGGATACGGAAAACGCTCGGAGGCAGCCGGGAAGGCATCGGAAACGTCCTTGCGGCGCTCCTCGGCATTCCGACGCCCTTCTGCTCATGTTCTGCAGTCCCGCTCTTCATCGGATTCGTGGAAGCGGGCGTCCCCCTCGGGGTGACATTCTCCTTCCTGATAGCATCCCCTATGATAAACGAGGTCGCCGTTGCGCTCCTGCTCGGCCTTGTCGGCTGGGAGGCGACGGCCCTCTACATCGGGAGCGGGCTTCTCATCGCCATTCTCGGAGGAATCGCCATCGGACGGCTCACACCGGAAAAAGACGTGGAAAGCTTCGTCTTCGAGGCGCACTTCAAGGAGGGAAAGGAAAAAACCAGGAATTGGGGCGAGCGCCTCGGTTTTGCGAAGCGGCAGACCGTGCACATCCTGAAAAAAGCCGGCCCGTACGTAATTCTCGGCATCGCCGCGGGCGCGCTCATACACGGGTTCGCGCCTGTCAACTTCCTTGCAGACTTGGCGGGCCCGGACAACCCGCTTGCGGTCCCGGCCGCGGTATTGGTCGGCATACCGTTATACTCGAATGCCGCAGGCACGATACCGATAGTGCAGGCGCTGATGTCCAAGGGTATGGCGCTCGGTACGGCGCTTGCCTTCATGATGAGCGTCACGGCGCTTTCGGTTCCCGAGTTGATAATCCTGCGAAGGGTTCTCAAGCCGAGGCTGCTTGCCTATTTCATCCTGATACTCGCGATATCATTCACGCTGACCGGCCTCATTTTCAACGCCATTCTGGGCTGATTTTTTAAGACAGCCCCCGGAAGACAATCCATGGCCCGGATATCTGACAAGGCCGTGAAGGAAAAGACGGGGAAGGGCTGGGAACAGTGGTTTTCCCTTCTGGACAAGGCGGGCGCCGCGAAAATGCCCCACTCGGAAATCGCATCGCTGCTCCACGGAAAATTCAAGTGCCCGGAGTGGTGGAGCCAGATGGTCGCTAACACCTACGAGCAGGCGCGGGGCTTGAGGAAGAAGCACGAGATGCCTGACGGCTATCAGATAAGCGCATCAAAGACCGTATCCATTCCCCTATCCCGGCTTTACAAGGCCTTTGCGGACCCCGGAAAACGGCAAAAATGGCTGGATGGGGATTTCGAGATAACCACCGCAAGGAAAGACAAGTCGATAAGGGCGAAATGGCAGGGCGGGAAGACGAGCATCGACATAAGCTTTTACGGCAAGGGTTCGGGAAAATCGGAAGCGAGGCTTGGGCACAACAAGCTCCCCGACGCGAAGGCCGCCGAAAAGATGAAGGCGTTCTGGAAAAAGGCGCTGGAAGAACTTGCCAGGACAGCCTGATGATTCCACAATCGTAGAATGCGAAAACGTCTATCGTGGAACGGCGCGGTTTATATATCACCGACGCATCTTCAATCCATGGCGGAAAAAAAAGCATCAGCCTGGCTGCCGTCCCGGGACACGATGAGCGGCGTGAGCTATGATTCCCCCGGATACCTTCTAACAAGCCTCAGGGACGCGTTCCTTGCACGGCTCCGGGAGCGAATCGACGTGGAGGAATGTGCGGACTTCAGGAACTGGAGCCTGGAATCCGGCTCGGTTCCCGAGGCTCCTGATGCCGACGCGTTCATATGGTTCGGGGAGATAGGCCGTGACTACCGGCGCGAATACAACCTCGGCCTTCTCAAGGCATTATCCAAAAAAACCGAGGTCATAAACAGCCCCCCAGGATATGAGACCGCGATGGACAAGTACCTCACCAACACGTTTCTCGCCGAGAACGGGCTGCCGGTGCCCCCCTTCGCACTCATCACCCCGGAAAACGCGGAGGGTTTCAGAGGCTGGGGCGGGCCTCTCCTGCTAAAGCCCAGGCTCGGCTCCTATGGAATCGGCATAATCCGGCTCGAGCGCGCTTCGGATGCGGTGAACGTCGTGGACTACTGCCCCGGCGTCCATTACGCCGAGAAGCTCATCCCGAACGACCCGGCGGAATGGATAGGCGTCAACATCATCGGGGGCGAGCACGCATACTCGTACCGGAAAGGCCCGGAAAGCTTCCATGACGGCTGGAA
>JBFLVW010000002.1:0-15595 GCA_040758235.1 Microcaldota archaeon
TCCCCCACCTCACGGACGAAATCAAGGCGAGGCTCCGGATGGTCGGGAAGGAGAACGAGGCGGACGTCGTGCTCGTCGAAGTCGGCGGGACGGTCGGCGACCTCGAGAACAGCTACTTCATAGAGGCCCTGAGGCAGCTCTATTTCGAGCAGAACAACATGCTTTTCGTCCAGCTGACATACGTCCCCTCGCTCAGCCCGGGGGAGCAGAAAACGAAGCCCACCCAGCACGCGACGAGGCTGCTCCAGAGCCTCGGCATCCAGCCGGATATCATTATCGTGCGCGAGCAGGAGAAGCTCAGCGAGGACTCCAAGAAGAAGATAGGGCTTTACTGCAACGTCCACGAGGACGCGGTTTTCGACGACCCCCTCCTCCATACGGTATACGAGCTGCCGCTCGTCCTTGAAAAGCAGGGCGTCTACAGGCAGATTGCGAAGAAGCTGGGCTTCCCTGCCGAGAAGGAGGCCGACCTCAGGGAGTGGCGCAGGAGGGTGAACCGCATCGCCGGGCCGAAGGAGAAGCCCGTCCGGATTGCAATCGTCGGAAAATACACCGCCGTGAAGGACGCCTACATCAGCGTGAGGGAGGCGCTCGTCCACAGCGCCGCCGCGATAGACTGCGGGCTCGACATCGGATGGGTGGAGGCGAGCGACCTCGAGAAGCTCTACGACCCGGCCGAGATTCTTTCCCCCTTCGACGGAATCCTCGTCCCGGGCGGCTTCGGCGAGAGGGGGGTCGAGGGGAAAATAAAGGCAGTAAAATTCGCGAGGGAGAACAAGGTCCCCTACCTCGGGCTTTGCCTGGGGCTCCAGATGATGGTCGTGGAATACGCCAGGAACGTGTGCGGCCTCAGGGATGCGAACACGACGGAAGTGGACAAGGGAACGCCGCACCCCGTGATAGACTTCCTGCCGGAGCAGCAGAAAATAACGAAGATGGGCGCCACGATGAGGCTCGGCGCCTACCAGTGCATGCTGAAGAAGGGCACGATAGCATACAAGGCCTACGGGAGCGAGAGGATATCGGAAAGGCACAGGCACAGGTATGAAGTGAATCCTGCTTATGTGGGCGAGCTGGAATCCAAGGGCCTCGTCATCTCCGGGACGCACGACTCCGGGGTTGTCGAGATAACAGAATGGAAGGACGGTTTCGGGATAGGGACGCAGGCGCATATAGAGCTGAAAAGCAGGCTGGAGGCGCCAGCGCCCATCGCTGTTGAGTTCATGAAGGCCGCGCTGGAATACCGCAAAAACCCGTCGCGCTCTGCGGGCGAGGAGATAGCGGATTAGATGTTTTTGGTGTCCGGAGCTTCGGGGATTTCTCTTGCCGCCAACATCGCTTTCATCATCCTCGCTTTCGCGTTCGGTTTCGGTCCCGCCGAAGTGATGTGGGCATATTTCATCGAGGCAATCGTAATAGGCTTTTTCCATTTCCTCAGGATAGCGCACGGCACTATACGCTCTGAAAAAAGGTATCTGGCCGACACGCTCTTCACAGCCGGCCTGTTCGCCATGCATTTTTTCGCCGTCCAGCTCGCCGCGTTCGCCCTCCTCATCATCCTCGCCCCCTTTCCCGTTCCGCTCGAAAGAATCCCCCTTCCCCTCATCGGCGGGTTCGTTTTTTTCCTTGGCCACGCGGTTGCGTTCCTCTCGGACACGAAGGCGGGCAAATCGGGCCGCGCTGAAAAAATGAGGATGTCCCTCGCGGCATATCCGAGAATCGCCCCCGTCTACGCCGCGCTTCTTGCCGCCGGCGTGCTCCAGGCGTTCATCAAAATTGACGCAGCCATCCTGCTCGCCCTGATGGCTCTCAAGGCTGCGCTCGACATACTTGCGGAAGGGCGGGGAAAATCGATTTATAAACCGGAAATGCAAGAGAAAGGCGGGTGAAAATATGAAGTTTCTGGCCATCGCCGTCTTTCTTGCCGCGCTGCCTGCCGCCTTCGCGGTCCAGGAGTGCGAGGACAGCTATGATTCGTGCATAACGTACTGCTGCGAGGACTGCGGCTCGCTGACATACGACTCTAACGGGGACCTGATGTGCGACCTCGGACCCGCATCGGAAGCGGACCAGTACTGCATCGACTCGTGCGAATCCTGCTCGGAGAGCTACCAGGCGTGCCTGCAGGCCTACGACGATTACGGCTATGACAGCGGGGGCACAACCCAGTGCTGCGGCTCGGCCGCCGTGCTCGGCGGAGTGCTCGGGCTTGCCTTCCTCAGGAAGTAGGATGCTCCGAAGCTCGCTCGATTTCAGGCTCCGGAGCGCGGCATACGAGGGCAGCCTGGAGAAGCAGGCGCACCGCGAGGGCGCGCGCATCAACGGCAGATGGACCGCGCTCGATTTTTCGGAAAGGGAATGCCACCGCGATATATCTGCCTATCTCAGGAAGCAGGGCGGCGTAATGGGCGAGCCGATTTTGGGGAGATGAAAAACCCTGTGGGGTTTTTGGCGAGTCGAACGTCGCAGATACTGGGAACCGGATGCGTGATGCAATACGTGTTCACCGCGAGCGCAGTGAACAAAAATGGGCCCACGCGGAATCGAACCGCGCATCTCCTGCAATATGATTCGCCGTTTAGCAAGTCAGTTTTGGGCCGCCTTTTCCTAAAAGGCGGAATGTCAAGCAGGCGTCTTAACCGATCGACTATGGGCCCGTAACATCCAAATAGGTCCGGATAGGATTAAAATAGTAAGCTCAGGCGGACTTCCTGGAAGCGAGCAAATGGGCACCCTGCTCCACGAGAGCGAGGTAAGAGGTCGGGCCATCCACTATCGAGTCGACCACGCCCTCCCGCTGGAGAGTCTCTATAACGCTCCCTGCAGGCGAGGCCGCGCTGTAAACCCTGAGCATGACTACGCATGAATCGGGGTTCTTCTCCCTGAAAGCCTTGAGCGCCCTGTAAATGTCGAGCGCTTTCTCCACCACCACGGGCGGGTTTATGCTGAATACTACGAGTATCTCGTGGTCGCTCTCCGGAAGGGAAGCAAGGGCCGCGCTGAATGATGCGGACTTCAGCCCCTGCGGAAGCCAGCCCGAATCTGACATGTCCTTCATGAACTTGGATGACAATTCGAAGTGGTCGTCGTCGAAAACTATGCACACCCTCCGGTTTTCGAGCGACGGGACGATGTGCGAGTCCGTGAGGGGTTCCCTCACGGCCGGGCGTACGCCGCTTTGCGGCTCTTTGGGCACTGGCTGGAGCAGTTTCATCTGAATCCCGATGGATATTGGTCTTGTCAATAAATGTGGTAGGAAGTTATTTAAAATAGTTGTGTTTTTCCCTGCACTATCTGGTGCGTCACCTCTGTGATGTTTTCCAGCCTGGCGTCCATCTCCTTCCTGATTGTGGATTGCACCTTCGCGAAATCCCCGTCCCGGCAGACAACGCTCGCCGAGGCCACCTTCGGCTTGTCGATGGGCCGCCCTATTTCCGAAAGCAGTGTGATGTTGACGTCCTCTATCTCCGGGTGCTCGGCGGCGATGGACGCGGCCATCGCGGTCGCGAGGACGGAATAGACCTTCCCGACGTGGTTCACGGGATTCTTGCCCGCGGCCGCCTCCAAAGTCATGGACCGGAAGGGCGTGATAAGGCCGTTCACGCGGTTTCCGCGGCCCACGCTCCCGTCGTCGCCCATCTCCGCGCTCGTCCCGCTCAGCGTGATGTAGACCGAGCCCGCCTCGATATCGTCCGCGGTGTTCACATGAACCTCCACCTCTTTTTTCGTGAGCGAGGAGGCCAGTTTCAGAACGTCCTGCCGCACCCGCTCCCTCCGTTCGGCGTAGTCGCCGATGCCGGCGATGTGCTTCGCTATGAAGGCGCAGGCGATAGTGAGCCGTATCTTCTCCTTCTCCCGGAGGCCCATCACCTTTATGTCGGTGCCGACCTCGGGGTGCGCCTTCTTGTATTCCTTGGAGTTCAGGTGCTGCTCCGTTTTGAGGACGAGCTTCTCGAGGTCGCTGAGCGGCGCGAAGCCGGTCCCGAAGCTCGTGTCGTTCGCAAGGGGGATTTTAGGCCCGCGAAGGAAGAGGTCGACCAGGTCTGCAGAGCCCGCCGAGATGCGCGACTCGATTTCGACGTCGTTGACCACGTCGAGGTCCGGGACCGCCGCCCTCAGGTATTTGTGCGCCGTGGTCTGCGCGATGTGGTGTATCGGAATTTCCCTGCCCTCCGCCTTCGCGGTCGCGCGGCCGCTAAGGAGGACGTATATTGGCTTCGTGAAGACGCCCCCCCCGAACTTCACTTCGGTCCCGCCCCCGCATATCTGCCCCTTGTCGACGTTGTGGTGGAGGATTTTCCCGAATTCAGCGAGGTAGGCCTTGCTGAGCTCCCTGCTTATCTCCTCCATTATCCCGTCTATCAGGCTGTCGGGGTGGCCGAGGCCCTTGCGCTCCACCAGCTCGACCTCCTTGGCCGAAACGGGGGTGTAGTTGGCCCTCTCCACGATGATGTTCCTTGACATAGAACCAGCGCAGATGAGAGGGCCGGCCCGGTTTAAATACGTTAGTGAAAGGATTATTCCGATTGGAATATGTAGGCCTTCTCCCAGCCCGAGTCCCCCTCGGGAGGGGCGCTTATCCTGTAGAACGCCTGCCGTGCGATGTTCCGGACCGTGTAGCACGGGTCGTGCTCCGATACGTACTGGAGGCAGAGCCTCGCGAAGTAGGCTTCCTCCCCTGAGAGCCGTTCCCTGAGCGCCTTTATGGCGTCCTTCCTCTCCAGGACCCTCCTGCTTGAGAGTCTCCTCATAATCCCGGTCATGTCATCCTTCATATTGCCCACCTTGAACGTGAATGTCGAGCCCCTCGACCGCTATCCCGGCCATCGAGAGCTTCGCAAGTATCCCTTCCGCCTGCCCCTTCACCCTGAGGCGGGCCTCTTCGCCTTCCCCATAAGGCTCCTCCCAGACGTCGGCCGTCCTCCCGCCGATTTCCCCGAGCGCGGGGCCGAGCTCCTTCATGCCGCCCGCATAAAGCCCGATAAGGAGTTCGGACGAGAGGAACCCGGTGTCGCCCGGTTCGGATGCCATGTCTATCAGGTCCTGAAGCGCGTCGCCTCCGAAAACAGGGACCCCGGCCGCCTGGAGCCTGAGCAGCACGTTCGCGGAGTCCATCCTGAATGCATTTTTCCTGGCTTCTTCCTCGCCCGGGGGGTCGAACCACACGTCCTCCATCTCCTCGGCGACGGCCATGAGTTCAGGGGCGAGGTGCGTCCTTCCGTTATGGAAGAGAGACAGAAGCTCCATCGCCGCACCGAACTGCATGCCGTCCGGCGCGTTCCTGACGATCTCCATGAGCGTCCCCGCCCGTTTCCGCTCCATGGCGAGTGAAATGTCGCGCTGCTCCGCACTCCCATTCTTCGCGAAGTGTGTGGTCAGCGCGTAGAAGTGCTCCATGAGCGGGTTGATCTGCCATATTTTTTCGAGGACCGCTTCGAGCGCCGCCGGGGAAACCGCTGCCCCGGCGTGACTTATCGCAATGAACGCGTCGAGCGCATTCACGACTTCCCCGCGGTCGGAAGACGAGCCCGCTATGCCTGCCATCCTTTCCGCGGCATCGGCGACTATTGAATCAAGATGGGGCATGCCCGTGCTGAACAGGACCGCAAGCTGCTGGGCGGCTATGAACTTCCCCCCGTCCTCGCTCCGGAGCATGTTGGCCATGCGGGCGGCGGCGATGAAGTCGTTCGCATCCTTTTCGAGTCCCGCCACCCCGGATATGTCCTTCGCGATGTCGAAGAATTCCTCCGGAACCGGCGAGAGGCAGACCGCCCCGCGGAGCGCGACCCGGACGACTCCGCTGTCCTCGTCAAGCAGCATGCTTATGAAGAATCCGGCGCTTTTCTCCGAGCCGCCCTGCGCGATTTCCCTCGCGACGCTGCCGAGGTTCTTCCTGAGGAGCCACCAGCCGTGCTTTTTGAAATCTTCGCCTTCCTCAAGGGGCTCCATATCGAGCATCTTGCGGACCGTGAACGCCTTTGCCGCGCCTGATTCGAGCATGTCCTCCCAGAAATCCGGGCGGTCATAGCCGAGCTCCCAGAGCGCTTCCGCGCATGCGAGCTTGAGCGAGCGGTGCCTTCTCCCATGGTCGTACAGGCTGTCATCCTGCGCCATTTTCCTGAGCGCACGTACGGCTTCGGGGTAGGATTCCGCTGGAGTTTTTCCGTTCGCGGGAAGCCTTGTTGCAGCCTCCGCGATGCAGGAAGCGAGGGCGGTAGCTGCGGCGACCTTGCGGGGGCTCTCGAAAACGAATGTTGAATATGAGCCTAAGCTGTCCTGCATTTCCGCAAGCAGCTTCGATACCTGCGCCCCGTCCAGCTCGGAAACGGCAGAGCGTGCCTGCGCGAGGGTTTCCTCGTCCCCGTCCTTTGCAGCCTCAACTAGCGACCTTACCGCGGAGACTTCCCTCCTCTTCCTGATGCCTTCGCCCAGCGAGGAGAAGAATCCGGGCTTCCGCTTCGCTTCGGCCCCGTCATCCGAATGAGCAGTGCCTTTGGGTGTTCCGCTTTTTTCCATCCGATCGCCTGTTCTAAATTATGGCTAATAGTGTTTATAAAGGTGTGTATTTATGGAAAAGCGGGGAAGCACGACGACAAAGGATTAGAAGGTTGCGAGAGGGATAATACCGAGGCGGAAAAATGTCATACAAACGCTCACCCATAATCTGCATACTCGGCCATGTGGATCACGGGAAAACGACGCTTCTCGATTCCATACGCGGGACGGCCGTCGCGAAGAAGGAGGCCGGGGGCATCACCCAGATGATAGGGGCGAGCTACGTCGCCAAGGAGGACATCGACGCCATCTCCGGGACGCTCGCGCAGAAGATGAAGTTCAGCATCTCGATTCCTGGCCTCCTCTTCATAGATACGCCCGGCCACGAGGCCTTCACCAACCTCCGCGACCGCGGCGGGAGCCTCGCCGACCTTGCCATCCTCGTCGTGGACGTAACGGCCGGCTTTCAGCCCCAGACGGTCGAGAGCATCAGAATCCTGAAGCAGTACAAGACGCCATTCGTCATCGCGGCGAACAAGGTGGATGCCATCAGCGGCTGGAAAAGCGCGAAGACGACGTCCTTTCTCGAGTCCCTCTCCACCCAGCCCGAGCATGTCAGGACGCGGTTCGACGAGAAGGTATACGAGGTGATGGGAAAGATATCCGAGCACGGCTTCGACAGCGAGAGATTCGACAGGGTGGCCGACTTCTCGAAGCAGGTGGCGATAGTCCCGATAAGCGGGAAGACGAGGGAAGGTTTGAGCGAGCTGCTCGTCCTGATAGGCGGCCTCAGCCAGAGGTTTCTGGGGAACCGCCTCGAGATAGCAGACAACGGCAGGGGCAAGGGCAGCATTATCGAGGTGAAGGAGGAGAAGGGGCTCGGGACCACCCTTGACGTCATAGTGTATGACGGCGTGATGAAAAAGAACGCTGAAATCGCGTTCATGACAGCGAATGGGGTGAAGACGACCAAGGTGCGGGGTCTGCTCGAACCCAACCTCGGAGGGAAGGAGAAGTTCATTTTCGTGGACGAAGTGGCGGCCGCTGCCGGGGTGAAGATATACGCGCCCGGCCTCGACGGCGCGATTCCCGGTTCGCCGATAGAGGTCGTCGAGGACCCGGAGCGGGACGGCAGGGCGATCGAGGCGCAGTTCAAGAGCGTCATCTTCAGCAGGGAGGAGCAGGGGGTCGTGCTAAGGGCCGACAGCCTAGGCTCGGTGGAGGCCCTGCTGAGGCTTCTGCGGGATGCGGGAATCCCGGTGAAAGACGCCGGGGTCGGGAACATCACGAGAAAGGACGTCATCTCGGCTTCGGTCGGGGCGGCGGAGGAGCCCCTGCTTTCCGTGGTGCTCGGGTTCAATGTAAGGGTGCTTGACGAGGCCTGGGCCGAGAGCAGGGATTCCGGAATCCCGATAATTTACAGCGACATAATCTACAGGCTTATTGACGAATACCAGGCATGGGTGAAAGACACCAAGGAAAAGATGAAGAAGCAGGCCCTCGAAACGCTCACATGGCCGGGAAAGGTAAAGGTCCTCGAAGGATACGTCTTCAGGGCCTCCAGGCCTGCGATCTTCGGGGTGGACGTGCTCTCGGGAAGGGTGAAGAAAGGCTACAGGCTCATGGACTCATCAGGAACCGTTGTCGGGGAAATCCGCGAGATACAGCGGGAGAAGGAGAAGGTCGAGGAAGCATCCGCAGGCGACCAGCTGGCGGTATCCTGCGACGGGATAACCATAGGGAAGAACGTGAACCCCTCCGACGTCCTCTACACCTACATGACCGGGGACGAGATAAAGAAGTGGGAGGGACAGCTCCAGATGATGAGCGATGCGGAGAAGGCGCTTTTCGAGGAGATAAAAAGGCCTTTGAGGAAGTATTTCTGACATGTGCATTTTTGGGGGCGTTCTCGGGGATGGCCAGGTTCTTGTCCTGCAGGCCCTGACAGCGCTCTCCATCGCCGGAAGCATCGTTTTCTGGGTGCTTGTATACGGCAGGGCCGGCATCGGGCTGAGGGGATATGCGGTTCCGATTGCGCTCTGGGTCGTTTTGGGAACCCTCGACATACTCATAACGGCGAAGGGGACGTTCAAAGACCCCCTGCGGGAAGGCAATCCGCTTGCGGAATTGATTTTCGTCAAAGCCGGCTACATCGGCCCGGTAGTCGCAAGCGTCCTGTGGATTGCGCTATGGTCTGGGATTGTACTCGCAGTCAACGTCGCCGCCAAAAAACCAAAACAAAAAAACAATAACCCGCGCCGCGCCGCGGAGTTCGTCTCGCTCGCAATTTTCTACTCGCTCGCGACCGGACACCTTTCCGGGTTCAGCTCCTGGTTCCTGCCGTTTTGTCCTATTGCCAGAGCCTTCCGCGGATACCTGATTCCCGTGCCGGGAATCGTGGAGATAATCTTTTTCGGGATTGTTTTCGCCGGGGCCCACATGATGGTCTCCGGATTCCTGAAGCGCGCGAATGAATAGCAATTGCCCAAAAATTTTGGGACAGCTTTTTATAAGCATCTCGAAGCATTTTCTATGACATGCAACTTATGGCTGCAGCCCCCGCTCCGAGCCGCGAGGCCGGGTTCCGCTCCTTCAGCCCGGTCAGCGAGGGCTTAGCCGGGAAAAGAAGGCCCAACGGCTTCTTCCAGGGGATGGGCGACCGCGAACTGCTCGAATTCGCGGACGCGAGGATAGCCGAAAAGGGATATGCGCGGCGCACCGAGCTGAAGAGCGGCGACCCGAACCTTTACCGCCATCTCAGCGGGAGGGGAATGCTCGGAAAGCTGAAGTTCAGTAAGGACAGGCGCAGCTGGAAGTCCCTCGATGACGAAGAGGTTCTCGGACTCGCGATGAAGAAGATGAACCGGGCGAAAATCGACAGCAGCGCCGCCCTCCAGCAGGCGGACAACGGCCTCTATCACGAATTATGGGAGCGCGGCCTGCTGGCAAAGCTTCCCTTCACCCCCAGAAAAAGGAGGGACAGGGACTGGGCGTCCATGACGGACGGCGATGTTGCCGCGGACTGCCAGGATTTCATAAGCAGGGAGGGGATAGCCAACAAGCGCATGCTGCAGGACGCCGACATAGGAAGGTACAACATACTTTATTCGCGGGGCCTGCTCGCGGAGGTCAGGTTCCCGAAGGCGCGGAGGTGCTGGGCGTCGAAAAGCGACTCCCAGGTGCTGGTCCGGGCGCGAAGGGAAATCGCGGAAAGGGGGCTGAAAAGCAAGGACGAGCTGAGGGAAGCGGACCTTGGGCTCTATCTTGCCCTGCGCCAAAGGAAGCTCCTCCGCCAGCTTGCCCTGGACGGGAGGCGCAGGGACTGGGGCGCAGGTATCGAAGCGCAGGCAGGCGGAACGCCCGGAAAAAAGGAGCTTGCCCGGAGGTTCGTGGAGTGGCCGGAGGCGGAGGAGCGGGCGGAGCGGGAGCGGAGGGAGCGGGCTTTCCTTTCAGTATGGAGGCCGGCGGCCGAGGAGATAGCTTACGAAACGAAAGCCCCGGCAAGGACCGAGGACAAGCTGAGGTTCGCCATTGCGGGCCTGTATTCCGCAGCGCGCAAATCACGGAGCGAAGCGGGGATGAGGGCGGTTCTGAGGGCGGAAGTGACGGGCGCGATAAGGGAGCGCGTCCGTGAGGAGAGGGTGGGCTGGAAGCCTTACGATTCCGGCAGGGAGGGGGCAGTTTTACAGGGCGATTGCGATGCCGCCTCGGCAGTGCGGACGGCGCTTTGCGAGCTTGGCGGACGCAAAAGGAGAATCGTGGAGCTGTCTTTCATTTCCCGCAAGTGCGACGAAGAGGCATCGAAGGCCATCGGCATGAGCGTCCCGGCGTTCAGGGCCGCGAAGCGGGAGGCTGTCGAGGCCATGAGGAAGAGGCTCTCTGACTGGCTCTGATTGCGATGACGCAAGCGAAGGCTTCGGGGGCTGTCCCGGATTTACCAAAAAGATGCGGGGGGGCGCGGCCCGCTTCTGCCAAAAAGGGGGGCGTGGGGTCTCCCCACAAACAAAAAGTTTTGGGACAGCTTTTTATAAGCATGGCGATGCACTTTCTATGACATGCATAACCACAGGCCGGCCCCCCTGCGCGCAGAGCAAGCCGGGAAGAGAAACGGCTTCGGCATCCCGCTCGTGGAAAGCGCATTCACGCACGGGGAGGCGCTCCAGCTCGCCCAGGCAGTCGTCAATGAAAAAAAACTTAGCGGGCCTGAGGAGCTGCGGAAAGCTGACCGGGAGGTGCACGACCTCGCCGCGGAAACCGGCGCGCTTGCCGAGCTCGTCTTTTTTGGGGAAAGAAACAGCGGTGACGGGGGGTCCGGGCGCCCCGCACCGCGGCCCGATGCCGAGGGGGAGATGTTCCGGAGGATATGCTCCGAGTGCTTCCGGATGTCCGGCGGGAATCCGTTCGTGGGAGGCAGGCGCGCGACGGTGGAGCAGCTCCGCTCGGCGATAACGAAGCGGCTCAAGGGCAGGGAGCACAAGCTTTTCGACAAATGCTGGAGCCGCATGGCCGCCGAGGGAGCCATCGTGTTCAATTCGAACTCCACTGCCGCGTCGCTCAATCCTTTTGCTGAGGGCGTGCGCGACGGGCGGATAAAGGAAGCGCTCCGGTGGGCGATAAGAGAGCAGGCGAACGCGAATCCGGAGTGGCGCGCTAAATGCGGAAGTCCGTGAATTTTGTGACACCCGTATTTAAGCCGCCGGAAGGGAATTACAGGTAATCATGGACAGAAACCATGCACTGCTTGCTCTAGTATTCATCAGCGCGTTCGCCCTGAAGCTTTTCTTCCAGGCCCAGCATCCTTTGATACACAACAATGACGCGGGATATTACGTCCTGCACATAAATGAGGTGCTCCGGGACGGATACCCGCATGTCGCCGATCCGCCCCTTGCTTTTTATTTCGCCGCACTTTTCGCTTCATTCACAGGGGTGATGCTCGGCTTCAAGATAGCGGCATGCCTCGCTTCGGCAGGAATCGCCTTCCCGGTTTTCCGCATCGCAGGGCAGGCGGGCGGGAGCAGGGAGGCGGCCCTGCTCGCCGCCTTTCTCGCCGCTTTTTCCCCGACGAACGAGTGGATGATGGGTGATTTGCTAAAGAACATGCTGGGGCTTTTCTTCGGCGCATGGTTCGTGTATTTCGTGATGAAGGCGGCCGACAGGTTTTCTGCGAAGGACGCGGCGCTCGCCTTCCTTTCCGCCGTGCTCATGATGGGGAGTCATTTTTCCTCTGCGGCATACGTCATGGTGTCGGTGCT
Source organism: Microcaldota archaeon (assembly GCA_040758235.1). Taxonomy (GTDB): domain Archaea; phylum Micrarchaeota; class Micrarchaeia; order Anstonellales; family Bilamarchaeaceae; genus Bilamarchaeum. Next base: position 11,751 of record JBFLVW010000002.1, read on the forward strand.
GCCGTTCCTTTTTCTCTATCCGGCCCATCGCTTCCTGCAGGAAAGAAGGCTCGCTGCCGAGCCGCTGTTCTGCATCGCGCTCGCCTTCTCGCTCCTTGCCGCTGGGGCGCTCGTGCTCGCGATGAAAGGCATCGACCCCGCGCAGGGGAAGGCCGGAATAATCGGGATATACGGCGGCGCGGGCCTGAATGCGGGGTTCCTCGCGAGATACGCCCTCCTGCTCGCCCCCCTCGCGCTAGGATTGCGCGCTCTGGAGAGGAAACGGCTCCTCCTCTTCGTGCCGTGGCTGCTTGCGACCATCCTGCTCGCACAGCCTTTTTTTGCTGACCCGGCATGGACTTTCCGCTTCGAATGGGACGCGTACTTCATGGTCGCTCTGCTTGCGGCCATCGGGGCGGGGGCGATGAAAGACAAGCCCGCGTTCCTCGCGATGGCAGCCGTCCTCGCAATCGCGACTTTAGCCGGGTTCTTACAGGCTGCGCAGAGTACGCATCCCATCATAAGCGAGGAGGAATGGATGGGCCTCCTTGAGCTGCACCGTGTGATGCCGGAGGCCGCCTTTTCAGGAATGGAAGGCGGCGCGACTGGATACTGGGTGCAGGCGGCGGGCTTCCCGCTCTCGCCCGAGGGGGGATACCTGCTGGTCTGCGGGGATGATGCGGGGCCCCAGAACGAGTGGATGATGGGCGGCTGCATGAGCGCCTCGCGCCTTCCGGAGGAGATGATGCCCGCGGCGAGGGAGAGGGCGGTTGCGGAGTTCGGCAGGTTTTTCGTCGTGAGGAGGGACGCGCTTCCCCCGTTCCCCAGAATTCCCGGCTGATGAAGCTGGTTTAAGAGGGGTGCGGCGGATAGTGTAGCCGGGGTCGGGAGAATGATTATTGGCCTTACTGGGGAGAACTGCGCCGGCAAAAGCACCATCGCCGAATACCTGATGAAGAAGGGGTTCTATTACTATTCGCTCTCGGACATCATCCGCGAGGAGGTGAAGGCCGAAGGGCGCTCGGTCACCCGCGAGAACCTCATAAAAAAGGGCAACGAACTGCGGGAGAGGTTCGGGCCGGGGATACTAGGGGCCAAGATGGCCGCCAAAATCCAGAAGGACAAGAACTACTGCATAGACTCGATACGGAATCCGGCGGAAGTGGAGGAGCTGCGGAAGCTGGGCCGGTTTTTCCTATTTTACGTGACGGCGGGGACCGAGACGAGGTTCAAGAGGATACGGGCGCGCGATCGGGAAGAGGACCCCAGGACATACGACGCATTCCTCGAGATAGAGAAACTGGAGATGGAGAATGCCGAGAAGACCAAGCAGAACCTCAAGGGGACTTTCGCCCTCGCCGACAAGAGGATAGTGAACGAGGGCGATTTCAGCGAGCTGCACGACACCGTGGACCGCGCGCTCGCCGGGTGCTCGGACCAGTTCAAGCTCGCCCGGCCAAGCTGGGACGACTACTTCATGGGGATAGCGAAGATGGTCGCGATGAGGAGCAACTGCGTGAAGCGCAAGGTCGCGGCCGTGATAGTAAAGGACAAGAGGATAATCTCGACCGGGTACAACGGCACCCCGCGGGGGACGAGGAACTGCTCGGAGGGGGGGTGCCCCAGGTGCAACGGGTTCTCGGAATCAGGAAAGAACCTCGAAGAGTGCCTGTGCAGCCACGGAGAGGAGAATGCGATAGTGCAGGCGTCTTATCATGGAATCAGCATCAAGGACTCGGTGATTTACACGACCTTTTCGCCCTGCCTGCTCTGCACCAAGATGATAATAAATGCCGGGGTGAAGGAGGTGGTCTTCAACGTGGACTACCCCATGGCCGAAACCCCGATGAGGCTGCTCAGGGACGCTGGAGTGAAGGTGCGGCAGCACAAGATAGAAGATTAAAAGGCGGTGCTGCGATAGAGTGTCCGGCAACGATGACCGCACCGTCCCAGGCTGACTGATGATGACAAGAGTAGCTAGGGAGTTGCCATAACCTTATTATTCTTAGCAGGGATATACAGCCGGGAGGTAATCAGATGAGACTAGTTGTCCAGGATGCTCCAGCCCTGAAATCAGCAATTGACGCCATTGTCTGCCTCGTAGAGGAAGGACAGTTCGAAGTGAAGGCCGACGGGGTCCAGCTCAAGGCCATGGACCCGTCGCAGATATCCATGATATCGTTCTCAATGCCCAAGGAGGCGTTCCTCGAATACAGCGTCCCCGAGGAGATGAAAATCGGGGTGGACATAGGCCAGCTCGCAGGCGTCCTCGCAAGAGGCAAGAAGGGCGAGAAGGCCGAGCTCTCGATAGAGGAGGGGAGGCTTGTCGTGAAGTTCATGGGCGAGAAGCACAAAAGGACGTTCAAGGTTCCACTCATCGAGACTGGCGACCGCGTGCAGAGGGAGCCCAAGATAGAGTTCAAGAACTCGGCTAAAATCAAGGCGGATGCCATAAAGGAGACGCTCAAGGACGCGAAGCTCGTGAGCTCGCATGTCAGGCTCCAGCTCACGCCGGAGCAGTTCGCCGTGGACGTCCGCGGGGAGAACGGGGACGTGAGGGCCGAGTTCGACAAGGGAAGCCCGGAGCTTGCCGAGCTTGTCACGGAAAGCGGGGCGAAAGCCACTTTCCCCCTCCAGTATCTCGAGGACATGGTGAAGGCCACGTCCGCTTCTTCTATCGTCACGATAAACCTGGAGACCGACAGGCCCCTCAGGCTTGAATATGACATAGAGGGAGCAAAGGTCGTCTATTACCTCGCCCCGCGCATCGAGACCGAGTGAATTTACGTCTCCCGTAAGATGTGACATAGGTTTAAATAAGGTTGGTGGCATAAAATAGATAATCGTAGGCAAGGACCAGAGCCAGGTCGTTAACCATGAAAAAAACCGAATTCGCTTTCCTGCAGGGAGCCGAGAACAGGCTCGACGCCATAGGGGCAGGAAAGCATGACGACTACGAGCTCCCCGAATTCACGAAGGAGGTCCCCTCCGGCTCCAGGAAGAAGGAGAGCGGCCAGACGACCACCATTGAATACGACTGGAAGGGCGCCAATCCGGAGCACCTCAGGGTGAAAAGGATAGACTTCCGCTCCGGAGAGAACCTCGAGGACTTCTACCGGGTCGCGGCGCGCGACGGCGCGGACAGCATAACGATAAGGCACAACAATACCACTTACATCCTCAGGAGGACGGTCAGGGAGATAGCGCAGGCCCTCTACAACGCATACGGCAAGATAAAGGGCGCGCTCGAGAATATCGTCGGCTTCATCAGGACCGCCCTCGGAAACGACTACGTCATTTCAAAGGTCGAGAGCGAGGCCTGGGCCTTCGACAGGAGGATCGCCAAGAGGGGCATCAACTACGTCGAAGTGGATTCGCTCGAGAGGGGGAGCAAGAGCAGGCTTGTCGAGATGATAACCGAGAAGATAGCCGAGCTGCACTCGTGCAACCTGATAATAGGCAGGTTCACCCTGAACAACGTTCTCCTCAACAAGGACGACATAATATTCACAGACCTCCGCAAGCTGAGGGTTTCGAGGAGGAGGGCCTACGTCATAGACGAGTTCAAGGCCGTCCTGCAGTACCTTTTCGCGATAGGCCTCGCGACCAAGGAGGACGTGTACGCCTCGATAGCCTATTACGCCGCGCAGAACGAGGACGGGTGCCGTGAGTGGTATTCGGAGAAGACCGGCGCCAAGCCCTCGGACTCCCTCGATGTCGCCGGCAGGATAGAAGAGGAAGTGTACAACTGATTTTAGCGGCTCACATCGCCTCTACTTTGGTTTCCCCGTTCCTGTCCTTGTTTCTGCTTAGGCGGTAGCTCGACGCGAAGTCCGAGCCCATGAAAGCTTCGTCGTGAGTTATCA
>JBFLVW010000003.1:0-12323 GCA_040758235.1 Microcaldota archaeon
GTCATCAACAGCGAAAATGTCACGATAACAAGTTCCATTTCTTCGGACAACGCGTACGGATTCCTGCTCTCGGAAAGCCCCGGGGCAGTCATTTCGGAAGTTACCGCCTGCGGCAACGCGGGCGCGGGCCTCCTCGAATCCACATCATCCGGCTCTGCATCAACGATCACGGATTCGCTCTTCTGCGACAGCGGGTGGGCGATACAGCAGGCGTCCTTCAACAGCGTCCCTTTCAGCGTCGCGAACACCCAGATAGGCTCGTCCTCAGTCGTCATTTCGATAGAGGACGAGATAGGCAGCGGGGGCGGAGGGTATAACATAAACGAGACTCCGGCCCCGGGCGCGGCCCCTTCAGGATACGACTCCTTCCGCGGAAAATACCTGAAGATATTCTTCGCGGGCGACCTCGGCATAAATTCGACGGCTTTCCACTGGACAGACGGCGAGGCCTCCGGCTACGACGAGTCGTCCATCCGGCTGTTCACATGGAACGGCAGCGGGTGGCTCATGACGCCCAACCAGACGACCAATCCCCCGTCCAACAACCTCACGGTGCTGAACCTGACCGACATGTTCGGCGACGACACCTACGGCCTCTTCGCATTCACGAGCGCAGACACTGACGGCGGCGGAGGAGACGGCGGGGGCGATGGCGGAGCTCCTGAGGAAGAGCCGCCCCCGGCTCCCGAGTGCGCATCCAGCGACCAGTGCGCCGTCAACGAAGTGTGCTCGGCAGGAATATGCACCCCGTTCGAGTGCGACTGCGGCTTCGCTTCCGACCACTCCTGCGTCGCTTACCAGTGCTGTTTTGACGCAGACTGCGGAGAAGGCGAGGTCTGCATAGGGAACGCCTGCCAGCCGGAGGAAGAACCTCCGGAAGAGGAGCCCCAGGGCTGCACGTCGGATTCAGGCTGCGCGGGTACAGAATACTGCGCGATTCCTGCAGGCACGGACACAGGCTCATGCAAGCCGGTCCAGTCTGGAGCATGCGGGGAGATAAAAGACCACGCCTTCGTTCCCTACGGCTACGAGTGCGGCACGGAGCCGGGATGCCCCTCCTGCCCCTCGGGCGAGCAGTGCGTAAACCACGCATGCGTTTCAGCTGATGTCAGCTGCCCCACTTCCGGCATAGTCGGGGAGGACAAGACCTGCTCCGCGACGGAAGAGGGCGGCCCCTGCATAAACTGCGACATAGCGATAACCGACCCCACTGGAAAGACGCTCAGCGGGAAGACGGACGAGAACGGGAACTTCGAAGTTCCGCTCTCCGTTGCGGGCTCCTACAAAGTCTCGCTTCTGAAAGACGGGAACACGGTCAAGGTGATTTCGGTGCAGGCTCTCCCGAAATCCACTTCGGGCGAAGAGGGGCAGCCCCCCGCGGCAGCCGGCCAGGATGCATCGGGCTTCCTGTGGTTTGGCGTCCTTGTGCTGGTAATCGCGGCCGCCGCAGTATTGTGGCGCAGGAGCAGGAAATAGTCATTTGTCCGCAATCTGCCCGAGGGCCTCGTTTATCGCGGGGTCGGCGAGCACCCTCCGGAACTCGTAGTCGAACTTGTTCCTGAGGGCATCGAGAAGGCCTGCAAGGTAGTCCCCGACGTACTTCCTGTGGACGTTTCCCTCCTTTATTCTCCCTGCAGTGCCCATCAGTTCCCTGTGTGCTTCCCGCGCATCCACCGCAGATGCGAATTCGGCGTCCCGCCCCAGCCTCGCGACAGCCTCATGGACCCTGAGGCTCCCGCTTATGAGGAGGCCGGCATCGGGATATGGGATGAGGTCTGCCTCGTATGTCGCGCTTCCCGCCCTGCTCCCCATCCTGACCAGGTGGAGCTTGTGCCTGGCGATGTCCGCGAAAGCCGCCAGCTTCGGGTCGCAGGGGGCAGAGCACCGTGCCCAAAGGACCACCGGCCCGCCCTCCAGAACTGCCTGGCGCCTCACCGCATCCAGGAGGTCGGTGGCCTCGCGGCCGCCTCCTACATGGAGCTCGAGCCCAGAGAGCTCCAGTTTATACGAGGCTACGCTCATCGCCCCGTACATCATTGGCTGCTCGTCGCTTTTTTCTTCCCTCTTGAATCCCCTCCTCTCGAGGTCCTGCGCGAGCTTCTGGAATTCGTTCGCGCCTATCTTGTTGGCTGCGGAGCGGACAAGCATCATCGCCATAAACATCACCTATATTGACATATGGAGCTATTGCTGATAAATTATGTAACAGTCCGTTTAACCAGGCACGGTATTAAAAGCTTTTCTCTAATAAAATGTCATACCTGGGAAGCTAGTGGAATCGCTGGCTCCATCAGTTTCCGGCATATTCGCGGCCGGGGACAAGAATCTATGCCGTTTTTGGGTGATCCTGCTTGAAGAAAAAACCGACTGCCCCCACAGTAGACGTTTTGTCGCATAAGCTCGTCCCTGAGATGAAAATCCTGGGCGAGTCCGAGAAATCGAAGGTCCTGTCGAAATTCGGCGTCAATCTAAAGCAGCTGCCCCGCATGACCTCGAAAGACCCGGCAGCGCTCGCGCTGAAGGCGACCCCCGGCGACCTCGTGAAAGTGGAGCGGGACGACGGCACCGGCAAGTACACTACCTACAGGGTAGTCATAGAGTAGGCGCGTTTCTCCGAGAGGTGTTTGAATGGTTGAAGGTCTGACTGAGGCTTATTTCAGGGTCAACACGCTGGTCAATCAGCAGCTTTTGTCGTACAACAAATTTCTCGACGTCGGAATCCAGCAGGTCGTGGACAGGATAGGAAAGATTCAGACGAACGTCGAGGGATTCGAGCTGAAGCTGGGGAAGGTGCGCATCGAGCAGCCCCGCTATTACGAAGTGAAGGGGGGCTACAGGCAGATACTCCCCAACGAGGCCCGCCTGAGGAACCTCAGCTACTCGGCCCCCATCTTCCTTGAGATAATCCCGGTCTTCAACGGCGTTGAGCGCCCGGTCTATTCAGACGTGTTCATCGGCGAGCTTCCGGTGATGCTGAAGTCCAAGCTCTGCTACCTCTCGAACATGCGCAAGGCGGAGCTTATAGAGAACGGCGAGGACCCGGACGACCCCGGCGGATACTTCATAATCAATGGCAGCGAGCGCGTCCTGACGTCGATCGAGGACCTCGTCCCGAACAAGCTCATGGTCACCAAGGAGCGCAACGGAATCGTCTCGAAGATCTTCTCCACCCATTTCGGCTTCAGGGCGCGGTGCGTCGTGGAAAGGAACCCCGACGGCGTGTTCACGGCAGAATTCCCCTCCACCCCCGCAGGCATCCCCCTGGTCCAGCTCCTCCGTGTGCTCGGCCTCGAGAAGAACGAGGACATCATGGGAACGTTCTCGAACGAGAAGCACCTCCGCAACGACGTGGTGCTCAACCTCGAATCCGAGCAGTCCGTCGCGAAAGAGGACGCGGTCGACATGCTCTCGAGAAGGCTCTCGCCCGGCCAGCCCCCGGAGTTCAGGCTCAACCGCATGGAGAACCTGCTCGACAACTACCTGCTTCCCCACATCGGCGTGACCAAGGCGGCGCGGCTCGACAAGGCGAAATACCTCGTCCGCATGGCGGAGAGGGCGACGAGGGTCGCATACAGGGAGATCGCTCCCGACGACAAAGACCACTATGCGAACAAGAGGGTGAAGCTCGCCGGCGACATGATGGAGGAGCTGTTCAGGTACGCCTTCCAGTTCCTCATAAAGGACCTCGTCTACCAGGCGTCCCGCGCAGACGCGAGGGGCCGCAGGCTGCAGGTCCACACGCTCATCAGGCAGGATGTCATGGGCGACAGGATAAAATACGCAATGGCGACCGGCAACTGGATTGCAGGGCAGACCGGCGTGTCCCAGCTGCTCGATCGGGTGAGCTACCTCTCGACGATATCGCACCTGCGCCGCGTCATATCGCCCCTTTCGAAGAAGCATCCCCATTTCAAGGCCCGCGACCTCCACGGGACCCACATAGGGAAGCTCTGCCCCAACGAAACTCCCGAGGGCCCGAGCTGCTCGCTCGTGAAGAACCTCTCCGTGATGGCGGAAGTTTCGATAGGCGTCGAGGAAGAGGAAATAGAGAGGATACTGAAGGCATACGACGTTAAGGAATAAGGGTGAAGATGAATGGTCAAGAAAAGGAAGAGGAGGGCTGCGCCCGAGAAGACGATCATATTCCTGAACGGCCGCATCGTCGGCACGCACCCGGACGGGAGGAGCCTCGCGCAGAGGCTGAGGGAGCGCAGGCGCATGAACGAGCTTTCCAACCAGGTCAACGTATACTATAATTCCAAGCTGAACGAGCTTCACATCCTGACCGACAAGGGCAGGGTGAGGAGGCCCTACATCGTGGTCGAGGGCGGGAAGTCCCGCCTCACCCCGGAAATCCTCCAGAGGGTGAAGAACAACGAGCTGAACTGGAACCACCTCGTGAAAATGGGCGTCATCGAATATCTCGACGCGCAGGAGGAGGAGAACTCGCTTGTCGCGGTCAGGGAAACGGAAGTCACCCCGGACACGACGCACCTCGAAGTGGACGCGTCGAACATTTTTGGCGTCGTGGCGGGAGTCCTTCCCTATCCGGAGCACAATTCCTCGCCCAGGATTACCATGGCCTGCGCCATGGCCAAGCAGTCTCTGGGGGTTTATTCGACGAACTTCAACACCAGGTATGACACGCGCGCCTACGTGATGTATTACCCGCAGCAGCCGATGGTGCAGACCAGCCTCTACTCGGCGCTGAACCTCAAGGAGAAGGCCGCGGGGCAGAATTGCGTGGTCGCGCTCGCGAGCTACCACGGCTACAACATGGCCGACGCCATAGTCGTGAACCGCTCGGCCTTCGACCGCGGCCTCCACCGCGTCGCCATGTTCAAGACTTACGAGACCGAGGAAAGGATGTACCCCGGAGGGCAGAAGGACAAGATAGAGCTTCCGACGCCCGAAGTGGTCGGATACAGGGGCGAGGAATCATACAAGCACCTCTCCGAGGACGGAATCGTGATGCCCGAGAGCGAGGTGAACGGAAAGGACGTCCTCGTCGGCAAGACCTCCCCGCCCAGGTTCCTCGAGGAAATCTCGGTCTTCGGCGCGGTCGAGGAGAAGAAGAGGGAAAGCTCGCTCTCCCTGAAAAGCGGCGAGAAGGGCAAAGTGGACTCGGTGCTGATAACCGAAGGCCCGAGCGGCAACCGCCTCGTGAAAGTCAGGGTCCGGTCGATAAAGACGCCCGAAATCGGGGACAAGCTCGCCTCGAGGCACGGGCAGAAAGGGGTCATAGGGCTACTCGTCCCTCAGGAGGACATGCCCTTCACGCCGTCCGGCATCGTCCCCGACCTCATAGTGAATCCGCACGCTATTCCCTCGCGTATGACTGCAGGGCACCTGCTCGAGACGCTCGGCGGCAAGGCAGGCGCGCTCAACGGCGCGCTGATGGACGGGACTGCCTTCAGCGGCGACTCGGAAGATATGTTCCACGAGATTCTCAAGAAGAACGGCTTCCAGGAGCACGGGGAGGACGTCCTCTACGACGGCCTCACGGGCCGGCAGATAAAGGCCAAGATATTCGTCGGCATCGCCTTCTACCAGAGGCTTCACCACCTGGTCTCCAACAAGATGCATGTGCGCAGCCGCGGGCCCGTGCAGCTGCTCACCCACCAGCCGACCGAAGGGCGCGCCCGCGAGGGAGGCCTCCGTTTCGGGGAGATGGAACGTGACTGCCTTATCGGCTACGGGGCGAGCATGCTCATAAAGGAAAGGCTCCTCGAAGAAAGCGACAAGACGATACAGCTCGTGTGCACCGAATGCGGCTCGATAGCGACGCACGACTACGCGCGCAACCGCGACCTGTGCCCCATATGCCAGTCGGAGAGCGTGGAGCCGGTCGAGATAAGCTACGCGTTCAAGCTGCTGCTCGACGAGATAAAGTCGCTCTACATATTCCCGAGGATAATGCTCAAGGAAAAGGGCTGACATTCATCGAGGTAACCGGTCCATAGTGAAACCGGCTGAAGTTTGATGAAAATTTAACCGAAGAACCGCTGGAGGAAATCTTACAATACTTGTGTAAAACCGGCTGAAGTTTGATGAAACTTTAACCGGAGAATGGCTGGAGGAAAGTTTCCATGACCGAGATACAGAAAATACTCGACAGGCTGAAGTTCTCCCTCTTTTCGCCGGAGATGGTCCGCAAGATGTCCGCCGCGAAGATAGTCGTGCCGGACACCTACGACGACGACGGCTACCCGATAGACGGCGGCCTGGTCGACACGCGCCTGGGCGTCGTTGACCCCGGCCTCCGCTGCAAGACATGCGGGGGGACCGTGAAGGAATGCCCCGGCCACTTCGGCCACATCGACCTGGTGCGGCCCGTCATGCACGTCGAGTTCGCGAAGCACCTTTATTACGTCCTCAAGTCCACCTGCCCCAGCTGCCACAAGGTCCTCCAGAGGAAGGGCCACGTGGAGGTCGAGGAGCTGGAAAAGACTGTCGAGAAGGTCGCCGAGGAGGAAAAGCCTGAGCCTGCGGCTCCGGCTGCGACCGATGTCCCGACTCTTCTCGAACCCGGCGCAAAGGTCAAGGAGTCGGCGACCGCCGCGGCAGAAGTCGAGGCGACCGCCAAGAAGAAAAAGAAGGAGAAAGGCGCGAGGAAGTGCGCCCACTGCGGGGCCGAGCTTCCCGAGATAAAGCTCCTGAAGCCGACATCATTCTTCAAGGACAAGGACATGATGCTGCCGACCGACATCCGCGACTGGCTCGCGGGAGTCAGCGACGGTGACCTGAGGGAGCTGGGTTTCGACCCGCTTTATTCGAGGCCGGAATGGATGGTGATAACAGCGCTTCCGGTCCCGCCCGTCAACGTCCGCCCCTCGATTACGCTCGAGACAGGGGAGAGGAGCGAGGACGACCTCACCCACAAGCTGGTCGACGTAATCAGGATAAACCAGAAGCTGGACGCCAACATCAACGCCGGCGCGCCCCAGCTCATCATCGAGGACCTCTGGGAGCTCCTCCAGTACCACGTCACGACCTATTTCGACAACGAGACCGCGAACATACCGCCCGCCCGCCACAGGAGCGGCAGGCCGCTCAAGACGCTCGCGCAGAGGCTGAAGGGGAAGGAAGGCCGCTTCCGCTACAACCTGTCCGGAAAGCGTGTCAACTTCTCCGCGCGCACCGTCGTTTCGCCGGACCCCCGTCTCGATTTGGACCAGGTCGGCGTCCCCAAGCTCATTGCCGAGGAGCTGACGGTCCCGATGCATGTGACCGAGTGGAACCTCGAATACGCGAAGGAGCTGGTCCTCAGGGACAGCTACCCCCGCGCAATCTACATCATAAGGCCCGACGGAAGGAGGATAAAGGTCGGGGACACGGAGGAGATGAGGAAGGAGCAGGTCGAGAACCTCAAGGTCGGCTCCGTCATCGAGCGGCACGTCGTGGACGGGGACATCGCCCTGTTCAACAGGCAGCCCTCGCTCCACCGCATCTCCATGATGGCCCACGAGATAAAGATACTCCCCGGCAAGACGTTCAGGCTCAACCCGGTAACGGTCAGCCCCTACAACGCCGACTTCGATGGCGACGAGATGAACCTCCACATCATGCAGACCGAGGAGGCGCAGGCCGAGGCACGGCACCTCGCCAAGGTGGAGAAGCAGCTCCTCTCGCCCAGGCACGGGCACGCGATAATCAAGCCGCAGGAAGACCACGTCTCGGGGCTCTACTTCCTGACCAAGGACGACACTTATTTCACGAAGCCCGAAGCCACCAACATCCTCTACCTCGTGAACATCACCGAGCTTCCGGAGGCTGACGGCCCGGGCGGGACGTACTCCGGAAAACTGCTGTTCTCGCAGCTCCTCCCGCCAGACACGAGCCTGAAGGTCACATCCAAGCTCGGCGAGGAAATCGTGATACGGGCAGGCCGGCTCGTGAAGGGAGCGATAGAGAGCAAGGCGACCGAGGGCGAGCTGCTCGAGAAGATGTTCGTCGTACACGGTCCCGAAGCCACGAAAAAGTTCATCGACAGTTCGACGCGCATGGCGCTCGAGGCGATCTCCATTCACGGCCTCTCCGTGTCCCTGAGGGACTACTCGCTCTCCCCGAAAGCCGAGGAAAAGGTAAGGGAGCTCATGGAGAAAATGAACAGGGAAATCGACAACCTGATAATGCAGTACAAGAACCGGTCGCTCGAGAGGGCGCCGGGCATGAGCCTCAAGGAGACGCTGGAAGGGCTCATCATGGAGATAACGACGAAGGGCCGCGAGGATGCAGGAAAGCTCGTCGAGAGCGACCTCGGCCTCTCCAACCCCTCCATCATCATGGCGAAAATCGGCGCGCGTGGGAGCCTGCTCAACGCAATCCAGATGTCGGCGCTTGTGGCCCAGCAGACCGTCCGCAGCAAGAGGCTGACGAGAGGCTACCGCGGGAGGCTCCTGCCTTACTTCAAGCCGGGGGCGCTGACCGCGCTCGAGCGGGGGTTCGTGTACTCTTCGTTCCATATCGGCATGAGTCCCGCGGAGTACATGTTCACTTCGATGGGAGGCCGCGAAGCGCTTGTCAACACCGCTATCAGGACTGCGCGCTCGGGCTACATGCAGAGGCGGCTGATAAACGCCCTGCAGGACCTTGTTGTTTTCGACGACATGACGGTCCGCAATGCGGACATGTCGATTATCCAGTTCGTATACGGCGGCGACGGGAAGGACCCGATGTTCTCCTCGACCGCGGAAATCGGGGACGCGGGCAAGCAGGACGACGTCGATACCGCATGACCGGTGGTTTATGATGAAAAGCCAGAAGAAGACTTCGCTCAAGATCCCGCCATTCGAGGCGGTTGGCGTGGTGTGCGCCCAGTCTATAGGCGAGCCGGGCACTCAGATGACGATGCGTACGTTCCACTACGCGGGTGTAGCCGAGCACGTTCCGACGGGACTCCCCAGGCTGATCGAGATAGTGGACGCGAAGAAGGAGCCGAAAAAGCCCATCATCGACGTCTACCTCAAGTCCTCGCACGCGCGGAGCAGGCCGGAGGCGGAAAAGGTCGCGAAGGAGCTCGCGAGCGTCTTCGTGTCCGACGTGGCCGACGTCGAGGACGACCTCGAGACCCTCTCGATAAAGATAACCTACAACGAGAAGGACGGCAAGGCCCAGAATGTGACCTTCTCGATGCTGAAGAAGGCCATCGAAACCTATCCGGGCGACATGAAAGTGAACGAGCCGGAAATCATCTTCAGGCCCTCCCGCGAGACAAAGGCCGCCCCAAAGGAAGGGAAGGAGAAGGAGGGGGAGAAGAAGAAAATCACGGCGAAGGCCGTGCGGAAGCTCACCCACAGGCTGAAGGACGCCATCGTCCGCGGCGTCCGCGGGATACACAAGGCCGTCGTAATCAAGGGCGGGGACGAATATTTCATCCGCGCAGGCGGCTTCAACATCGTCGGGGCCTCAGAGAACCCGTCCGTCGACCCGAAGAGGATATACACGAACAACATCAGGGAAATAGAGAAGGTCTACGGCATCGAGGCGGCCCGCAACGCCATCGTCCGCGAGATAAAGGACGTCATGGACATGCAGAAGCTCTACGTGGACATCAGGCACATCATGCTGATTGCGGACGCGATGACGTATTCCGGCTCGGTGAAATCAATCGGGCGGCACGGCCTTTCCGGCGAGAAGGTCGGCGTCCTCGGCCGCGCGGCGTTCGAGGAGACGATAAAGCACCTCATAAACGCGAGCGCGTTCGCGGAGGAGGAAAAGCTTATCGGGGTGACCGAGAACATCATCGTAGGCCAGACCGTTCCGGTGGGGACGGGCAAGATAAAGCTGTTCATGAAAGGGCACAAGAAGAAGAAAGGTGAATGACATGGCAGAGGATGAGAAGGCGTCCGAAGAGGAAGCCGGAGTATCCACGGAAGAGGAAGCATCTGATGAGGGGGAAGAGATTCCCGAGGGCGAAGCCCCTTCCGAAGAAGCTCCCAAGGAAAAGAAAAAGAAGAAGGTCGTCCGGAGGCGCAAGACCAAGAGGGAGAGGGAGAACCCGCTCACAACCGCCGTCCGCCTCGCAGTCGAGAGCGGCAGGGTGGAGTTCGGCTCGCGCAGCGGCCTGAACGCCGGCGCGTCCGGGAAGGCGAAGCTGTTCGTGGTTGCGCTCAACACCCCGAAGGAGACCCGGGCGAAGATAGACACATTTTCGAAAGCGTCGAGGACGCCGGTGATTGTGTTCGAGGGAAGCACGATGGAGCTCGGCTCGGTCTGCGGAAGGCCGTTCCCCGTCGCTGTGCTGTCGGTCTTCGAGGAAGGGGCGTCCAACATCATGGAGCTCGCGAAGAAGAAGTAATTTTTTGGTGTTTTTCTTAGGCATTGATATGGGGGCCAACATATGGAGCTGACTGGCGACGATTTATCAATTTTTTCCAGCTTCGAGAAGGTTACGCGGGTGCTGCCTTCCGATTATCTCTCGACGGAAGGCACGATGATTTTCCTGGTCAGCCAGGACTCCCTGGGGAAGGCCATCGGAAAGAACGCCTCGAACATCGAGAAGCTGAAATCAATGTTCAGGAAGCGCGTAATCGTCATCGCGGACAGCGACGACCCGGAGATGTTCGTCCGTAACTTCTTCGGCAACATCGCAATCCACGGCATCGAGATACGCGATGTCATGGGCGAGAAGAACATAATGCTCACCATCGACGAGAAGGACCGCGGAATCGCGATAGGCCGCGACGGCGAGCGCATAAAGGCGGCGAAAAGCTTCCTCAAGAAAAAATTCAACGCGACCGTGCACCTGCGGACGAGGCGCACGGCCATTTGAATGCCAGGGCGGTACTCTCTTCCCCGCCGAACCTGTACCTTATTTCCACTTCGGTCGCTTCATCCGCCATCGCAATCGCCCGGACGAAGCTTTCCGGGAGCATCGGCCCCTCTTTCATGACCCACATCGATTCGAGGTGCTCCTCGCCGTACTGCGCCACGATAGTCTTTGCGCGGTATTCCCTGGCTCTGATAAGTGTGTTCAGTATGGTCGACAGCCGGGCCTGCCTTTCATCGGCAGCGTCAGTATAAACGTCGAATTCGCAGGCATTGTAGGGGACGCCGCTCAGGCCTCCGCCTTGGAACTCGCTGCGCGGGTCGAAGCCCTCGCACCGCTCGACCCGGAACCCGCGCTCCTTCAGGTACCCCACTACGGCCTTGTGCGATGCCGCTATGTCGAACCTCTCCTGCAGTTCCGCCGACGGAACGAAACCCTCGACCATGATTTCGGTCTTCCTGAATTTCTTCCCGTCCGGATGGCGGCCCTCCCTCTGGGCGGAGCCTTTTTTATGTGTGAGCATATAACAAATAGTGTGTAGAGAGATTTAAAATAGCTTGCCGGGCCTATCCATATGCGCGCGAAATGGCCCCCCGAGCTTTTAGCGATGAAGGCCGGGTTGAACAGGCGCGCACCGGGGGTCAGAACCCCCGGCAAAATAGCAAAGGCTTTTTATCTTGAAGAAAATAAACCCCCATGAGAATCCTCATCATCGGCGGCTCGCGCTTCGTCGGCCCGCTCCTTGTGCGCCGTCTGCTCCAGAAAAAGCACGAAGTCACCGTTTTCAACCGTGGCCTGACGTCGCCGGAAGGCCTGGAGGGCGCGGAGTTCATAAAAGGAGACAGGAACCAGCCCCTCCGCCTCCACACGGATTATGATGCGGTCATCGACATGTGCGCATACACCGGAGAACACACCAAAAACGCGCTCGATTCGCTCGATTTCGGCTTTTTCATCCACATGGGCACGGCTGCAGCCTACAAGAAAACCGAAATATTCCCCCTGACCGAGGATTCGCCGCTCGGCGAATGGCCGCTTTGGGGCGACTACAACCGCGGGAAGGTGGGGTGCGAGCTGGCGCTCGAGGAAAGCGGCGTAAAATATGCTTCCATAAGGCCCGTCTACATCCTCGGCGAAAAAAACTACGTCGAGCGCGAGAGCTTCATCTACTCCAGCCTGCTTTCCGGAAAGGAACTCGTCCTTCCGGGGAACGGGGGCGCGGTTGTGCAGTTCGTTTTTGCGGGCGAAGTAGCCGATGCGGTCGCCCTGGCCGTGGAGAAAAAGGCGAAGGGCGCCTTCAACTGCGCCGGCGGCAATCTCGTGACGTTGCGCGGGCTTGTCGCGATGATGGCGGAAATATGCGGCAGCAAGGCGAAAATCCGGACGAATCCCAAAGCGGACGGGGGAGGGTTCAGGGAGGACGAATTCCCCTTCGCGAACGAGAACTTCATCTGCTCAAATGAAAAGATTAAGGGGCTCGGCGCACGGTTCGGCAGCCTCAAAGAGAATCTCGAACGGGATTACCGCTCCTTCTACGGGCCTACTTTGCGTG
>JBFLVW010000004.1:0-17163 GCA_040758235.1 Microcaldota archaeon
AGAAGGGCGCGGGCGCCGACGAGATAAAAAAGGCGTACAGGAAGCTCGCGATGCAGTATCACCCGGACAGGAACAAGGAGCCGGACGCCGCGGAGAGGTTCAAGGAGATTTCCGAGGCCTACGCGGTCCTGAGCGACGAGCGGAAGAAGGCGCAGTACGACCAGTACGGACATGAAGGGTTCGACAGGATGTATTCGCAGGAGGACATCTTCAGGAACGCCGACTTCAGCGGCTTCGAGGACCTTTTCGGGAGCATGGGATTCGGCGGGCCTCTTGGGGGCATGTTCGGCTCGATGTTCGGGTTCGGAAGAGGCGGCAGGAGGCGCGAGTACGGGGCCGACCTCGAGACCGTCGTCGCGGTGACGCTGGAGGAGGCCGCGAAGGGCGTCAAGAAGGACATCAGCTACCATAGGAGCAAGGCATGCCCCAGGTGCGGGGGGGAGGGAACCGAGCCGGGCAGCGAGCGGAAGAACTGCCCTGCATGCCACGGCCGAGGGGAAGTGAGGCAGACCCGGAGGGCCGGCCCGATGGCGTTCTACACCGTCACTACGTGCGGCAGCTGCCGTGGGGAGGGGACGGTCGTCGAGAAACCCTGCAAAAGCTGCGGCGGCTCGGGGAAAGCCAGCGTCAGCGAGCACATCAAGGTCAGCATCCCCCCGGGCATCCACGGCGGGATGAGGCTCCGCCTCGAGGAACTCGGCGAATGGGGGCCGGACGGGCCGGGCGACCTGTACGTCAGGGTGGAGGTCCGGCCGCACGGGAAGTTCTCCCGCCAGGACGACGACCTGCTCATAGACGTGCCCCTGAGCTTCAGCCGGGTCGCCCTCGGCGGAAACGTCGAGATTCCGACGCTTTTCGGCAAGGACCGCCTGCATGTCCCGGCCGGGACCCAGTCGCACACGGTATTCAGGCTCAAAGGAGAGGGGATGCCCAGGCTTGGGAGGGGCGGTAAGGGAGACATGCTCGCAAGGGTTGTCATAGAGGTTCCCAAAAAACTCACAAAAAAACAGCGTGACCTGCTTGAGCAGCTGGAGAGCGAGGGGAAAGAAGAGAAGAAGGGGCTTTTCGGTTTCTGAATCAGAACGGGAGCGATTCCCCGAGGGCCTCCGCCGAGCGTTTCATCAAATCCCTAATCTTTTCGAAAGAGCCTTCGACATGCCCAAGCTGCGAAAGACGGGCGAGGGTGTAAACGTGCCTTATTTCCCCGGAGAAGACGGACGCCGAACGGGCGTCCGCGATGCTTTCCACCAGCAGCGTGCACGAAGCTCGTCCGGCGAATCCCTTCCTTGCCCTCATGCTGACTTTGGCGCAGCGCGATAAGCCATCAGCCGCAGTCTCGGATGCAAGCAGGCCGCGCCTTAAACAGAAATCCCTCTGGTCGATGATAACTCGCATGGAAAAAATGTTATTAAAAGTAATTAAAAATGTTTATAGTGCGCTCATTTGAGGAACTGCACTATCTCGTCCTCGAGACTCATATCGTAGGACGCCGTCGCATCGAAAAGGGCGGTTCCGTGGTCGGTGAGGCCGAGGTACACTTTCTTCGTGGTCTGGCTGTCAGGGGTCGAGGAATCGATGTACTGGGCCGTCTGGGCCGATTCCGAGTCTCCCGAAGCCGCAACGACAAGAAGCGGCTTCGTGTAGTCATCGAGCGCATTTTCGATTTCGACGCCCTGATAGTCCATGCCGGGCGAAATCATCACTATCTTGTTGATTTCGTTCTTCTGGGCTCCTGCAAGGAGGGCGGAGGTCGAGCCCATCGACGCCCCCACGACGTAGTATTCCTCGACGTTGGGGTAGTCCTTCGCGATGAACTCCACGCCCTTGATTATGTCGGTCCTCATGTCCTTGAACTGCTCGGTCTCGAAGTCCATCCACGTCCCGAGGTTCACGCTCTGCCCGTGGCCTTTCGGGTCGATGGACAGGATGAGGGCGTCCGGGAGCTCGTCGTGCACCCTTTTTATGAAACCCTGCGGGTAGCTGCCCCTCGTGTGGCCGAGCATCGGGACGAGGATGACCAGCCTGTCCGGAGTCTTGTCCCTGCTCGGATACAGTGTTCCGTATATCTTCCATGCGCCGGCATTGTAGGATACTTCTTCGGATTCGAGGAGGGGCTGTTGCTGGGTGCCCCCCGGGGCGGGGCTTTCCGGTTCTGCCGCTTCGGGTGCCTCGTCATCTATCTCCACCGCTTTTGGGGGCGGGGATGTCGGAACCCCTCCGCTTGCGGGCGGCTGGGTTCCTGAAGATGTGGGCTGCTGGGCAGAACACCCGAGCAGGAGCATCGACGCCAGAAGAAGGGAAAAAACCAAAAATCTCATTCAGCGCCTCTTTTTCTTTTTAGCCGGTTTTGCCTTCTTCGCTTTCTTTGCCGCCTTTTTCGGCTTCGCCTTCATCGGCTTCGCCATCGGCTCGCAGCAGCAGGGGCAGGCGCACTTCATCTCGGCCGGCATCTCGCCGCAGCTCTCGCAGCATTTTCCCATGGCTTCCATGTCCGCCTCCATCAGCTCGAGCGACTCCGCGAGGCTCTCGACTGCCATCACGAGCCGGTCGACGTAGCTCGCGACCTGCTTGGAATCGACGTTCTCCCCTTTCTCGAATATCTCGCTCCGGAGAGCGCTCAACTCATCCTTTACCTCTGCAAACGTCTTGGGCATCGCATCACCTCACTATGCTTCCGCCTGTGTTATTATAAATTTTAGGGCGACCTAAGCAGGCGGGCGATTTCCAGGCATTCCTCTTTCGTGAGGGTCCGGGCCCGCCTCTTGAGGAAGCCGCCGAGCCGCTCCAGCTCCTGCGCTTCGAACATCTTCGAGTCGAGGAGGGCGTTCCTGACTGTCTTGTTCTTGTGCTGGAACAGATAGCGAATGACGTTCTCCCCGAACTGGTCCGGGCGCTTCCCGGTCGGCGTCAGGACGATTATCGCGGAATCCACTTCCGGGACCGGACGGAAGAGGTGCCGGAGCACGACGCGCTCCAGCCTGATTCCGAAGGAAAGCTGGGAGGTGACGCTCAGCCGGCCGTAGTTTTTTTCGCCGGGGGCTGCCGCCATCTTCTGCGCGAACTCCTTCTGGACCATCAGGACCGCGCGGGCAAAGCGGTATGCCGGGAGGCGGAAGACGATGTCTGAGGATATGTAGTATGGGATGTTGCCCATGATGACATCGGCATCCAGCGGCTCGAGCGAGAGGAAATCCGCCTCGATGACTTCCACATCGCCCCGCCCCGCGAACTTTTCACGGAGGAGCGAGGCGAAGCGCGCGTCTTTTTCGACCGCGAAAATCTTTTTTGGCTTTTGGGAGAGGATTGCCTGGGTGAGCCTGCCATCGCCCGCGCCGATTTCAAGGACAGTTTTCCCTTCGCAGCCTGCGAGCTTCGCCTCGATGGCAAGGATGTTTTTGTCCTCGAGGAAGCACTGGCCCAGGGATTTCCTCCTTTGCACGGAAAAAGTTGGCGGATAAGGAATAAAAGGCAGAGGGAGGTTCAGCGCCGGCTGCCGATGTTCTCCATGAACCGCTGCCATGCGGTTTCTGGGCTTTCGTAAAGAAGGGAGCCGTTGTCGGGCATCGCGGTCCCGGAAAGCAGGTGTGATTCGGCTGCGTCGATGAACCCCTTCAATCCTTCCAGCGGGTGGCCGCGCTTCAGGTACTCGCTTATGGCGAGGGCGAGAACGCGGATGGCATCGCGCGCTCCGGGCTCCTGCGGTTTTATCAAAAGCCTGTCCACTATCCAGCCGTCTTCGCCCTGGCCCTTCCGTATCTCCTCTTCGATCTCAGGGCCGCTGGAGAACCCGCTCTCGCGCGCCCGGTAATCGGCGACTGAACAGCAGCTGTCGGCCCTGCAGAGGACGCCTTCCAGCTTCTGCGTCGCGGCAGGCACCGTCACGTAAACTACATACTCGCCGACATCCGATGGCCCGCTGAGGCCGTGCGCGCCCTCGCCATAAGATGACGTTCCATCTATTCCGACGTGGACGCCTCCGCGGAGGCCGTTGAGCGCGAGGACGTCCCTGAAGTGGAGCTTGCCGCTCTTATCCTCCACGTATCCTGTGAAGTCGAAAATCCGGACCTCGCTCTCCGTCGACCGGCTTCGGTAAAGCGAGTCGTACTCTGTCGAAGACATGACGGGAAGCCCGTTGTGGAGCCTTTGGCCGGCGATTGCCCCGCGCGGGGCCTCTGCCAAGGCAGTTCCGAAAGGCGAGGAAGTCGCACCAGCGTCTGCCGGCTTGGGACCGCTCCGGGTCGAGTGAATGGGAGCCATGGGGCAATACGTGCATATAAGTGTTTATAAATGGTTCTTTATGCACTGAACTGCTCAGAGGATGTGCTCATCTTTCTTCCCCTCGACAAGCAGTATCGCATCGATGAACCCGTATGCGTAGTTCGCCGCCCCGAACGAGGTGAAATAGTCCCCCTTTTCGAAAAAATGCCGGGCGTCGTTCCCGTAGTTCTCCGCGTATTCCGCGATTTTCGGGTATTTTTTATCGAGGCCGAGCGAACGGAAGACGGCAAGAATCTTTTCGAGCTTCCGGAGGTCCTTTTCCGCCCTTTCCTTATATTCCATCAGAATTCCCTCACAATTTCCTTCAGCGGCCTTCGTTCGTTCGCCTCTGCCGGGCCCGCAGGATAGCCTATCGCGAGGATTGAAACCGGCAACTCGAATGCGTTCAGCGAAAGCACGCGCGACGTTTCGAGGGGGTCCAGGTCCCCCACCCAGACCGAAGCGAGGCCTTCTTCCGTCGCCGCGAGTTGCGCATATGCGCAGGCAATAGTCGCGTCCTGTATCGCGTACAGCTCGAAGCCCCGCTGGCTGTATTTGGACTCGGAGCGCCGCAGGTCGGCGCAGAAAACGAGCAGCGCGCCCGCTCCGGCAAGGAACTCCTGGTAGTCGGCTGCCGGGACGAGCTCATCTTTTTTCTCCTGCGAGCGTATGAGGCAGATGCGGTAGGCCTGGAGGTTGCCCGCTGAAGGCGCGCTTATCGCGGCGACGGCTATCTTGTCGAGCTTTGCCTTCTCCACCTGCTTGTCCTCGAATTGCCTGACTGAATGCCTCTTTTTCAGGACGTCGTAGAACTCCATACGGTAAAAAGAACCTACGGTTCTTTTTTAATCTCCCTCCCTGAGACCTACGGTTCTTTTTTAATCTCCCTTTTTGGGGAGATGCGCGAGCCTGACGGCTCGCGGGCTCGTTTCTAAGAATGACACCAACCGGCTCACGCAGCCTAAGTTGGTAATTATTCTGCGTGTCATATAGACTGTAGAAGAGAAGCGACGTCTGTACTGATAATGAGAATACAGAAGAGAAGTATAAGTGTCAGCAGCAGTGCATTTTCCCGCCCGGAGGGCAGTACTCAAGGCACCGTGAAGGGGCTTAACTTCTGAGTTCGGAACGGGATCAGGTGTTACCCCCTCCCTATGACCGCTGACAATTAGGATACTGTTATGACCTATTTTTAAAGTTTTGTTCCGCAGTGTTGCGCATGTCCATAGACAAGGTCACATCTTCCTTCAGCGACGCCTTTGAATTCGTGTCGAGGAACTCGGTGGAGCTCGCGGTGGAGTTCACGAAGGTCGAGCTCCTCGGCCTCGCCCTTCAGGTGCTTGTGGGCGTGCTCGTCATCGGGGCGACGATTGCCCTCGGGGCGGCGCCGGGAAACCTCGCGGTCATGGCGATAGTCGCCATCCTCGGGATTGCCGGCCTTCTCGCGCTCAGCGTCGCGAACATGGCTATCTCTTCCGTCCCATACGCGATAGTCCAGGAGGGAACGAAGGGGAAGAAGGTGGATATCATATCGAAGGCGGTCTCGCTCCTCGTACCGATGGGGCGCTACGCGCTCGCGATAATCGGCCTGACGGCGGCAGTCATCGGGATTCCGCTGGTGATCGCCGTCCTCCTCGGGGATGCGGGCGCGATACTCGGCGGACTGCTGCTGCTCGCCGCGATAGGCGTCTATGTCGTCATCCTGTTCTTCATACAGCTGTCGGTCCCGGAGGTGGTACTGAACAAGGCCGGAGTGATGGCGGCCCTTGCATCGTCCTACAGACTGGTCCGGAAGAACCTGCTCGGGACGATATTCTTCGACGTGGTTTTGATTTTCCTCGTTTTCATGTTCGCCCTTTTCTTCGGGATAGTGAACAACGTCGCGGCCGCCCCTATGCTGAATTCGACGAACCCCGCCGGCATACTCTTCGGGCTCGCGATGACCGGGATAATCACGGTCGTGCAGGGAGTCATCGTCACCCTTATAGCGGTCAACATGTTCTATTTCTACTGGCGCGCCCTTTCTACCGAGCCGGCCTCACCCGCAGTATCCGGTCGTCGGAAGGATCGGTGAGCAGTGCGCGGCCGTCCCGGTTGCTTGTCAGGATGTAGAGGTAGCCCTCATGCAGGACCACGTCCCGGATGCGGCCGTATCCCATTAGGAAAATCTCCTGCGAGGAGGGCTTTCCATCGGCGCCGAAGGAAATCTTCCTGACCTGCGTGCCCCGAAGGCCTGAAAGGTAGAGGTCGCGCCCAAAAAACTCCATGCCGGATGGGGCAATGGTCTCGGTGAAGCAGAGAACGGCCGGGTCCCCGGCGTCCGCGCACTGGAGGATTGGCCACGTGTAGTTTTTCCCGGGCTGGATGAGATTCAGCTCATCGTTTCCGACCGGGCCGTGTTCGCTGGCATACAGCAGCCAGTTTCCGGTGCCGGATGCTGAGGGCTGGATGCCGGGTGCCGGAAGCCAGGCGAGGCCCTGCGGATTCCTGTGCCCGAACGAATAGACCGGGGAAGCTGGAAACGGGTTGCCCGGCGGAACCGAGCCGTCCTTGCTTATCCTGAGAATCTTGCCGCCGAGCGAGTTGATATTCTGGGCGTCTTCGGGGACGCCCCCATCCCCGGTCGTTATGTAGAGCATGCCGTCCGGGCCGAATTTTATCCTTCCGCCGTTGTGGAAGCCCTGGTCGCCCCTGCCCCCCGGAATCCCGTCGAGTATGATTCTTTCATCAACCGCCCTGTCGTTTTCGAGGGTGAAGCGGGAAACGCGGTTGTACATTTTTTGGTGCCCTTCTTCGGTCTTGAAATAGGTGTAATACACGAAGATGGCCTTCGTGGAGCTGAAATCCGGGTCGACGGCGAGGCCGAGCAGGCCGCTCTCGCCGACCGTGGCCACTTCGATGGTGGCGGCGGGCTCCGGAAGAAGCTCCCCGTTGCGCACCAGCCGAATCCTGCCCGGGCGCTCTGTGAACACCATCGTCCCGTCTGGGAGGAAATCCAGGGCCCACGGCAGCTCCAGCCCGCTCGCGACCGTTTCTACGCTTTCCGGGTCCTGCCCTGCCCCAGGCTGAGAGCATCCCGAAAATAACATGAACGCCCCGAGCCCCGCAAGGGCGAGGGCGATTGCCCAAAAACGCATGGGGGTTGATGAAACAAGGTGATATAAAAACTCTTCCGGGAAGAAGGGTTTGGGGCGCGGGAATCGGCCCGGTAAGTTCACATGTCTGAGCACAAGCACTGGTCTGAATGGCTGGCGGAGAGGGTCATCTCCGAGAAGAAGGAGCCATACGTCATCACGAGCGGGATAACCACTTCGGGCCCCGCGCACCTTGGCACCTTGTGCGAGTTCCTGTTTCCTGATGCCATAAGGAAGCAGCTCGAGGCCCGGGGGAAGACGGTCACGTTCTATTTCCTTGCCGACATCCTCGACGCCTTCGACTCGGTCCCCCTCGCGATGGAAAAATACGCGAGGGACCTGGAGCCGCACCTTGGCAAGCCGCTGTGCGACGTCCCGGACCCCACAGGCAGGAGCACCAGCTTCGGCGACCATTTCCTCGACGAAGTGAAAGCGCTCATGAAACGCTTCGGAGTGAAGGCGGCTGTCCTGCGGATGAACGACCTCTATTCCCAGGGGAAGTTCGACGAGTGGGCCCGGTTCTACCTCAAGAACGAGGCCGGGGCGAGGATGATTGTCGAGGAGACGAGCGGCAAGGCAGAAAAAAAGGACTGGTCGCCCATCATGCCGATTTGCGAAAAATGCGGGAAGATAGCGACGACGCGGGTGGTCTCGCATGACGATGAGGAGTACGAGTACGTCTGCGACAAGGACGTGAAGTACGTCAAGGGGTGCGGATTCCGGGGGAAGGGCAGGATATCGGAGCACAGGTACAAGATAACATGGCGGCTGCACTGGCCCGCATGGAAGCAGATTTTCGGGACCAGCATCGAGGGCGCGGGCATGGACCACCATACCAAGGGAGGCTCGGAGGACACCTGCCGGGAAGTCACAAAGGGCCTGATGAAGGCGGAATACCACATCCCATTCAAATACGGATTCATACTTTTCCAGGGGAAGAAGTATTCGAAGTCCAAGGGGATAGGGATGGGCGTTTCCGACCTCGTGGAGCTCGTCCCCCCGGAGATTATCGAATACATACTCATCAAGCCGGACCTTGAGGAGAACGTCGACATAAACCCCACCGCAGAAAGCCTGCTAAAGACCATGGACGACTTCCAGAAGGCGGCGGAGCTTGCCGGGAAGGAGCGGGAAGCGCTCAACAGGCACGAGCGGAAGATGGCAATCGCTTTCGAGCTGTCCGCCCAAAAACTGAACTGGAAGGTGCCTTTTCTCGATGTCCTCCTGTATTACCAGATTTACCATGACTGGGGCCAGGTCGCGAAGCTGACCGGGGACGAGGAAGGCGCCGGCTACCTCCGGCCCTACGCCGAGGCGTGGATAGCCCGGGACTTCATGCCGGACGACTACCGGTTCAAGTATCAGCCCGGGCCGGCGTCGGAAAACGTGAAAAAGCTCATCGCGTCGCTCTCCGACTCGATGGACGCGCTCGCGATACACAACGCTATATTCGAATTCGCTAAAGCGAATTCCATCGAACCGAAGAAGCTGTTCGCGGAGGCGTACCGGGCCCTACTCGGAAAGGAGCGGGGGCCCCGCCTCGGCAAGCTCCTCGCCGCGCTGGGGCCGGCAAGGGTGAAAAAGGATTTGGGACTATGACCGTCATAAAAGTCGACGAGGAAGTTGACAGCGCCGTGGACGTCGCGCTTGCCCTGCTCCGGACGGGCGGGGTGATGGTCTACCCGACCGACACCGTGTACGGAATAGGCGGGGACGCCGAATCCGAGAGCGTGGTCCGGAAGATTCATGAGATAAAGGGAATCCAGGGGAGGAGGCCGATGTCGGTAATGGTTTCCGATTTCGGGATGATAGAATACTACTGCGAGACCGGCCTCTGGGAGGACATGATTCTGGGGAGGTACCTTCCCGGCCCGTATACATTCATACTGAAGAAGAACCCGCGGCGGTACCTGCCTGCATCCCCGGATGAAACGATAGGGGTGAGGATTCCGGATTCCGCCTTCTGCCAGGAGCTGTGCCGGAGGTTCGGTAAACCCGTAATCTCGACCAGCGCGAACATCACGAAGGGGGTCCCGGCGACGAAGCTCTCGGACGTGGACAGGAAAGTCCTTGACTCGGTCCCGCTCGCGGTGGACGGGGGGCAGACGAAATACCGCAGCCCTTCCGTGATAGTGGACCTCGTGCAGCGCAAAATCATGCGCGAGGGCGCGAGCGAGGCGATAAGCCTCGTTTCTCTTCCTGAGTCATGACTGCTACATCCAGTCCCCGAGCTTGCTCTGCGCCTGCCGCTCCTTCGTCTGCCTGAGCAGGTCCTCCAGCGTCTTGTCTATGCGCTCGAGGGTGAAATCGTGCTTTTCGACCAAAATTCCCCTGACAGCTTCAGGGTCGGCTGGCTTCCATCTGATTTCCCCAGGCTCCTTGTAGGGCGGGTCGAGGAAGAGCCGGAACACATCCTCCACGTCGACCTCGAAATCGTATTCATATTTTTTCCTGAGGTATTCCTGGATTTCCCCGTGCGTCTTGTGCTCCTTCACTATCTTCAGGGCGGTCTTGGGACCGACGCGCTTCACGCCCTCGTTGAAGTCCGTCCCGAGGAGCATCCCCAGCATTATCAGCCCTCCCCGGTCTATCCCCAGCGCATCCAGCGTCTCCTTCAGCTCTATCAGCTCCGGTTCGACCAGGATGTAGCGGTCCTGCCTGGGGACCTTCCTCCTCCCGGTTATCGAAAGGTTCCGGACCAGGAGGGGGGAGCCGAACATCAGCGCATCGTAGTCCTGCGAGGCGGTCGCGTGTGCAAGGCCTTTCTGCGCCATGACGGCGGCCTCCGCCTCTCCGTCCGAGGGAGCCTGGACCCACGGAATCCCAAGGGCATCAAGAAGCTCCTTGCTCTCGTCGACCATCGGGGGGGTGAGGCGGGAGGTAGCCTGCGCGAATTTCTTCGCGTCCTCGTATTTCCCCTGCTCGAGAGCCTCCTTCCACTTGTCCTCGGCCTTCTTTTTCGCCTCCATGCGCTCGGACTGCACCCTACCCTTGAATTCATGCGCCTTCCCGTCGAAGACGTAGATGGGCTTTATGCCGTTCTCGAGGAGCTTCACGTTCCGGTAGAAGAGACCGGAGAGGTGGGCGGTGATGTTCCCCTTGTAGTCCATGAGGGGGGTGCCGTCCTCCTGCCTTATGGAGGCCAAAAACTGGTAAATGGTGTTGAAAGCGTCTATGGCGACCGGCTTCCCGGAAAGTGAGGAGAGGGAAATAGTGCGTTTGATGGCGAGGTCGCCGAGGTCCACTCCCATAAGGCATCATCATTTCAGTCGTAACTCAGGGCTTTTGCTGAAGCTTTTGCCCTGAGTACGGCAGGAGTCAAAAGCTTCACTTTTTCTTCTTAGGGTCTACCATGTCGCCGAGCGTTGGCTCGGAGAACGAGCGGGGGGATGTTGAGGCGCCCCCTGCAGTAGCCTGCACCTTCTCTATGAGCTTTATTCCAAGCTCTTTTTCCAGCTTCCTCGCGACTTCGAGTGTGGGCATGAGGCGCTCGTGCTCCACCGCGTTGAGGTAGCTTTCCTTCTCCCTGACGCGCTCCGCGACGACAGAGAGCGGGAGCTTGAGCCTGTCCCTCGCGCCGCTTATGCGCCTGCCGTAGCCCTCGATTATCTCCTCGCCGGCTTCCATCACGGACACGGAGGGGGGAGGAGACGCGGGGCTGCCCTCTTCGAACCTGAAGAGCACCTTGCCGCTGCGCATGCAGGAGCCGCAGGCGAGCATCTTTGCGCCTTCAACGAGTATCTGGGCGCGCACGGGCCCCTTGCCGCAGATGTCGCAATAAAGGTCGGCCATGGCTTTTTTATCCCGGAATAACTATAAAAACCCATTGACATCAAATAGGAATCGATGCTGTTACTCCTATTGGCAGTGCTCATTGGGGCCGCGGTCTTCTATGGCATACTCCAGCTCGAAATACCGGGCCTCTGGCAGTTCGTCCTCGTGGTAATAGAGATGGCCACCCTCAGCCAGTTCATGGTGAAGAGGTACGGCTTCCAGAGCGAGATGGGGCTCGTGCTCCTGAAAAGCACGAGGGGCGTCGACATTATCGAGAGCCTCGCGAAAAACGAGAGGCTCCTCAACGTCATAGCCGACATAGGGGCGGCGATGTCCTACGGCCTGCTGAGCTTCGCGCTGATGAGGAAGAATGCTTCGCCTGCGACCGCGGCGATAGGGCTTGTCCTGCTTGCAGTCATACTCGTATTCGCGGCCCCGGTCGCATTCGCCCTGCTGCTCCAGTCCATCCGGGGCGGGGAGATGGGCGGTTCTGTCAGCGCAGTTTCCGACAACCCCGACATAGGGTTCTGGGCGATCGCAGCCGTCGTCCTGATAGGAGGGCTGTTCCTGTTCATACTGATGGGCATTATTTTCTACGGCATCGTCGTCTTCAGGGCCCTCGTGCTTTCCGTCTTCTTCGGGACTCCCGACATAGGGAACACCGCCGCGGGGGGGACTTTCCTCATCCCGGGAGTCAACCTCCCGCTTGTCGAGGGGATATTCGCGCTCGCGATAGTGATGATTGTCCACGAGGGGGCGCACGCCATCCTCGCGAGGGTCGCCCGCGTGCCGATACTATCTTCAGGCATCGTGCTGTTCGGGATACTGCCGGTGGGGGCTTTCGTGGAGCCTGACGAGAAGAAGCTCGCATCCGTGGACGGGAAGAGGCAGACTCGGGTGCTTGTTGCCGGTCCGACCGCGAACCTCATAACCGCCCTGCTGTTCTTTTTGGCCTTCATGGGCTTTTTCTACACGACCGCAGGATTCCGCGAGGAGGGCCTGCTCGTCACTTCAGGGCTGGAGAGCGTTTCTGAGGGGCAGACGGTGATATATGCCATTGCCGGGGAGAGGATAGACCCCGCCTCCATAGACATCGCCAACTTCAGCGGGTTCAACCTCCCAAAAAACAGCGAGGTAGAGCTGCTGACGAATAAGGGCGCAGTTCTCAGGGAAACGGACGCGAACGGGAAAATGGGGATAACGTTCACCGTCCTCAGGAAGGACTCGCTCTTTGCCGTCTATTCCGTTCCGTTCCTTGGGTTCATTTACACGATATTGGGCCTGAGCATCGCCCTGAACTTCGTTGTCGGGGCGGTCAACATCCTGCCCATCCCGCTTTTCGACGGCTACAGGATAATCGACGTGAACATAAAGAACAAGACAATCGTTAAGGCGCTCAGCTACACGGCCCTTTTCTTCTTCATCCTGAACTTCCTGCCCCATTTGTTCTGAAACAGGCCGAGCATCTCAAGGAGGATATGGCGCGGGATTTTCCTGCGCGAGGGCAATTTGGCCGAAACGGGCGCGGAAGGCTTTTTCGCCCGATTGGCGGCTAGTTTATGAGAGTCTATTTTGCGTTTTGCCTGCTTCGGAGCCGGGGCATGAACCGAAACACTGATGGAACCTGCTTTGCGTCCCCGCTCCCTGTTCCGCGAGGCGGGCTTAGCCGCTAAAGGGCGGGCCCGGGATTTCGCCCGCGGAAGGAGGGGCACTGGCGCTCTCGGAGGGCGGTTTCGCTTTGACGCGGGAGGCCCGCGCTTCGGGCCCGAGGGAGCGCGCTTAGGGGGTGTTTTGGGGGGTTTTGGGCCCTTTTTGGACTTTGAGCGCAATTGCACAGGGACGCGTATTCCGGTCTGGGATTGCCGGGGCGGATTTGCCTCAGCCTTTTTCCTGCGCTTTTTCCTTAGGGGCTTCTCCGGTGTTTCAGGACATTCCAGCCGGGGCATCTCCAGATTCTTCGTTTCTGCCCCTATCGAAACGGTCTTTGCCGCGGCAGGCACGCCGAGCTCCACCTTATCCCTGCGCGGAAGGAGCCATGAGCGCATGACGGAGCGCGAGTCTATTTTCGGTGCGCCCCCGCCATTTTTTTGTTGCGGGATAGCCTGATTAGCGGCTTTCGGAGTCTCGGCCGGATGCGATTCGCGGAAAGGACTCACGTGTGACACGGAAGGCGGAGAGCGGCTCTCTTTCAGCTGGAACGTTAGCACCGAAAAGCGGAGCGCAGTCGGTGGCGGAAGGCGCCTCTCCTGCACGCGCTCCAGTCCCGCAATTGTATTCATTTCCCGGGCGGATTCCGGCCGGCATTCGGAGGGAAGCGGGTTGAACTGCACTTTCACATGGTCCGTGAACTTGCCGTCGAACATGCGAACGATTTCGTATGGGATTGCAGCCAGTGAAGCGTCGTTCGCCGGCACGGGCATTTGGCCGGGTTCGGCGGGCGATTGAACGGGCGGGGTGGCGGTGTGGGTGAACGAGTCGTCAGGGAGCTTCGGCTCCTCCTTCGAGGCATGCTCGGAAACGGACAGCACTTCGCCCGTTTCCTTGTTCAGGACAAGCACGTTGTCCTCGAGGACGATTTTCCCGCTTCTCGAGCCGCCGTGCGCGGCCTGGATTCTTTCGAGGGCGTCCTCGCTTATGGATATCCCGCCTTTTTGGGAGTATGCGCGGTCCAAATCCTTCATGCTCAACGGGTTGGAAGCCTCGCCGGTCATCCAGAGCGCGATGTTGCGGGTGGCGGAGCCGACCTTGAGCTCCTCCGCGTTCGGGAAAACAATGCCCTGGTTCTCCGTAAGCGCTATCGGGATTCCTTCGAGGCCAAGCGAAAAGTGGATGCCCTCGCTTTCATTCTTCCTGAGCACGAGGCTTCCGATTCTCACCTCGTGGATTTCCCATGCGTCGAATTCGGCGTAGTATTTCTTGCTGACGCTGCCCCCATGCTCCTTCGCGACCTGCTCTATAAGCTCCTCGACCGACGCGCCCTCGCGTATCCGGGTGGTGAAGGTGAATCCCATCATGCTGACGCTGGCCTCGACGAGGCTGCGGCGCCCGAAGGCCGGATGCGGGAGGCCGGATGCTGCGTGGCGCCGCTCCGTCGCGGCAATAGTGGTAGCGTGCAATGAACCTCCGGCCATGGAGCGGAAATTCGGAGCTACTGTTTAAAATTAGGCAGGCCCGCCGCGCACAAGGCGCGGCGCATTTGCCCAAAATTAGATAATCGGCCGCTTCGAGAGCTCGGCCGGGAGCGAGAGGCGCTCGAAGGGCTTCCCGTGGTTGTGGCCCTCGACAAGGTGGGCAAGCTCGTCCACCGACATCTCCTTCTTCTCGTCCGTCGCCCGGACGTTCACCGAAAGCATGCCTGACTCCATCTCCTTGTCCCCGACGACCACGACGTAGGGAACCCACTCCTTCTGGGCGTCCCGTATCTTCTTTCCGAGGGGCTCGTCGCGGTCGTCGACATCCACCCGGACGCTCTTGGAGGCGAAGCGGGAGAGGAGGTTTACGCCGTGAGCCTTGTGCTTGTCGCTCACGGGGATTACGCGCACCTGGGTGGGCGAGAGCCATGC
Source organism: Microcaldota archaeon (assembly GCA_040758235.1). Classification (GTDB taxonomy): domain Archaea; phylum Micrarchaeota; class Micrarchaeia; order Anstonellales; family Bilamarchaeaceae; genus Bilamarchaeum. Next base: position 14,729 of record JBFLVW010000004.1, read on the forward strand.
CGGGAACATCGCCTTCTTCCCGGCGGCCATCTTCATCGCCTCGGCTTCCAGCATCGCATATATCACGCGCTCGAGGGAGCCGCTTATCGATGCATGCAGGATGTAGGGCCTCTTCTTCGAGCCGTCGTGCTCCACGTAGTTTATGTCGTATGTTTCGGCGTTCTCGACATCTATCTGGACCGTCGTGAGCGCGCTCGCCTTGTCCATGCTGTCGACGAAGTTGAACTCGAACTTGGTGATGAAGTAGGCGTAGCGCTCCTTGAAGAGCTCGACGAGGATGGGCTTCCCGCCCTTGCGGGCGAGGCTGTCGTACCACTCCTTGTTCTCGTTGAAGAAGTCATCCTGTATCCTGAATGCGACCTCGGTTTCGAGGCCCATCATCCGGTTCCACTCCAGGCCCATGTCGTACTGGCGCTCGAACTCCTCCCTGCCCATTTTCAGGTCCGGAACGAGGGTGTGCATATCCGGCATGGTGAATGCGCGCAGGCGCTTGAGGCCCGCAAGCTCGCCGGACTGCTCCCTGCGGAAGCTGTATCGCGTCAGCTCGAAGAGCTTGAGGGGAAGGTGCCTGTGCGAGAATACCATGTCGTGCGCAATCAGGAACTGGCCGAAGCAGGCCGCGAAGCGCAGGAAGAGCTTCTTCTCGTCGCTGATCACCACATACTGCCGCGCAGGGAAGCGGTTGAGGTATTTCTTGAGCGAGGGGTGCTCGTAGTCGTACATGAGGGGCGTTTCCACTTCGAGCGCCCCGTAGCCTACGCACCAGTCGGTGATTGCCCGCTCGAGGAGCTTCTTCATCAGGCGCCCCTTTGGAAGCAGGCGGAAGTTGCCCGAATCCGAGCCCGGCTCGTAGTCGATAAGCGAGTGCTCCTTCATTATCTTTATGTGCGGCGGCTCCTTCTCGTAGGCGCGCACCTTCTTGGTCTCGTATGTCGCGAGTTTCTTCAGTCCGGGGAATTTCGAGTAGTCGAATTTTTCCGTCTCGTGCAGGTTCCCCTCAAGGTCCAAAATATAGAACCTGCTTTTCAGGGCGTTCTCCTGCTGGAGGCTCTTCGAGACCGCCTCCAGTTCGCCGGGCTTGGCCTCGACCTTGGCAGCGCCCGCGCCGTGAAGCTCGCGCGAAAGCTCGGAGAGGGGGTGGCCCTTGCATTTCAGGGTGTAGCCCTTGTACCATCCGAATGGCGAGTGGGCCGACTCGTAGCCGCTCTGCCTCAGCAGCTCCTCAGCCTTCATCACTACGCTTCTCGCGACAGAGGGCCTGGAAGGCTTGGAAGTCAGGTGGACCAGGGGGTAGATGAGGATTCGCTTCGTCTTGACCTGCTCTGCGACGGCAGCGGACTCCTGCGCGAGGCGGGCTGCCATGACATCTTCCTCGTCGCCATCCTCGACTGCCGTGAAGACTACCAGGACTTCCTCGAAGCGCTCGGGGGCCTGGCTTTTCAGCGCTTCCGCGTCCTTGATGGCCGGCTTCTTCGGTTCGACCTCGATGTAATCCGCATGGACAGTGAGGATTCGCATAATCATCCCGGATAACTAATCCATGAATCGGTTATAAACATATCACTCGGATGGCAGGCTGTGGAGGTACACCCGCATCAGCTCGAGCGCCCGCGCGTGGTTCATCTGGAGGAGGTTCTTCATGTGGCCTATCGCCTTCTCCTCGTCCTTCATCGCGAGCGAGAAGACGAAGAGCGCCTCCTCCACCTCGACTATGCTTTTTTTGGAGGATATCTCCTTGAGGAGCCTGTATCCCTCTATGTAGTCCTTCAGGTGGAAGCATGCCGATGAGAATACCATCGCGCAGAACACCATGTCGTTCTCGGACGTAGCGTAGCGGAGCGCCTTCCTCCCCTCCACCTTCGCCTCGCTAAAGCGCCCCAGCCTGAAGGCCGACTCCGCGAGCAGGACGTGCGCCATCAGCTCGCCCGGAAACTGCTTCACGAAGTCCTTGGATGCCTGGTATGCCTTCTCGTCCATGCGCGAGCGGAGGTATATCGCGATTTGCTTGGCGAATGAAACTGGCTTGGTGAATTCCATGGCGCTTATGGGTTGTCAAGGATTAAGAAGGGTGGGGGACAAAAATTTCACCATGGCGAGGCTCAGATCGGCGGCGGAACTGGATGCGACAAGGGCGGAGCAGGGCGAGCTGTGGAACCAGATAAGGAGGACCGCGCTGGACCAGGTGGACGCTTTTTGCAGGCGCAACGGGCTCCAGACGGGCGACTTCATGTCCTCGATGGGCTGGCTCAGGCAGGGAAGCTGGCGGCCCGGCGTGGACTGGAGGGAGTGCGTGGACTGGAACCGGTTCAACGACATGATACTCTCGAACATTTCCCCGAACAGGAGGGGGCTCGACATCGGCGGCTTCAACAGGGAGCTGCGCGAGGGCAGGGAGACATACGTGCAGAACGCTACCCCCCGCCCGCAGAGGGCCG
>JBFLVW010000005.1:0-8634 GCA_040758235.1 Microcaldota archaeon
AGAACAACATCGAGCGGGTTTTTATAAGGGAAGACGAGGCGCTATCGGTCGGGAATGCGGTGACCGCATGGAACGGCTTCATCGGCTCGTACGTCCTTGGCGAGAAGGGAAAGCGGGCCGAGGCCGTGGCGCAGGAAGCATTGGACGCACTGAAAAAAGAGGACGGGGATGTCGACCTTCATCTTGCCGACCAGCTGCTTGTTTATGCGGCACTCGCGGAAGGCGAAACAAAATACCGGACGAGCGTGCTGAGCGAGCACCTCCGGACCAATGCGTATGTGATTTCGAAGTTTTTGGGAAGAAAGCTCGCGCTCGAGGGAAAACTCGTTGCCGTTTCCTAGGCCTTCCCTATTTTCTTCACTTCGAGGACGCTGCCCTCGCGGTGTATCTCCATGACGAAGTAGTGGTCCGCGTCCTTGTCGTCCCACTTTATCATCCATGAATCGGCCAGCTCCGTTACCGTGGGAACGGCGCTGGGGTAGGCGCGCAGGTAAGAGGAGACGTCTGCCGTCCCGGGGAAGGTGTGCGATGCGATTATGGCCTCTTCAGGGAACGCTATCGTGCAAAGCCCCTCCGTGCAGACCGCGCAGTTCCTGGTGATGGCCTCTGGAAGCTGGGGGATGAAGTTCTGCGCCGGGTAATTGTAGAAGATGTGGGTGCGCTCGGGGCAGGGCCCGCCGGGGTCTTCGGTGACCCTGGCCTTCACCTCGAAGTATTTGGCCCCGGAGGGATTGGTCTTCTGCTCTATCGTCATTATCTCGGTGTCCGCGCCCGGGTACTTGTTCTGGAGGTCCTCGAGGACGAAGTTGCTCGCGTCCGACTCGACGACATTCACCTGGAAGAATTCGATGAGCTTCACGAGGACGGCGATTATGAGGATGAGTGCCAGTATGAGCAGAAGCTCGCGCCGTATGGCCATGCCTTCTCAACACGTCGAAGGTTTTTATTCCTTGCTCTCGGTGAGCGAGAGGATGGCCTGCGCGATGTCGCCGCCGCTCTTCTCGAGGGCTTCGGCCGCCTCAGCTTCGGTGCAGCCGGCCTGCTCCATGACCATCTTCACGTCCTCGGCGCTGGACTTCTCCTCCTTGCGGACGCTCCCCGATACCTGGAAAGAGCTCTGGCCCTGCATGGTTATCTTGACGACCTGGGGCTCATCGACTATTATCGCCCCTTCCGCGGTCTCTATGACCACCCTGCTCGCCGCGATTTCCTCGCTCTTTATGCCCATCTGCTTCATCAGGGCCTGCATTTTTTTGGGGTCCATGCCGGGCATCATAAGCATCACTTACGGGGTGGTTTCCGGCATCCAGCAGCCGGCCTTCAGCGCGAGGCGCTGGAGCGCTTGGGGCAACAAGCCCCAATGTTTTGGGTTTTGCATTTTAGAGCCCCGAAACCGGAAACAACTTGAGAAGAACAATGATTATCGGGGTGTCACTTGAAGACTTCGCCGCGCTCGGACTTCCTCACCTCGATGCGCCTCATCTTGGTGATTGTCTTGCACCGGGAGAATATCTTCGAGGACAGCCTTCCATAGATGACGTCCTGGATTACCTCGTCGAAGTTCTTCTCGGCGATGGCCTTGCGCGTCTCCTCCACGATTGCCGAGCGCAGATTCCTCTTGGTGTTCTGGCTGACGCGCGCGCCTGTTACGGCGATTATCTTGAGCCGCAGGGTCTCATTGTCCTTGGTCTTTTCGTCGATGACCTGGTGGATGAGCGACTTGCCCCTCCTCGCGAAGGTCCTGATGAAGGACGGCGCTATGTCGTGCCCGAGAAGTATGGTCGTGGCGTCGCTGCCGTGGACCTCCTTTATCCTGAAGCGGAGGGTCGTGAACATCGCAATCTGCGACGCGCCCCCCATGCCGAGCTCCATCAGGCTCGAGCGGACGATGCGGTTGACGAGCCGCGCCTCATCCGAGGCCACGACTTCGGCGAGCTCCTTGCTCTCGAACATGGTCGGGGCCTTGACAGAGAACCATTTCTTCGCTTTCCATTTGTCGACCGTCTTGACCTTCTTTCCTGCCATAAGAATCACGTTACTTTACAAGCAGCGCAGCCTTCTCGCGGTCGTATCTCCACCCTGCGGGCAGCATCCCGTTCGAGGAATAGTATTTCGCGAGCCGGTGTATCTTCGATTCGATGTGGCTGAGCTTGACCTTGTTGTGGATGTCGTTCTTCGAGGCGCGCAGGTGCGCGCCCACGCGCACGGCTTTTTTTATCAGGTTGAGCAGGTCTTCGGGGTATTCGCCCGCAGCCTTCTCCTTGCGCAGGTGCTGGGCGAGCGACTTGCCGAGAACGGCCCGCATGTTCGCAACGCCGTGCTGGTCCCTCATCACGAGGCCTATCCTTGCCGGGCCCATGCCCTCCTTGGCCATCTTCACGACGGCTTCGCTGATCTCCGCTTTCTTCATGGGCGACCATTCCGGAACAGTGAGGGTCTTCGGCCTCTTCGTTCCGGACTTGCCCTTCCGCTTTGAGTGCAACTTTGCCATTCATTCACCATTCAATAGAGATAGCCCCTAGACTCTGGCGGCGAAGTACTTTGAGAATTCTAGAAGCGATTTATACCTATGGGATAATGCGTTTTTTAAACTTGCGTTTTCCGAGAACGTCTGAGTTCCTCCTTCCGGGACGAATACGGGGTCGTAGCCGAAGCCCCCCCTCCCGCGCGCCTCTTCCGCTATCCTTCCGGGGCAGACCCCCCGGAAGCAGGTTATTTCCGAGCCGTCGTGGTATGCTATGCACGCCTCGAACCGGGCGGACCTGCGCGAAACGCCTTTCATGAGCCGCAGGAGACCTTCGCACCCGATTTTCCTGAGCGCCCAGGCCGAGTAGGTGCCGGGGAACCCATTCAGCGCATCCACGAACAGCCCCGAATCCTCCACGAAAACCGGGGACTGGCATCGGCGGAAGGCCTCTTCCACTGCCTCCCGGGCCACCTCCTCGAGGTCGTCGGAGCGCATCTCCCGGTGCTCGAAGGGGAAGCGCTCGGCTATGATTCCGGCCTTTTTCAGTATCGCCGCCGCCTCATCGAATTTGTGCGGATTCGAAGTCGCGAAAAACACCATCGCTTTTAATCGCGCGGCCCTATTTAATAACGCAGGGGGAATCCGAAGGGAGTGATTTTTTGACAAAAAAAGAAGAAAGGAAACCTGAGACAGCAGGCCGGGTGCCGGATGCGGGGAAGCAGGATGCCGGCAGGCAGGCCGGGGAAAAACCCGGAATGCCGGCGCCGCCCGAAAAAACTGCGGAGGCCCAGCAGCTTTCCCAGTATATGAAGGACATCGAAAGCGCGCTTTTCGCGGTCAAGTTCTACCCTGTCGCCGTCAGCGAGCAGGCGAAGAACGAGGCTTTGGGGAAGCTGGAGGGAATTTACGCCTCAGGCGGGGAAACGGTCAGGCAGCTCATGCTCTACATGCTGCACGAGATTCTGGTTACGAGCAACGAACTCAAGATAATGCACGGAACGGACTATTTCAAGATGAAGAACCCCCAGCAGGAGCCGGCCCAGCTGCGTATCGGCGTCTACCGGGCGATGTTCAACTACAACACTTCGCTGGAAGGGCTGATAGAGGTCATCAGGCTCCTCGGAAGGCTCAAAGGGAGCGACGACGCGGCGAAGCTGCTGACCTACCATTTCTCGCACCTAGCCGCGGCCGAGAACGAGGCCAACCACATGCTGCGCTCCGCGATTCTGGAGACTCTCGGCGAGTGCGAATCCCAGTATGCCCTCCGCTCGCTGCTCGAGTACGCGAAATTCACAGACAGCGAGAGGAGCTTCGGCCGCATCGTGAGCGCCCTGCAGAAATGGGAGGAGAGGGTGGACTCCCTGAGGATATCCGATTCGGAGAAGGCGAAGATACGGGAACAGCTCAAGGAGATAATCACGAGCGACTTCGGCGGGAGCCACTATGGGTAGCCGGCATCCCGATTACAGTCTCCCGAAAAAAATCGCGCTGAAGGACGGAAGGACGGCTAGCGTCGCCTTCCTTTCCCGAAAAGACAGCGTTCGCGAGCTCCGTGAGTTCATCAATTCCTTCGTCAGCGAAGGCGCATACCTCGCCTATGACAGGAAAATGGGCATGAAGCAGGAGGCCGAATGGAAGAAGGCGAAGCTCGCCGAAATCAGGAAGGGCGACGGGCAGGTCCTTGTCGCGCGCGTTGGCGGGAAAATCGCCGGCACGTGCGACGCGAGAAGGGGCGGGTTCAAGGGCAGGGATAACGTCTGCCTTGGTATCGCGATAGCTTCCGGGTTCAGGGGGGCGGGGCTCGGCGAGGCGCTCCTCAGGCTCAACATAGAAGTTGCAAGGATTCGCCAGAAGCCGAGGAACATTTACCTCTCTGTTCAATCCCCCAACCGCCCCGCCCGCGCGCTCTACCGGAAGCTGGGGTTCCGCGAGTTCGCCGTGTTCCCGAAATGGCTCCTGCAGGATGGGAAATACGTCGACCACGTTTTCATGAAGCTTTGAGCCTCAGTTGTGCTCGAACTGAAGCTGCATCCTGCACTGCGAGTCCTCCTGGAAGAATCCGGAGAGGAAAAGCTTGAAGTAGCCGAGGAGGGGGATTCGCGCGACGACTTTCCCCCGAAGCGAGTCCTGGGGGACGGGATGGTTCGTAAGCCCCGTCCCGTAATCGTACACCTGCATGTCGAGCAGGGGGTTGTTGTCCCCGCGGGTGACGTAGTATTTTTCCCCGTCCACGTCTATCGCGAAAAAAGTGCGGTGCACGATGTCGCCGATGGAAGCGTAGAGGTCGCCCTCCGGGGGCGCGTAGACGATGATGTCGTGCGAGAAGTTCGTGAGGTATTCCTTCCCGCGGAAAGAAACGGACTTCAGGCACGGCGCGGATGCCGTCGAGCCGTTCTTGAATGTCACGGGGCAGGACTGGTACGAGTACGTGAAGGCGCCCTTCTTCTCCGAAACGGACCCTGGCGAATTGACGAACGCCTGGCACGCTTCGCTGTACCTGTTCTGCAGGCAATAGGGGAAGAGGGAGCCGTCGATTGAAACGTTCTTTCCGCCGAAGGAGACGAAGGCCTTTTCGTCCGTGAGCGATTCGAGCTCCGCGCGCGTCATCTCTAGCTCGTAGGCCTTCACGGGCGCCCCCTGGACGAGCACGAAGTCCCCGCGGTAGAGGTTGGGGAGCATGCTGCAGGAGACCACCGCCGAAACAGGGGAACTCGTGTTGAGCACGAACGACGCGCCGAACCAGATGAGCAGGGCCACGCCGAGCGCGATGGCGGTGTCCATCGCCTCGTGCTTCCAGCCGTGCTTCTCCGCGCCTTCTTTCACTTCCATGCTCACGAAAAGCGCGATTTCCGCGACAACAAGCAGGCCGAAGATGATCGGGACGAAGCCGAGGGCCGTGCCCCCGAAAATCGTATTGGAGACTATAGCGAGTGCCAGCGTGGCGATGAGAGTTATCGCCTGGACGTGCGGCTTCCTGAGCATGCTCCGGATTTCCATCATTTCACGATGTCCCGGAACTGCTCCCTGAACTCCGATACCTCTTTCTTCAGCTCCTCCAGCTTCTCAAGGACGAGTTTGCCCGGCTCGCCCTTCTTCGTGCGTACATAGAGCTTGGGTTCTGCAAGCAGCGGGTGCTCCATCTTGTAGGACGCGAATTCCACGTCCTTCTCCCCGCTCAGCTTCTCCGCGAGGAGCTGGGCGAGCGACTGGTCCACCCCGGTGAGCTCCATCTCCAGAACGTTCTTCTCGTTGACCAAAACCTTGACGTCCATAAAAACCATCCTTCAGTATGAGCCGCTGCGCCCTCCCGGGCCGGGCCTCCTTCCGAACCTTCTCCTCTCCCCGAATCCGCCGCGGCCCCCGCCCCGCTCGCGGAATCCTCCGCGTCCCCGGAATCCGCCGAACCTCCTTTCGCGGGGCTCTTCCGGCGGGGGCGCCTCGCCCTCGGCAAGCGGGAGCTTCCTGCGCTCCTTCCACGAGCATTCGGGGCAGATGAATGTCCTTTCCTTCAGGTCCATCCTGCTCCTGCACCGGGGGCAGAAAGCGCACACGACGCCGCAGTCCGGGCCGTTCATGCTTATCTCGTAGCCGCTTTTCTCGACTTTCATTATCCTTGCCTTGACTATGTCGCCGACCTTCACTTCGTCGCGCATGTCCCTGACGTAGTCCCTGCGCACGGCGGTGACAGGAAGCACGGCCTCGAGTTCGATTCCCCGCTCGCCGCTCTCCACTTCCCCGACAGGAACGCAGCCGCCGATTGCCTTGTTCATGCCTGCCTTGATTATCAGGCAGTAGAGCGCGTCGCCGACTGCAGGGACCTTGAGCGTCCTGCTGCGGGTCTTGACCTTCGCGTGCCCGGGCACGCTCGCGTCCTCGCCCACTCCGGAGGCGAACACCTCGTCCCTCTCGCTGTACGTGTTCTCGCCGGTCTCAGACTCTTCCGCGCTGGAAAGGTGGTCTCCGGGAAGAACTAGCTTCTTTTCCATATGCACTCCTCAAATTAGCGGAATTCGACAGTAGGGAGTTGGCGGGAAAGGTTTTTTAAGCAATCATCATCCGGAGCCCGCTCTGCGGGGGGGTTTTTATAGACAGAAGCCGAGATAAAAATGATGAAGCGGCCGATATTGGTACTGTGCATAGACCGGGACAACGACCTCTACGAGAAGGCGCGGGTCAACGGGCCGCTCATCGGGCGGGAGAGGAACTTGGAGGGGGCGACGGCGCTCGCCCTCGCCGACCCGGAAGACCCTGATTCGAACGCCATTTTCTACTCGGTCCGGACTTTCGACAGGATGCGCTCGGAGGGGCATTCGGTCGAGGTCGCGACGCTGACAGGCGACAAGGCGCTCGGCTACAAGGCCGACAAGGAGGTGAGCTCGCAGCTCGACAAGGTAGTCGCGGAGCTGAACCCGTCTTCCTGCGTCCTCATATCGGACGGCGCATCGGACGAGGAGCTGGTCCCGATAATCAAATCCCGCATCAAGATAGACTCGACCAAGATAGTCTTCATCAAGCAGGCGAAGGAGCTGGAGAAGACATACTTCGTCCTCCTGGAGAAGCTTCGCGACCCGTATTTCGCGAAGACCATCTTCGGCGTCCCGGCAGTCCTGCTCATACTGTTCGCGCTCGCAAGCTACCTCCAGCTGGGCTGGGAGCCGGTCGCAATAATCGTCGGGGCGTACCTCATATCAAGGGTGTTCGGAATCGACGACGCGCTCGCGGGAATCGTCAAGGACTTCAGGTTCTCCTTCGAGAGGACGAGCTGGATAGGATACATCGGGGCGTTCGCAGTCTTCACGATAGGCATTTTCGTCGGCTACCAGACTTTCCAGAAGGGGATTTCCCTCAACCTTCCGGAGGACAAGCTGATTGCGCTGGTCGCCGGGAGCATAAGCTGGATCGCTTTCACCGGCCTCCTGCTCATCATGGTCGGAAAGAGCATCGACGCCCTCATGGAAAAAAGGAAGTTCAACCTGACGAAATACATGCTTTATTCCGCGGCGGCCGCGCTGACGACTTTCGTGGTCCTCGTGGGGAGCAGCTGGATAGTGAACCTGAACGAGCCTTACGTGGACTTCGGGACCTTCCTGCTCAGCATCGCCCTCTCGGTCGTGTTGGGATATTTCGCGACCGGCTTCGTGAACTGGTACCGCAAGGAGGTGCTGATGGAGCTGAAGGTCGAGGGCAAGGAGGCCATTTCCGAGCACGGGAGCTACCTCGGCAAGATAGTGGGCCTCGACCCGAGGAGGGGCAAGATAATCATCCAGACGGTCTTCGACAAGAGGTATTCGATGCCGATTTCCGCAGTGACTTCGGTGGACGAGAACGTGGTGCTGAAATCGGGCGAATGACTAACCCGCGCACCTATCGTCGCAAACGTCAATCCCGCTTCCTTCCGCGGCGCACGCCTTGTAGCATGTGATGCACTGCCTAAACCGCGCCTGCCCGGGGTTCGTGCATGAGGAATCGCATTTGATGAACTTCAGGCACGCATCGCCTGAGCGGTATTCCATCGTGCAGGCGATTGGCCCCGTCCCCCGCACGCATCCCAAATCATAGACGCCCGGGTCGTCGAGCGAGACGTGGCATGGGGCGTAGCATTCCTGCGGAGGAGGCGGTGGCTGGTTTATGCACCCGAACGCCAAAAAAGCGGCGAGAAGAGCGCCGAAAACCGCGGGTTTTATCATGGGTTGTGATTCGCCGCTAACAAATAAACGGATGCGCTTTTCTTTCGCCGCACGCCAAAATTATCCCGCCTGCGACTTCATCTTCCTCAATAGTTCCTTTTTCTCCCTGCTGTCCTTGAGCGCATGCCCAAGCACTTCGGCGAGGTTGGATACATGCACCACTTCGACCTTCTGCGCCTTCTCCTTGGGAAGATACACGTCCTGCGCGTTCGCGACCGGAATCAGGACCTTCTTTATGCCGGACTCTATCGCGGCCTCGATTTTGCCGGTGATGCCCCCGACCGGGAGGACGCGGCCCCGGACGTCGAGCGAGCCGGTCATCGCGACGTGCTGGTGGACCGGTATGTTGGAGAGCGCCGAAATCACCGCGACCGCGGTGGAAATCGAGGCGCTGTCGCCCTCGACGCCCTCGTAGGTCTGGAGGAACTGGATGTGAAGGTCGGTGCGCGCTATCTCCGCCCCGATGTATTTCTTGAAAAT
>JBFLVW010000006.1:0-2108 GCA_040758235.1 Microcaldota archaeon
TCCAACCTCCTTTTCTTTGAGGTTCCTTTCCAACCTCATCTAAACATCATTTTTTGCTTCCGAGGTCGAAGCCGAGGGCCCTCTTGATGAGGTTCCTGATTTCGTCCCCTTCTGCGCTTTTCCCGGAATAGTCCGGCATGGGTATGACGACCGGGTAGGCTATGCTGTCGAGCTTCTTCTTCAGCCTCCAGTCTATTTTATTGAGCATCGTCTCGTTCGTGACGATTATCCCGATCTCGGTTTGCCCAAGCGCCTTCTCCAGCTCGTGCTGTATCGTTGCGTCGCTCGCCTGCACGGTATTCTCTATCCCTGCAAGCCTGAACCCCATCACGAGGGGGGCGTCTCCGATTACTATGATTTTGGATTTCATGTCTGCTCACTTTTTTTTGGCGCGGGATTCGTGCGTTTCCCCTGTTTCCATGACCGCCGTGAACTCTCCGCCGGAAATCTTCGCGAACATGAGCTTCCTTGAAGCACCCGTTGCCGGCTCCATCCGCTCTTGCGGCACGGCGCCCATGTGCTCCGGCTCAGGCTTCCATCTCATGTTCGGGAATGTCATACGACCACCAGCATCGAGCGGACCTCCTGTTCGGACATGCCGAACTCTTTTCCCTTCGCGATTTTCCTCAGGTTGTTTATCTCCTCCTCCTTGAGAAGGAGGAACCCGATGATGACGCCGGCGGACAGTATGGCCCTGTGGAATGCCAGGACTTTCTGCGCGGCGATTGATTTTTCGAGCGCGATTTCTAGCTCGGCGAGCGTGAGCTTGTCCTTGGTGTCGAGCTGGGGGAATTTCGAGCGGATGATGCCGAGGGTCGCGTTCAGGTCTTTCGCCTCGATGAGCCGCCCTATGAGCTGGTCGCCGAGCGTACCGCCGTGTATCAGCGTGCCGAGTATCTTCTCCCTTGACGACGAGTGTTTCTTGAGTCGCTCGATTATCATCACGTTTTTGGCGTCTATCTCCCTGCGGAGGATGCTGCGGACGGATTCCATCTCCTTTCCGCCCGACTCGGCTAGAGCCTCGTCCATGAAGATAAACATGTAAGCGTCCGTGACCGATTCCATCTGCATGAACGTGTCGAGGCTCCTGAAGGCGTTGGAGAAGCTCTCCTTCATCTGCCGGTTCAGCTTCCCCGCGCTCATCGAGAGCATCTTGCGCCCGAGTTCGGTCCTCCGGAGCTCCTTGAGGAGGTTCCCGGGGTCGGCCTTCATGATGCGCCTGAAGTCGTCCTCGGAAAGGCCGCCCACTTCGAAAAGGTGGGGCCTCACCTCCTCATAGGAACGCCCTATCCTCTTCGCGTGCATCATCGTCTTGATGTTGAGCAGGTCCCACCGGATGAGGAGGGCCTTGAGCGCCATGCGGTCGCTTTCCGGGGTTATCCTGATGAGCTTCCGGACGGTGCGGGAGAAATTCCTCGACGCGGCGGTCTCGATTAGGGCCGAGCCGGCGTAGCTTATGCCCGCGCCCGAGAGGTCGTTCTTGTAGCCGGTCCGCTGGAGCAGCTCGACCATGCCCTCGATAGTGCCGACGCGTATCAGCTCGTCGAGGGCGCTGGTCCTCAGGAGCAGGCCCCTCATCGCCCTGACGCGGGCGTTGGAGTAGCCGTACTTGAGGGCGCGGTTCTCGACCTTCGGCAGACGGAACCCCATGAACCCGTTTCCGCTCATCATTTTCCTCCGAACAGCGCTTCATGCACTTTCTTGCGGATGTCGTCCCTCTGGCTTTCGAAGAGCGTCTCGAGCGTCAGGTCGATGCGTATCTTCCCGTCCGCGCTCTCCGCGAGGGCGCCCCCCAGGCCGTCGAGGTCCTCGACGACTTTCAGCTTGGGGCCGAGAAGGGCCTTGTCGCCCTTCACGACGTGGATCGTCGTCCCGGGGCCTAGCTCGGCCGAAGCGGAGCTTGCGGCCCCCGCAAGGAACTTCTTGTATTCCGCGCTCCGGCGCACGTCCTTGAGCGATTCGAAGAAGTCCTCGAGGACCGCCTTTATCGCGTCTTCGCGCGCCTCGGCGAGTATCCTCTTCGATTCCAGCCGCGCCCAGGCTATCCGCTCGTTCCTCTGCTCGGCTAGCGCGCCGGCTACGTCGGCCTCGGCCTCCTTCTTCATGGA
>JBFLVW010000007.1:0-3405 GCA_040758235.1 Microcaldota archaeon
TCATCCACACAAACAAAAACGAGGATGTCGCGGCGCTCGTGCGGAAAAACGCCCGGCTGGTGGTCGAGGGAAGGGTAAATGCGGAAAACATCATCCTCGCCCTCGCCGGCGTCAAGAACCCTGCGAACACCGATGTTCTCGGCATAATCGACGGTGAGCACCCCGGCCGCCTCTCGTCGACTTTCATGAAAGACCAGCTCCTTGTCGTTGAGTTCCGGAGCCACGTGGCGAAATTCGGCCGCCTGGGGGCCGATATTTTCGTCAGACTGGAGCGCCAGGACGGCATGTTCTCGTTCACGGCGGCATTCTCGCCATACCGGAAGCCGGAAAACAGGAGCATGGCGGTGGACGATTCCACCGGCAGGATTTTGACCATGTCTTCTTCTGATGCCTCGAGCTCGGTCAGGATTCACTCGAACGCGGTAATGGGAAGGCCCAGCTTCTGCCGCTCGGTCGGCAGGGACGACGACGATGCCGCGCCATACTTCGCGGGGGCGCGCTCGGCCATGTTGCGCGCGGTGGCTGCGCTCGATACCTCAGGCAAAGCGGAGGAAGCAGCGTTCGCGCTCAGCGTCCTCGATGAGGTCCTTCCGCCGGGCCCGAAATAGCCTTTATAATCCTTAATCCCGCATATCCAGCCATGCTACAGAGGGCCGCGCTCGCATTAGTCCTTCTCCTTTCATTGTCCGCCGCCATAGACCTCGAGTCCCCGGAGCGCAACGGCGTGAGGGAAGGCGACACGGTCGACCTCGGAACCATCGGGCCGGGGCAGACGGTGGAACTCCTCATCGACCGCAGAGTCACGGAGGGAGGCATCTACGGAGAGGGCGGGTTCTATGACCAGGTCCGAGTCCAGGGCCTGCCTGCCGGATGGACCGCGGAGGACAGCAAGCTTTACCAGGACCCGCTCAGGGTCACGATCACAGCTGACCCGGACTCCCCTGAAGGCGAATACACCGCTCTTGTTACGGTCATGGACGAGGGAGACGGGGAGGAGCTTGGCAACGTCACATTCAAGGTGAAGATGCGCATCACATGGGACGTGCTGGACTTCGACGTCTCGCCCGCTTATCTCGATGTCGGGCCGGGCCAGCCGGCGAGGTTCGCGATAACGATCCGGAACAAGGCGTCGACCAGCGACGTATTCACGGTAAGCTCTATTGGCGCGAAGAGATGGGAGTTCATAAAGCCCGTCTTCGTGCCCGCCCACTCCTCGAAAACGATTTACTACGAGATAGTCGGCGGGGAGGAGGAGGCCTACAAGGCGACGATAAGAGTCCAGTCGCAGGCGAGCGAGAACATCGCCGATGAGCGGAACGTAACGCTTTTCATACACTCCGGCCTGCTCGGCGACTACCGCGCGACGAACAACGGAGTCGCCGTATTCCCCGTCTTCGAGGGCATCATCTACTCCCTTGCGGGCCTGCTCTCGAACGTCTTTAAATGAATTCCATGCAACTTTTTCCCCGATGTCAAGGAGGGAGGCGATAGAGGCCGTCACGGCCCGCATAATTGCAGGGGAGAGGAACCTCGACCGCATCAAGCGCGAGGAGGGCCGCCGCTTCTCCATAAGCGCCATGATAAAGAATCCAGAGATACTCGCGAATTTTCCCCCTGAAAAGCTCACGAAGGAAATCCGGGCGCTCCTCCTCAAGAAGCCCTCGAAGACCGCGTCCGGAGTGACGCCGGTTGCCGTGATGATACGCCCGCAGGACTCGTGCAAATGGGGCTGCGTATTCTGCCCGTTCACGGGCCTTGCGGCGAAAAGCTACACCGGCTTCGAGCCGGCGGCTCTCCGCGGTAGGCAGTTCGGCTTCGATTCCTTCATGCAGGCGAGCAGCAGGGTGAGGCAGTTCGAGGGGGGCGGGCACCCGGCCGACAAGTGCGAAGTCATCGTGATGGGCGGGACGTTCCTCGAGACGGAGCCGGAATACCGGCGTTCGTTCATCAAGGGGATATACGACGCGCTGAACGGCTCGCCCTCGGAATCGCTCGCGCAAGCGAAGGAAAAAAACGAGCGGGCCGCGCACCGTGTCGTCGGCCTGACAATCGAGACGCGCCCCGACGTCTGCGCAGACCGCATCGGGGAGATGCTCGAATACGGCGCGACCAGGGTGGAGCTCGGCGTCCAGCATGCTGACGATAAGATTTACAAAACCGTGAACCGCGGGCATACGGTAAAGGACGTAGTGGATTCGACCGCGGCCCTGAAGCGCGCGGCCTTCAAGGTCCTCTACCATCTCATGCCCGGCCTTCCCGGTTCAAACCCGGAAAAAGACATCCGCGCGGTGAAAAACCTGTTCGGGGACCCCTCTTTCCGGCCCGACATGCTGAAAATCTACCCCACGCTCGTCGTTGGCGGCACGATACTCAAAAAATGGGCCGACGAGGGGAAATACTCGCCCTACTCCAGCGAGGAAGCGGCTGATGTCATCTCGGAATTCTACCGGTACATTCCCAAATACGTGAGGGTCATGCGCATCCAGCGGGACATCCCGGCGGGCAAAATAGACGGAGGCGTGAAGAAAAGCAACCTCCGCGAGCTCGTCGAGGAGAAGCTGCGTGAGAAGGGCATCGTCCCGCAGGAAATCCGGTATCGGGAAATAGGGACTGCCAAAATATCCGGGTTCCGCATCGAACGGATGGAATACGATGCGAGCGGGGGAAGGGAAGCTTTCCTTTCATACGAAAACGAGGATAGGCTCATAGCGGGATTCATCCGGCTCAGGCTTCCGGAACCCGGCCCCCGGCACCCTGCATCGGGAGGGCTTGGCGCAAAGACCGCTCTAATCCGGGAACTGCACGTCTACGGTTCGGAAGCCCCCATCGAAGGCGAAGGGGAAGTCCAGCACCGGGGCCTGGGCTCCGCCCTCCTGCGCGAGGCCGAGGGGATAGCAATCGACCGCGGGATGGAAAAGATGGCCATAATCAGCGGGGTCGGCGTGCGCGAATACTACCGCAGGTTCGGTTATGAACTCGAGGGACCTTATATGTGCAGGAGGCTTTGAGGATGGCTGATGCGAGGGAGCTAATCGGGGCGATAGACAAGCGCCTTGAAATCGACGGCGAAGGCCTCGGGCAAGCCAAGGAGGGGCTGCGCGCGGTCAGGGCGGACCTCCAGGCGTGGGCGGAGCGCGGCGGAGCGCAGCGCGAATACGCGCGGCTGGAGCGGCGGGCGATTTCCCTTTTCAACGAGTTCGACAGGGCCCGGTTCTTCGGGACGCACAAAATAGTCCGGACCGACGTTCCCGCTCCGGAGCGCACGGAGGAAGGCGTTGCATATTCCGAGGCCGACCGCGCAACGGGCGAGCGCACGCTTTATGGCCTTGTCAGGAGCGAGACGAGGGAGGAGGCGTGGCTCTACGTAGAATACTCGGAGCGCGGGCGGACGCGGCATGCGTGGTA
>JBFLVW010000008.1:0-5166 GCA_040758235.1 Microcaldota archaeon
GCTCAGTCGGCAAACCCTTCGGGTTTGCGAACGCTTTGAACGAGTTTTCCCCAAAAAGTTTACAAGAGAGCCGCTCTACCACTGAGCTACGGAGGCGGACTGAAGTGATTTTGTTTACTAACTTTTAAATAAACGCTCGGCCTAACCCAGAACATGGACATCGAGGCAAAGATAGCGCTAGTCAAACGCAAGCCGATGGAGGAAGTCGTCACGGAAGAGGACCTCCGCATGATTTTCCAGAACTACTCGTCCCCCAAGCACTATATCGGATTCGAGATCTCCGGTATGGTCCACCTGGGGACCGGCCTGTGCACCGCCATAAAGGTCCGGGACTTCCTGGATGCGGGCATGAAGCCGACAATCTTCCTCGCCGACTACCATTCCTACATCAACCAGAAGCTCGGCGGAGACCTGGAAAAAATAAGGGAAGTCGCAAAAGGATACTTCAAGCACTGCTTCGTCTCTCTTGGCCTCGACGAATCCAAAGTAGAGTATGTACTAGCGAGCGACCTGTACGATTCCGAGTACTGGAAACTGGTCCTGAAAATATCCAAGGACACTACAATCAACCGGATGCTGAGGTGCATCGCGATAATGGGCAGGAAGGAGACGGAGAACACGTCTTCCGCCGCCGTGGTATACCCGGCGATGCAGGCCGCGGACATATTCATGCTTGGAGTGCAGATGGCGCATGCGGGGATGGACCAGAGGAAAGTCCACATGCTCGCGCGCGAACTCGCCCATTCATACAAAAAAGAATTCGTAGCTGTACATCACCATCTTCTCCCCGGATTGCAGGTGGCGCATCCGGCATCCGGAGCGCATCCGGCATCGAAGGAGGAGGAGGTCCTCGAGAAGAAAATGAGCAAGAGCATCCCCGGGAGCGCAATCTTCATACACGATTCCGAGGACGAGATAAAATCCAAGATAAAAAAAGCGCACTGCCCGGAGAAAATCGTCGAGGGGAACCCCATAATAGAATACGCCGAATACCTCGTGCTTCGCGATTCCCAGAACAAAAAAACCCTAAAAATCGAGCGTCCGGCGAAGTTCGGCGGCGACATCGAGTTTTGGGGCGCTGACGAGCTGAAGAAAGCCTACTCCGAGGGAAAACTTCATCCCCTCGACCTCAAGAACGCGGTCTCGCGTGAGCTCATCGATTTACTGCGGCCGAGCAGGGAATACTTCGCCAAAAACGCCCACTATCTCAAGCAGATAAGCTCGAAGGACGTCACGCGCTGAATCTCCATCCCCCGGTTCACGCAACCTCTTCCGCGAAGCCCCCTATCAGCGCGAGAAGGTGGCCGTAGGCACCTTTCATCACCTTCACCGCCTCCTCGCCCGAGAGGGGTGTTTTCCCGATTCCTGCCGCGTAGTTGGTCGCAACTGCGATGGAGGCGAAGTCGATTTCCGCTTCCCCGAGGAGCGTCATCTCATACGCGGCCGTCATGCTCACAAGGTTCGCGCCGAGGCGCTTCAGCGCCCGTATCTCGGCCGGAGTTTCAAACCGCGGCCCGGGCGTCGTCGCGACGATTCCGCCTTTCTTCAGCTTCACTCCGGCGACAGCAGCGACTTCGGCAAGGGTTTCCTGCATCCTGGCGCTGAAGGGCCGCGTGAAATCGCGATGCCGCATCCCGGCGGAGAAATCGTCGAAAAGCGTGGCCGGCGGGCAGAAAAGGCCGATGAAATCCTCGATGAGGGCGATGTCGGAGGGCCTGTATTTCGATATTGCGCCGCATGCGTGCACGGTTATCACCCCGCTTGCGCCAAGCTCCATGAGCGCGCGAACGTTCGCGCGGTAGTTTATCCTGTGCGGCGGGATGGAATGCCCCTCGCCGTGCCGGGGGATGAAATACACGTCCTCGTCCAGGACTCGCACCTTGTGGACGACCGCGTCGCCGAACTCGGTCCCGATGCGCTCCCGCGAAATTTTTTTGCCAAGCGCATAGAACCCCGAGCCTCCGATGACCGCGAGCATGCCGGAAAATCGCGCGGGCGGGTTAAATATCTTGCGGGGGGAGGGCGGAATAGAACCTGAGCCTCGGCACGTTATCCATCGTTATCTCCGCTATCGTCCCGTTGCCGGTGTCGAAGCTCCGGAAGCTCGCGAGGCTCGACACGAGGGAGCAGATTATGACGTTGAAGACGCAGTAGTGCGTCACGATGGCGATGCTTCCATTCTCGTGCCTTTTAACGAGTTTCCTGAAATCCGGAAGCACCCGCGTCTGGACATCGAGGAGCGACTCGCCCCCCGGTATGGGGTTGTTCTGCGGGTCATAGTGCCAGCCCTTCCATGCATCCGGGAAAAGCGACTGTATCTCCGATTCTGTGCGGCCGTCCCACTCCCCGCAATCGAGCTCGCCGAAGCTCTCGAGCGTTTCGACCCCGGCCCCGGCGGCTTCGGAAACGGCCCCGGCAGTCTGCATCGTCCTTGGGAAAGGACTGGAATAAATCGCGCCTATTCTCCTGCCGATGAAGAACCTGGAAACCCGCCTGGCCTGCCTTTTTCCCTCGTCGCTCAGCCCGCGGTCTTCTCCTATCGTGCAGTTGTATCTCCTCTCCGCGTTCGCGACGCTCTGGCAGTGCCTCATGAGATAAACCGTGGTGGCCATGGAAAGCTGAAGGCATGAAACAAATATAAACCGCAATCGCCCGATTGGACTCATGGAATCCCCCGGGAGGACGGTGTCCGACCTGCTCCAGCAGGCCGATTTCGCGCTCGACAGCTACGACGACATATTCTCCGACTTCGACCCCTCGCCCTACGGCACCCGGCTCGTCTCCGCAGACTTCCTCAAGGAGCTGCACAGGCGCTACGAGGAAACCGGCAGGCGGGGGCTGGTCGTGAACTTCACCCTGCCCCAGGCGCTCCGCTCGGAAAAGACCGAGGCCCTCGTGCGCAGGAGGCTGAAGGAGCACTTCAGGGAAAGGATGAGGGACGTGGAGAAAATGTCGAGGGAAAGGATACGGGGCGGCGGCATCCGCATACTCGCAGGGCTGGCAATCTCGCTCCCACTCTTCATAGTCCCGGAGCTCGAGGCCCTCCCCATACTCGTCCTCTTCTCCGTGCTGATGTGGTACCTCCTATGGTCCGGGCTGGAGCACATCTTCGACGTCGCGGCAAGGATATCGAAGCGCCGCGCGTTCTACGAGCGCCTCGTCCGGGCGGAATACAACTTCATCAGCCAGGAGGAGATGGTCGCGAGGATGAAACGCCTGCAGGAGAAGACGGAAGAGCGCGAGGACCCGGATCATTCCTCGGAATGACCGGTTATCTCCAGGAAATTCCTCAGGATGTCCTCGCCGTGCTCCGTGTGCCAGACCTCCGGATGAAACTGCACGCCGAATATCGGGCGCTCCGAGTGGCGCATGGCCTCGATTGCGCAGGTGCCGGAGTGGGCGAGCGGCACGAAGCCCTTCGGGAGCTCCTTGACTTCATCGAAATGGGACACCCACGCCTTGATTTTTTTGGGGACGCCCCTGAAAAGGACGTCCTCGGAATCAATCTCCACCTCGCCCATGCCGTATTCCGCGCTCGCTCCCTTCCCGACTTTCGCACCGAAGACGTGCGCTATCATCTGCTGGCCGTAGCACACCCCCAGAAGGGGCATCCTCATCTTCCCCTCGCGCACCCGGCCGCATATGAGGGAGCTCAGGTTCGGGGGGTCGGCATATACGGAACTCGGCCCGCCGGAGAGTATTATCTTCACGACGCCCTCCCTGAGGAACTCGTCGAGCTCCTCCCCGGTCGCCTTGTTGTAGAGCATGTCGCAGTCGTAGCCCAGCTCGCGGCAGTTCCTTTTTATGAGGTGTGTGTACTGGGAGCCGTTGTCGATGATGAGAATCATGAAGCGGATAGGCACGGAAGGGAATAAAAAAAAGAGCCTGGGGAAGCGACGCACCATGTGGTAAAACAGTATTTAAGTATTACTTTGTTAATATAGGCATGAAACTCCCTCTGGTCCTTTTGGCTCTCGCAGCCGTTGCCGGCCTGTCGTTTTCCCTGCAGAACGTTTCGTCGTGCCAGGTGATAAACGTGAGCGATACGTACGTCCTCACGGCCAACCTCTTCAATGCGACAATAATCGCGGCCCCCACGACGGCATGCATCCACATCACTGCCTCCGACGTGCTCCTAGACTGCAACGGCTTCAGCCTGACCGACGACCCCACGGGCTCGGACCACACGGGGATAAACGTGGATGGCGCGAACAACGTCACTATCGTGAACTGCGCCTCTTCGCTCTACGACCAGTGCATCGCACTGCGGGACTCAAACGCAAGCCTCGTAACCGGAAACAACGTGACGAACTGCAGCTTCGCTGGAATCTATGTGGATGGCACCTCGAGCGGCAACAGCATCACGGGAAATGACGCCGCTTCAAGCAACTACGGCATCTGGCTCGGCTACTCGCCTTCGGCCAATCTCGTCAGCGGGAACACCGCGAACGGCAATGACAACGATGGCATCCGGGTGGAGTTCTCGAACTCGAATGCGGTCCAGTCCAACGAGCTTTTCGGCAACAGGGACGGGGTAGGCATTCTCGGCGGGGCGGGCAACGTCGTCGATGGAAACACGGCCTACAACAATTCCGTTTCGGGATACTTCGGCGGCGGCGACAACACGACAGTGACCGGCAACACCGCATACTCCAATGACCGGGGTTTCCGCCTCCTCGGCCCCATGGCGAACTCGCTTGTCAGCAACAACACGGCTTACGGCAACGATGCGTACGGCTTCGAGGTCGACGGGACGGCGGGGAACAACACATACGACCTGAATACGGCATTCGGGAACGGCGACGGCTTCTTCATACGGACGGACAACGACACGTTCACCAACAACAACGCCTCGTTCAACGACTTCGACGGCATCGAGCTTCAGGGAGCGCAGGGAAACATCCTCTCGGACAACTTCGTCCAGGAAAACGGGCAGTTCGACCTCAACGTCGTCCCTTACGAGGACGCGGACTGCGGCAACTTTATCGCCAACATGGTCGCCTCCGGAGGCGGCCTGCTCCAGTACTACAACTCGCCCCAGGCGTTGGCCGGCGGTACTTACCCGGAGATTGTGCTCTGCGACGCTGACAACTCCAGCATATCGGGCGTCACGATATCCGGCTCCTCGTCGCTCGACAACAACGGCGTGCTTGTCATCAACAGCGA
>JBFLVW010000009.1:0-4318 GCA_040758235.1 Microcaldota archaeon
GGCTTCTGCTCCTGCTTCTCGTTGCGGTGGGCGCGGTCATTTACTGGAGGAGCCGCAAAAAATAGTCATCCGAACTCTTCGATTTTTTTCCCCAGCGCCTGCGCGTTCTCCCAGTTTATCCCGAAAGTTTTTTCATTTTCCCGAAAAAGCGACAATGGCACGAAATACCAGGGCTCGCGGTTCCTTCTCCATCCGATGAAGCAGTTTATGCCGCTGACATCCTCCCATTTTTTGAGGTTGACGAACTGCTCCCGGTCTATGCTCAGGTTCTCCTTCTCATGGGCCTTCGCCTCGATGCCGAACTGCATTCCCCTCCTGAACACGAGGATGTCCGGGCTCAGGGAATTGACCCCGCTTCCTGCCGCCCTGATTACGCAGAACCCCTTTGATGAAAAATAGTCGATAAGCTCCCTTTCCGCGCGGGAGCCTTTCCGGTAGCTGAGCATTAAGGGAAATCACGACGAAACAATAAAAATCAGCCGCTTGTCAGCTTTACGATCGCGTCGGTCAGGCGCTCTATCGGGTCCACGGGCTTCCTCAGGATGAGGTTGACGCCGCAATCGAGCGCCCTCTGCTTCTCCTTCTCGTCCGCCTCGCCGCTGACGAGTATTATGGGGACTTTCGAGCCGCTCTTCCTCACTTCCGCCGCAAGGAAAGCGCCGTCGCCGTTTTCCATGTGGAAGTCGGTCACTATGGCGTCTGCGCCCTCCCTCAGGAATATCTCCGCCGCTTCCTTCCCGCTTATGGCCGTTTTCACCGAACAGCCGAGAATCGCCTGAAGAATCGCTTCTTCCCCAAAAAGGTTGTCCGGGTCGTCGTCCACGACAAGCACCCGGAGCTGTCTTTTCGTTCCCTCTCCGATGCGCACCTCATTCCCGTTCTTCGGGCCTTGTGCCGTGACGGCCGGTACATCCCCCAAAAGGCACCTCTCTACCGAAGCCTTCAGGACGGCAGCGTCGACGGGCTTATGAAGGACGTCGAGCGCCCCTTCCATGAGGAACTCGAGCGTGTCCGTGTCGGAAATGTTCCCGCTCATCAGTATGAACTTGACTTTCGGGTCTATCGCCTTCAGCGAGCGGAGCAGGTCGAGGCCGCCCATGTTCGGCATCTGCCTGTCGCTCACGACAAGGTCGATGCGCTCCTTGCCGAACGCGGCGAGCGCCTGGACGCCATCCGCCGCGGTAAGGATTGTGAACCCATTGCCCTTGAGAATTCGCGCGGCTGCCCTCAGCAGGGGCTCGGTGTCATCGACTACAAGAATAGTGAAGTGCTTCTTCACGCCTCCCGCATCAACGCTGTCCGGTTCAGGCTTCCTGCCGGAAAACCCTACTCCGCGCTCATTTTCCGGAGAGAACAGCCTGGGCGGTAATGAACTTGGACCCGTTATCATGATATCACTTTTCCGGACTACGATTTATAAATACTACACATCTGACCGCAGAAAAAAACATCTTTTTAGGGCTCCCTAAATCAGGTCTGGTCGGAGTAGCTTCCGAGGCCCTTCACCTTCTTTATCGCGGATATCGCTGCGTTGCAGCCTTCCCCCGCGCTTTTCGCCATCTGCTGGTTGCCGCCCGTGCACCCCCCCGCCGCGAAGCATCCCTCTATGGCCGTCTTCCCGTCCCTGTCGATGACAAGCGAGCCGTCAGCGTTCGTGTCGAGCGCGAGCTTCTGGGCGAACGTCAGCGAAGTGACTCCGCCGAGCGCAAGAAACACGCCATCATATTTCGCGACCGTGCCGTCCTTCATGGCGACTCCTTCGAGCCATTTTTCACCTTTGAACTCCATGACCCTGTCCTTCAAAAACTTCACCGTTCCCTTTTCGCACTCGGCCATCAGCTCTTTCGAGACTTCGAACTCCTTCCCGTTAGAAATGACCGTGATGTCCTTCGTCAGGGCGAGAAGCTCGATTGCCTCCTCCGCCGCATGGTTGCCGTTGCCAATCACCGCGACCTTTTTGTTCTTGTACGGGTAGCCGTCGCAGGCGACGCATGTATGCAGCCCCTTCCCCAGGAGTTCCTTGTCGTTCTTTATCCCGGGAAGCCTCGCGCTCATCCCGCTCGCGATGATTACCGTTTTTGAGGTGAATGTTTTGTTGTCCTCCGTCTTGACCGTGAACTCCTCCCCCTTCTTCACGACGTGCACGACCTCCTTCTCAAGCAGCTCCGCGCCGTATTTCCTTATCTGCTCGGCGCCCTTCTCAAGGATTTCCGGGCCCGAAGCCTCGTCCAGCCCTATGTAATTCCCGACAGACTGCGCGAAATGCAGCTGGCTTTTCTGGGGCATTCCGACCACCAGCGTCTTAAGTTTCGCCCTCGCGGTGAACACCGCCGCGCTCATCCCGGCTATTCCGGCCCCTATTATTATCGTGTCGTAGTCTGCCATGAAAATCGCCTATCTTCGCAAAAGCTTCGGCGCTATGTCCCATCCTATCCCCGAGCCGACTTGTATCAACAGCATCGCGTACGGCTCGACATATCTCGCATTTTTCAGCGGGCCGGCATCGATAGGCTCGTATCCGGCATCGCCTATCAGCTTCGCGACCTTCTCCTTCGCCCCCTTATCATCTCCGCAATAGAACACGCTCGGAACCTGACCCCGGAAATCCGGGTTCCCGGAGCGGTGGACATTCGCGAAAATAGTGTTCAGGCCCTTCACAACTTTCGCGCCCTTCGCCATTTTCGCTATCTCTTCGCCTGCCGAGCTGGTGTGTCCTACAAGGAGGCCGCTCATGTCGCTGTTGAGGGGGTTCGTGCAGTCGAGCAGGATTTTGCCATCCAGATTCCCGCACGCCTTTAGAGTTTCAGCCGCCGCAGTGTAAGGGACCGCAAGGACGATGATTTCCCCAAAACCCGCGGCTTCAGCGATGCTTCCTCCGCTCGCTTTCGGGCCTGTCTTCCCTGCAAGCTCCTTTGCCTTTTCGGGGTCCCTGGAGCCGAACATGACCTGGTGCTTTTTCGCCCATAATCTGCCCAGGCCGCCCCCTATGTTGCCGGTTCCGATGACCGCGATTTTCATCCCATCACCCGGCATTTAGGCTTGCCTAAATTATTTATCCCTTTCGCTAGATTTCAGGCGCTTCCATCATCGCCCGCGCGACGCTCCGCGCAGCCTCCTCGAGATTAGGTTCGCCGCCTTTCAGGACCCACCCTCTCCTCATGGCAATCGCGCCCAAAACGTCTTCGGTGTCTTTCGCCCCGCCCAAATCCACATTGAACTTTTCCTCAAGCCACTTCAAAAGCGTCCGATTCGAGAGCGCCCTCATTATGAAAGCGTGGGCATGCTGCATCTCATCCCCCTGGACGTTTATCGCCCCCTTCCTCGCAAGCGACTCCTCCGGCTCCCGGTCAGGGAAAAGCCCGCGGTAGTCGCTCACCATGACTGTGTCCGTCACCCGAACCCACTGGATGTTTTTTGTAGTGCCAGCGACGGCAGAAACCTTCGCGGCCCTCCTTTTCGCGAGCATGTTGATGAGAGTGCTTTTCCCGACGTTCGGATACCCCACGAGGAGCGCCTTCACCGGGCGGTTTTTGGTTCGTGCGAGTATCGCATCGATGACTCCCCTGCGCTGTTTCGGGTCATTGTCCCTCGCGCTGATGTAAATCCCGCTGTGGGGAAGCTCAGGAAGGGCCGTCCCGGGAGGCAATAAGTCTGCCTTGTTGGCCACGATGATGAGGCGGTTCGAGCCCGCCATCCTTTCAGCGACCGGCAGCCTTGTTCCCGCGACGTCCCTCGAATCCACCACTTCGACGATTACGTCCGCACCCTGCACCATATCCTTGAGCGCGGCCCACTTGTTCATCTTTCCGCGGTCGGATCGCCTTAGCATAATTTCACCCCGAGTTCCGCTCCACGAATGCCACGTTCGCGGCTATGCGCTCGATGGTCTGCCTCGACGCCACCTTTATGTCGTCCCGGATGTTGGTCTCGTCGGCGAAAAACGCCTCCAGCTCCGCCTTGGATTTCCGGTCTGCGAGCATTCCGAAGGACTGGACGCACCCCTTGAGCATGTGGGATGCCGGGTCATACCTCGCGAGGAACGCCTTCCAGTTCCCGAGCGCCCAGTCCTTGTAATGGAGCCTTCCGAGGGGGTTGGAGCCGGCCACGCTGCCCATTATGATGTACGAGTCCTGGAGCCGCACGTCGTCCGAGAGGCTCAGCCCCAGCGCCCGCTCTATCATCTTCCCGTTCCCCGCCATGCCAAGCGCCTGCAGGGCGGTGACCCTTTCCTCCGGAGCCCCGTCGCCCTTGTACATCCCGAGGAGGCGCTCGAACTTCCCATCATCCGGCTTGTTGAACATTATCGTCCCGTATACGG
>JBFLVW010000010.1:0-4202 GCA_040758235.1 Microcaldota archaeon
GACACCTGCGAGGAAGCTCCTCGCATCGACGTTGTATGTCACACTCGAAATCCGGCCATGCCGGTCGAGGTGGTATTCCGTCCTCGAGCTCGGCTCGATTGGGGCGAAAAGGCGGGCCGAAAGGGCGCGTGAGATGACCGCGCCGATGGCCTTGTCGCTTGCCCCTGTCGAGCAGGATGCCAGGACCACCACGGGCCTGTCCGCGAAGCTTGCGCGCAGTGCCGCAAGCTCTTCCGCATCGCCGAGGTCGAGGCGGCCCGGCTCGTCGTTGTTCCCGAGCTGGATGGAGCCTGATTCGCCATGGCCTCCGATTACGAGCGCGCTTATCCTTCCGTGGGTTTTCGCGATTTCCGGTATCTTCGAATAGAAACCGCCCTCGCCGTCCGTCTCGAAGACGAGCACGCGGTAGCCGGGAAGGAGGACCGAAAGCGCGTGCCCCTCGCGGTAGAACGCGCCGTTATGGTCGTTCTTGTTGAATGCCGCGACGAGAAGGGGCTCTTCCCCGCTGGAGCGGAGGGTCTCGCGCATCTCCAGGAGCGTCCTCCGGTCATACCTCATGAAGTATTCGATTCCGAGGCTCGCGTGCAAATCCCTCGCCCCCGACTCGCCGAGAACCGCAATCCCATAAGAAAAATTGATGAGGGCGCTCGCATCGTCCCTTAAACCGAGGCTACGCACGAGCGCCCTTGCGCGCGCATGATATTCCGGTATCCTTCCTGCGACAGCCGCGCTCTCGCGGTCGCCGTACCTCTGCATAGCGTCAATCGCCGCTTCCGCATCCTTCTCCCGTTCTCTTCCCGAAATAAGGCTGATGAGGGCGTCCCTGCGCATTATCGATGCGTTGGGACCGCTCGCGCACCCGGCCAAAGGCTCGATAGCGAGCATCGATATGATGCCCGCCCCCAGAAACGCGTTTCTGAGCCTGTTCCAGGCCCTGCTTCGCGAAATCCGGGGCGCTGTCACGGGCGCCTTCCAGTTCAGCCACGTATCCCCATTGGAATCACGTCTTGGACGCGGTTTCCGGCCTTTTAAATTTGCTCCCCGTTTTTTGAAAAAGATTACAACAAATACAAAATTAGGCGTCCCTAAGTTGGAAAAATTCCATCACTTGTTTCCGGAAACGATGGAATCCACCCTCGAGATGATCTCCCTCACGCCGGCGCTCAGGCCGGAGGCGAGGGAGTCTGCGAGCCCTGCAAGCGATTTCGAGGCGCCGGCGGACGAACCTGAAAGGTATGGAAGGTCGAGCGCGGCAAGATTCGTCCGCGCGTGCATCCCCAGGCGCGCATCGATTTTCGACACGTCCATTTTGAAGAACGCGTCGCGGACCGCTTTTTCCCCGAAAGCCTCCGAAAGCATCCGGACGAGGATGTTGGGGTAGTAGATTCCGGCGAGATTCGCGCGTATCACTTCTTCGTCATGGGCAAGAAGCCCGCCCAGCTCGTCCTGGTCGTGCCCCAGAACCTGCAATGAGTGGCGGCAGAAGCCTTCCTCGAACGCCGGCGGAAGCCCGCGCACCGATGCGTGCAGGCTCTCGTGCATGAATGTCGATAGCTCTCTCCCGCTCCCGCTTTTAACGAAGACCATCGGCTGCCGTCCATCATCGTATTTCATCGTCTGCCCCAGGATGTCGGACAGGAAATCCTCGTAGAACTTGATGAAGGGCAGGAATGCCGCCGGAGTGTCCATCGCAGGGCACAGGGCGTCCGCATGGCCGTGGAACGTTTCGAGGAGCTTCACCCTCCCCTCGACTACGGTATCGACTGCGAAATTTGAATCCTCGAGCGAGGTGACCGCTCCGGGCGAATGCGCATGCTTCACCAGCTCGGAGTAGAAGATTTTCCTGAAGACGCGGAACTTGAGAATCGCGCACTCCACTTTTTCGATTTCCGGCTTATCCTCCAGGAGGCGCGTCATTATGTCGTAATAGCTCGATTCGTAATGGCTGAATAAATCCTTCAGCTTTTTGGGCATAGGCAGATGCCTGGCCCGCACCCTGCACACTTCAGAAAAAGCCTGCGACATTCTCTCACCTCGAATACCACGTCGCGGCAGGCCCTATTTAGAGATATTCTTTTAAATCAGGAAAATTTTACAAAAACAGGCAACGGTATTATAATTTGTTCTGGAAATATTACATTGCATGGACGATGTCGACCTCGATGTCCTGGAGGAGCTGAGAAGGGACGCGAAGGCCAGCCTGAAGACTCTGGCAAGGAAGTTCGGCATTCCGCTGTCCACTCTCTATCAGAGGATAAAGAAGCTCGAGGAGAACGGCTTCATCAAGAACTACACAATCAATATCGACTGGGAGAAGCTGGGCTACAAGATAAAGGCCTACGTCCTTGTCTATGTCGACACTACGAAACTGCGCGAGCTCAGGAAGCCGCAGAAGGAGATACTCGACCAGGCGAAGAAGCTCCCCTACGTCTTCGACGCGGAAATCACGACCGGCGACTGCGACCTGATTATGATGGTCCGCGCGAAGGACACCGAGCACCTCGGCAAGATACTCATCGAGGACATCCAGGGGATAACCGGGATAACCCAGACGAAATCCCTCGTCTCGATAAGCACGCTCTGATTCCGGAAGGTTAAAGAGGGGCGCCCGGCCATTTCCGCCATGAAATTCGTCGCTTTTCTGAGAGGGATTAACGTCGGCGGCAACAAGCCGGTGAAGATGGACAAATTGAGGGAAGCTTTCGCTTCACTCGGATTCAAAGGAGTAAGAACGATACTCGCGAGCGGGAATGTCTTATTCGAGGCGGAAGCGGCCGACACTGCGGCACTTGCCCAAAAAATCGAGAAAAAACTCGCGGAATCGTTCGGCCACCCAATCGGCGTCATCGTGCGCACATTCGAGGACCTCAAAAAAATGCATGAAAGCGAGCCCTTCGGGAAAATGAAGGTAACGCCTGAAATCATGCTATATGTGACTTTTCTTGCGGAAAAATCCAAGCCGAAGCTGCAGGGCTATGCCTCCCCGGACGGCTCGTTCAAAATCTTGAAGATGAACGGGACCGAAGCCTTCAGCATGAGATACCTTTCCCATCAGGGAAAAACGCCGGATATGATGGCCCTGCTTGAGAAGGAATTCGGAAAAGTGACGACAAGGAACTGGAACACGATTGAGAAGATACTGAATGCCTAGTCGCGGATGCCCTGGTTCTCCTTCGACCATTTGACCAGTTGTTCGCAGCGCGGCCCCATTATTTTTCCCCATAAATCATAGGAAAGCGCGATGGAGAACAGCCCGGCGAAAAGCAGGAAATAGTTCGAGAATATCCCGCCGCTCGAGGCGAGGTAGATTGTCCCGGCCAGAACGGTGATGAGTCCTGCGATGAACGCCGAAACGGCCGAGCTCGCGAGCGCATTGAAGACCGGCTCTACATATGCCCTGAAGACTACTTCTCCGTTCAGGATGTATCTCCTGGAAAGAAAAAACCAGATGACTGCAACAAGCGGTATTGCCAGCACCACAAAAAGCATCGCTTCTGCGGCAATCCATCCCGCAAAGGACTCTTCCCCGGTCAATGCAACCGAGAGGAAAGCGAGGACGACGCCAAAAATCCTGAGGAAAAGCTTAAGCACGCTCCACTTTCAGGGCGAACATTGAAATGGCTTGCGCTAGCCAGAATAAAAAATAGTGTGATGAGAAATGACGGCAAGAGTGAATTCCCGGTGAGAGACATGTGTCACACGAATCTCCGAAGAGATTCGTGGATTAGACCTTTAGTAACTGCGGGCTGAACAGCTCGGTTTCCCTTGCCGCTTACACCCCAGTCCTATCAAACGGATCTGCTATCCGCGGTATTTGCCTCCTCGTTTTAAGAGTCGCTTCGACCTTAGATGCTTTCAGGTCTTATCGACGTGGCGCGTGGCTGCCCGGCATTGCTAATTTAACAACCGGTCGACTAGAGGCGCCGGATCCCCGTTCCTCTCGTACTCAAGGATCCTTTCTCTCAAGAGGCAACACTCCCAGGAGATACTACCGTACTGTCTCGCGACGTACTGAACCCAGCTCATGTGGGACTTTAATGGATGAACAACCCAACCCTTGGCCGCTCCTACACGACCAGGATGTCCCAAGCCGACAGCGATGTACCAAACCGCGGGGTCGATGTGTACTCTCACCCGCGACGAGCCTGTTACCTCCAGGGTAGCTTGTCTGACAGCTTGAATCCTCATCAAAGGGATTTCAA
>JBFLVW010000011.1:0-3737 GCA_040758235.1 Microcaldota archaeon
CCGCTTGCCGAGGGAGCGTCGCCGGTTATCTCTACCTGGTTCGTCCATGCGCCCCCGTCCCATATCCAGCCGTTGATATCGGCATCGGTGCCGTCGAAGGCGATGAGCGAGATTTCGCTGCTTGCGGAGATGGGATCGGACGCGAGCCTCACCCAGGTGTACTGGATGTCGGTCCCGTGGCCCGCGTCATTGATGTATTGCTCGGTAGTGCTGGAGAAGTTCAGGCTGCCTGCCCCCAGAACGCGATAGGCGAGGTCGCGGGAGGTGTTGGTGCTAAGGATGCTGTACACCAGGACGGCATCCCCGCTGGAGCGCTCGAACGCGATATCGAAATGCCTCTGGTTGGCGGAGATTGTCCACACCTGCCCGATGTTGCCCGAATACACCCAGTTGGAGGTGTTCGTGCAGTCCGCGGCGCAGGCATAGCCGTCGAGGTTGCCGTCGTCGCTCAGGGTCACCATCACCAGTTTTTGGGAGATGGGTGAGGATTTGATGACTGCCCATCGGACGGGGCCGCCGGAGCCGTTCAGGGCAATCTCCGAGCCCCAGCTTCCGGAGCCGCTCGAGTCCCAGAAGCGGAGCTTGGGCTGGTTCACGTCGTTCGCACGGTAGGCGATGACAGCGTCGAGCGGGAAGGCGACGCCCGCCATGAGAAGGATGAAGAGCACGGCTGTGAGTTGCCTCATCCGGAATCCTCCTCCAGCGGGGCCGGGAACGAGGCGAGCAGGGCGAGTTCCTCAGCGGAAAGCGCCCCAAGGGTTGTTGCCGCGCCTGAAACCGAGCCCTCGAACCACTCGTCCTGGTGGGGGTTGGAATTGCCGATAAGGAGCTGCTGGGACGAGTCGCTGATGGCGCCGCTAGTGTCGTTGAACGCGAGGTCAGGAAACCCGTCTACATAGCCCGTCACAATGCCGGCCGAGCGGTCCCTCACGAAAGCGACATGGTGCCATTCCCCGTCCGCGAGGTCTGTCGTCCCTATCGACGATATCTCTCCCATTGCGTCGTTGAGCCTTATGAGCAGGTACGCGCCGTCTCCGCCTGCCGAAAGGGCCATGCTCCAGTATTTTTCTATTTCGCAGCATTCCCCGGAGCTGAGTATCACTGCGTCAGAGGAGGACTCCGTCCGTATCCATGCCGATGCGGTGAAATCCCCTTCGCCCGGATAGATGTCGAATCCGGGGAGCTCCACATATTCCCCGGCCTCTAGCGCATATGCGCCCGATTCTGAGACGGGAACCGGAGCGGGGGGCCATTCTGATGGGCCGGGCGCTTCTCCTGCCGGCGATATCGTGCCGTTTGCGGTGGCATCTCCGGACACGCCCGCGCCCTCATCCGGTGCAGACTCGTCCTCTGCCAATCCGTTCCCGCCCCCAAAATCCCCCGCATCGCCCGTTTCGGTGATTCCGGGCGCCGCCCCATCCACCCTTGCTTCGGGTTCCGCATCCGAAGGGACGGGCTCCACAGGCTGGCTGATGAGTATGCTTATCGATTCGCCCTCGGCGGGGGGGCGCTCGAGCGATAGTATGGCCCATTCGCCCGGCTCGAAGGCGACGATAGAGTAGGCGACGGGTGTTTCGTAGCCGGACTGGAACACGAAAGCCACGAGGAGGTTGGAGAAATCTTCCGCCATGCCCTCGGCGTATGCTACTTCTATCATGCCCGGATAGGTTTCCTGAACTTCAGCCCCGGTATCGTTGGACGAAAGGACGCCCAGGGAGTATTCCTCATCCGGAACGGTGACATTAACAGATGCCCATGCGCCCGGCTCGTATTCCACGACCGAATGGTTCGCGAAGTATGTCCCTGAGGAGTCAGTAATCTCGATGAGTATGTTCGAGAAGTCGTCCTCGAGGCCCTCGACATGGGTCACATTGAGGAGCGCCGCGAATGCGATTATGAAGAATGGACCCGCCACCTGCATATGGACCCCGTAACCCCGTGCTGACCTCCGGACCCTGCGTATTGAATATCATTGAATATGTGAGCGGAAGGCTTATATCTTCTTTATACCGAGCCCCACCGCCCTTCCGAACCTCTCGAACCCCCTTCCTTTTGTATCGCGGCGGCCGTCTATTTTCAGCCCCAGCTCCCTGATGAGCTTCTCTCCCATTACAGCGAACCTGCCGCTCGCCCTCGCTGGCGAATCCTTCTCGTGCAGTGCCGGGACTGGCTCCCCGACCAACGCCGTCGCATTCTTTCCCCAGTAAGAAAGGGAAACCTTGTCCCCCGGCTTCAGCTTCAACTCGGAGAGGAGGGCGGGCGGGAATGAGATGGCGGCGGGAGCGAGATGGCCAGCCTCGAAGTAAATAATCCATGAGCTCCTCCACAGAAGGAATGCGAGCAGGGCGAGCAGGCCGAGCGGAATCAGGCAGAGCGGCGGCTCCTGCGCGGGAATCTCCTCCGGCGGCTTCGTCTCGTTTTTGGGGGGAAGAGGGATGAACGGCTCTATGGGCGGGCATTTTTCCACGTTGAATATGTCGCGCCCGGTACAGTTTTGGGTATCGATGCAGGCCTGTTCCCGGTAACCATCCGTGCAGACCCCCCACGCCCCGCATACAACTTGAGACGTGCACGTCTCATTCGGCGGCGGGGGCGGTGGAGGCGGTGGCGGGGTAACATTGGTTTCGTTGGTGATATTCCAGTAGGGCGTCTGAGTTCCTCCGCCTCCCTGCGGCGGGGAAGGGCCCCCTCCGCCAGGAGGTGCCGGGCCGCACACGCGGTCCACGAAAACATAGTATGTCACGGGCGTGCCGTTCTGAGTGGGGAGCATGAGCTGGAAGTCGAAGAGCGAGCCGTTGAACCCGGGGAGGTCGGAGACCGTTTCGGTGATGAACACAAGGTTACCGGAGCCGTCCTGGAGGTAGCCCATCCTGAAATCCCCGGGGGAAGTGTTGGTGGTTGGGACATTGCCGATTGCCCCGAAACCGGTCTGGAATGTGGAGTTGGAGAGGAAGGTTGATGTCCCATTCTCGTTTTCCCTGGCTATGAACGCATCGAGCGCCGGGATGGAGCCGGGGGCGAGGGAAAGCGGTGCGGACGATGAGTTGGAGAACAGGATGTTGAGGCTGAGAGTGCTGCCTGAACACGAGCCTGCCGGTATCGTCAGGCACGAGACGTTTCCGGGAGTGGCGTTGATGGCAAGCGGGGAAGCCGCAGAGGCGCTCAGCTGGCCGCATACGCCGTACCATGTCGAGTTCTGGGGGGAAGAGGCGTTGACGCTGGAAATGTTTCCGCCTTCTGCTGCGAAAGTGGACCCGATGAAAAAAAGAATGACCAGTAGTTCAGCCGTCCTCATCCTTCCCGCGCCTCGCCTTTTTTTCGGATTTCTCCTGTTTCCTACCGAGAAGCACTGCCGCGGCAAGTATTATAATTATTATAGCGCCGAGCACGGCGAGAAGCGGGAGACCTTCCTGCTCCAGCGGAACCACGTACTGGGCATGCCTGATCAGGAAGCCGGGCCGGCCGCCGTAGTCGATGAAAACGGTGATGTTTTTGTTGGACTCGAGGTCCGCCCCGGAAATGTCGAGGGGGAATTCCTGGACCAGAAGCGCCCCGGGTTCGAGAGCCGCCGTCCCGGCGCCGGAGATGTTGACGGGGAGGCCGCCGAGAGTGATGCCAAGCCGGGAGTTTGCATAAGCCGTCGAGTTGCCGAGGTTCCTCAGGGTCACGAGTACGCGCCTGTTTTCGGCATCGTATCTTGCGAACTGGACGCTGACATTCGACGTGTCCGTATAGCT
>JBFLVW010000012.1:0-7899 GCA_040758235.1 Microcaldota archaeon
GCATCTCCCCGTTCAGGACATGCCTGTGAATGTGGGGAAGCATCCTCTCAACGACAGCGAGGAACGCGAGGCCGGCGATGAAGCCCGCGAACGAGGCGTCCCCCGCCGCATCGTGCGACTCCGAGAGCATCTCCATTGACGAGAAAGCCATCGCCCCTGCCGAGAATGCGAGCATTACGGAATATGCCGGCTTGTCGATGCACCTGAGAGCGAAGACGAATCCGGCTCCAAGGCCGGTGCACAGGACGACTGCGAGCGCGCCGAGCGAAAGGTCGAAAAGCGCCATTTTCACTTGCCGCCAAGCTCCTTCCCGAGCAGCTCCACGAGCTCCTTCCCTATCCGGGCCTGCGCCTCCCTCGTGCTTGCGCCGATATGGGGGGTGAAACAGGCGTTTTCGATTGAAAGAAGCTTCCCTCTGTAGGGTTCTTCCCTGTAAACGTCGAGGGCGGCCCCGGCTACCTTCCCGCTTTTCATGGCGTCATAAAGAGCATCCTCGTCTATCATCTCCCCCCTTGCAGTATTCACGATGAACACCCCATCCTTCATTTTGGCTATGTTCTGCCTGCCGATTATCCCCTTCGTCGATTCCGTGAGCGCCGCATGCAGGGATATGACATCGGCAAGCCCCAAAAAAGCGTCCAGGCTGTCGACGAATTTCGCTATCCCGTCCTCCCTGCGCGGCGGTGGGTTGAAAGCGATTACCTGCATCCCGAGGGCGTGCGCCTTCTTCCCGACGGCCGCCCCTATCCTTCCGTATCCTATGACCCCGAGCGTCTTCCCCTCTATCTCCCCGCCGGTGAGGCTTTTCTTGTCCCAGGCGCCGCCCTTCATCTGGTGGTGGGCCCTCTGCACGTTGCGCATCATCCCGATTATCAGCCCTATCGTCAGCTCGGCGACGGCGTTGGTGCTCGCCCCCGGAGTGTTGAGGACCTTTATCCCCCTGGCCGCGCACGCCTGCTGGTCGACGTTGTCGAGCCCGACGCCTGCGCGGGCGACCACCCTCAGCCTCCTGCACCCTGCGAGGAGGGGCGCAGTAACCTTCGTCGCGCTCCGCACTATAAGGGCGTCTGCCTCGGCGAGCGATGCCGGCAGGTCCTTGGGCATGTAAACGACCTCCCCGAGGCCCCTGATGCCCTCGACAACCTCTTTCTCCATCTGGTCTGCAATGACGATTCGCATGAGCGCAATACTCGGAAAAGGCATTTACAGGTTCCCTTTACCGACGTAACCAGCTTTTTTGTATCATATCACACTGTAACAAAAATTCGGTGTCTTTATGCACAATATTTTTAAATAATGTGATAATTACAACACACAAATTCGCGAAACATATAAATAATACTTACATCAAATGATATTTCGGTGGGGGGATGGTCATGTTTGGCTCAAGCCAAAAGGAAACCAGGAACAGAAAGAGGGTGCTGGGGCTGACTTCGGCCCTTGAGATGGCATACGAGGACCCGTCGAGATACGATGTGGTCGTGGATGCCGCGACACAGCTCTGCTCCATGCTGCGGGGCTCCGAGGTCTCTCTGACGATGTCGGAGAAGCTGAGGGTGATAAAGTCCGTGACCCGGGCCAAGGTGAAAGCCTTCAGGGGAGGCTCGGCGGACGATTATCGGACGTTCAAAACGCTGGATGCCATAAGCGGCGATCTTGTCCGGCTGTTATAAAGGTGGTTTGGAATGAAATCAGTTACAATAGTGTCAGAAGACAGGGTGGGTCTGCTAGCGGACATTTCATACATCCTCGGCAAGTCCAGCGTCAATATCGACGGCCTGTCCGTCGACGTACTCGGCGGGAAGGCCGTGATAGGCCTCGAAGTGAAGGACCCGAGGAAAGCATCGGACATACTTGTGCGCAACGGCTTCATGACTACGAGCCCCGAGGCGATAGTGATAAAGGTGTCCAACACATCCATGGAGAAGATAACCGAGATGCTCGAGACCGAGAAAATCAGCGTCAGGGCGCTCTCCATGCTGTCGTCCGACTCCTCGGACGGCATCTTCGCGCTCAATGTCGACAAGCCCAGGAAGGCGCACAAGATGCTGAGCCCCTTCATACTGGGCAACGCGCCGAATCCTTATTGATTTTTTTCTGTTCTTCTTAGGATGAGCGTAGGGCCTTCAGTCAGTTCGACGTATTCTTTTTCGCCCATTTTTCTCCCGGCTATCTTCCTGCACGGCCCCGGCTCCCCTATAAGCGGCCCCGAGCGCTCTGCAGAGCTGCGTGCGGAGAGTTCTGCATCGCTTTGCGACATCATGCGCCCGAATCTCTCGTGCTCTTTTTGCAGCCTTTCCAGTCGTCGCCCGCCTCTTGCCCTCTCGTCCTCCATCCTTTTCCCCAGGGCGGGCGTAGGGTCTTCGGAACAAACCCTCTCCATATCCCTTATTTTCCGCTCATGCCTCGCTCTGGCAGAATCGAGAAATAGCTTCGCCCTGCTGATGTAGGACCCTCCCATCCGTCAAAAATATGGACGGAAGAATTTATAAAAAGACACGAACTGCCACTATTATTCGGTTTCACGTCGTAATCCTGTCCATCATTCCCTTCGCTTCGGCTTCTTTGACCTCCATCGCAATCCTCCGCCCGAAGCTCACGCTTTCGCGATGGAGATATCCGCTGTAAGGCGTGAACCGCGTCCCGGGGGAGCCTGGCATCCTCATGGAAACGTCGAAGCACACAAACTTTTCGCCATCCTCCTCGATGAAGGCGCCCTGCAGGGCGAACGGGCCTATTATCCCGCCCTTGTATTCTTTCTGGACTGCCTGCACGAACCTCTCCCCTATGTCAAACACCTGCTCGAGCAGCGACTCGCGGATGGTGCAGGCGATATGGCCGACCTCGATGGTCGATGGCTGCCTCATTTTGAGGAGCTCGAGCTGGGCGTCCGCCGGCATCCTCAGGTAGCCGTCGATGTTGGTCTGACGCCTCGTGTCGACGCCCAGAAGCTCCAAATCATCATGGACCGGAGAGTAGAAGAAGTTGAGGTTGAAGTGCGCCCCGACGATGTATTCCTCTATCGTCGCTTTTTTGAGGTGCTCCCGCGTTATCTTCCCCTCCTTAATCATCTGCTCGCTTCGCCCGGCGTATTCCTCCGGGCTCCTCGCCAGGAAGAATGCCCGCTCGTATGCGCGCTTCGCCTCGCTCACCTTGACGATGACAAGGCGGTCTATTTTTTCCGGCGAGGAAAACTTCTTGGGCGAGCGGACGCCGGCCCTGTCCATCAGATGGTACTGGTTTTTTTGCGCATCCCTCTCCTCGGCCCGAAGGAGGAATTTGTTCCCGAAAACCGGAATGTCGAAATCGCGCTCGATGGCGTCATACCCGACATAGACGGCGAACGAGCGGTTGGGGACGAACACGCAGTTCCTTTTTTTCATGAAGTCCAGGTTCTGCTTTTTGGTTATCTCACCGAACTTCCCCATAAGGAGAAGCTCGTCGACCACCCCCACCTCCTTCCGCCTCCCGTTTCCGGCATCCCGCATCCGGCTTTTGTAAGGGCCGAGATAAGTTTTTTCCCGCCCCCTCTGCGCCACGACAAGCGTCCTGAAGCCCTCCGTCTTCGCCCCTTCGCAGACATCGAGCGCGGAGTGGCTCCCCAGGGTAGAAATAGTGTGCTCCATGGGATGATTTCCCTGACGTATATTTATATAGCTTGACTGAGAGGAGAAAACATGCGTTCCGCTCTCGTGATTCTACTGCTCCTCACGACTGCCCATGCGGATTTTTTGATAGAGCAGGTGGACGTAACAATCAGCGACATCAGGGATGACGGGGCCGCGGACGTCCATGAGAGCATAAAGTTCGTAATGTTCGGAAACTACTCCAACTCTCTTTACGACAGCGGCATCGGCAACAACGAGCTTTCGTGGTGGTCGACGAATATCGGCCTCAAGGACGTCAAGTTCCACGTGAACCCGGCCAAAGTCGACATCCGGGACCTCCGTGTGCGCCCCCAGCCCCGCACGAAATGCAATCCCATCCAGGGCATCTGCCACGGGGAGCTGATTATAGACTACGAGGCCTACCCCTCCTATGTCAACGGCAGCAAGGATGCTACGCCGGGCACCGGCCTTTTCACAGTCGAGAAATACAAGCCCCGCACCAGGAAGTACACCATCAACCCGGATTCGCTCTCCTTTACGACCACGCCGGAGGGCAACATCATACTCGAGGAGAAGGTGTTCCTCACGGTCAGGCTTCCCTCCGACAGCGTCACGCTGGACGTGAACCCGATGCCCTCAGACCTCGGCTCCGAGCTTCCGGCAAGGATTGGCAGCCTTACGTGGACCGACATCGTCCTCGTCAAGTTCTCGCTCGTCTTCGACGTCGAGGACAGCATAGACAAAGAAGTGTCCGATTTCTTCGGCAGCATCGCCAATTCGGTCGCGGACACGGTGCGCGGGCCCTATGGGGCGCCGCTCATCGTCCTCGTGATAGGCCTTATAGGCTCATACGTCTATATCATCACATCCAAGCGAAGAGGAGAGGAATGATGTACAAGGGAGAAGACAAGGTCCTGGACTTCATAGTCAAAAAGAAGAAGGTTGCGCTGGAGGAGGCCGCGCAGGCCACAGGACAGAACCCGGACGCAGTCAGGAGGATGGTCGAGTCCCTCAGGTCCAAGGGGTATGTCTCGATGGAATCCGAGGAGGCTGTCCGGGGCCTGCCGACCGAAGAGCTGGTGCGCTACGGGGAGGGCGGGTTCCCGGAATTCCGCGTATACCGGAAGGCGCGTTCAGGCGCTGAGATTGCCGGCCTCTCCCCGGAGGAAAAATCCATCGGGGTGCGCTGGGCAAGGGTCAAGGGGCTAATCGCCATCGAGGGCGGGAAGCTCGTGCAGGCGAAATCCGCGGAAGACGCCGGGCGCGAGGAGAAGCGCCTCAATGCCGAATACCGCTCGCTCAGGACAAAAGGGGCATGCGACCCAGTGGTGCTGGAAGAATTCTTCGAGAGGAAGCTGGTGGCGAAGAAGGTCGAGCGCAAGACGACCGTTTCGTACACCGGCAAAAAAATCGACCAATCCGACTTCGCCGAAACTTTCGACGTCAACGTTCCAGGCCCGGACGCCCCGCTCGGAAAGAGCCACCCGGTCAGCAGGATGATTTCAAGGATAAGCTCCATCATGACGGAGCTGGGCTTCGAAGAGATGGAAGGGAGCATAGTCGAGAGCTCGTTCTGGAACTTCGACGCCCTCTTCCAGCCGCAGGACCATCCCGCGCGCGAGCTTGCGGACACGTTCTATCTTGAGAAGGCCATGCCGCTTCCGGATGACAAGGCGATGGTCGAGAGGGTGAAGAAGGCGCACGAGCAGGGGTGGAAATACAGGTGGGACCCGAAGGAGGCGTCGAAAGCGGTCCTGCGCACGCATACGACCTGCCTATCGGCCAGGTATCTCGCCGGCATGGAGAAGGGCAGGCCGAGGAAATTCTTCGCCATAGGGCGGGTGTTCCGGAACGAGGCCACGGACTACAAGCACCTCGCCGAATTCCACCAGGTCGAGGGAATAATCGCGTGGGATGGGGCGAAATTCACTGACCTCCTCGGAGTCCTGAAGGAATTCTACCGGAAGCTCGGCTTCGAGAAGATACGGTTCAGGCCGAGCTTCTTCCCCTACACCGAGCCCAGCCTCGAAATAGAGGTGTTCTTCGAGAAAAGGAAGCAGTGGATGGAGCTTGGCGGCGCGGGCGTGTTCCGCCCCGAGGTGAGCCTGCCGCTCGCGGGCGTATACCCCGTCCTTGCATGGGGCCTTTCGCTTGAGCGGCCCCTGATGCTGCTGCTCGAGCGCGAGGACATCCGTGATTTCTACAGGAACGACCTCGGGTTCCTGAATTCGGCGAGGCTTGAGTGATTATGAACGTGAAGAACGTGCTGGTAGGGGTCCTGCTCGCCCTGTTCCTGGTCATGGGAGGCGTGCTGGTGTACCTCCTCGCCTCTACCGAGGTCGCCGAAGAGGGCGACGGCTCCCCGACCACGTTCTCGGTCCTCGAGAGCGGGATGGCGGGCGGATGGGCCTACAGCGTCTACTCGTTCCGGGGAAACGGCAACATCACCGCGGTGAGCTACCCGCGGGAGCCGCGGCGCTCCGTCGTTATCATCAACGACAGCCAGGCGGTCGACGCCTCCAGGCTCCCCGAGCTCGTGGACAGCCTCCGCATCCTCGAAACGTACGGGTTCAACGTGACGGTCACGGACGAACCCAGGATCGGGAATGACATATACGTGATACCGACTGGAGCGATACCCTCATATGCCCTCTTCAGCCTGCAGGAGAACTCCTCGAACGGGACCATCATCTACATCGGCGGGCGCGACCTCCTCCTGAGCAGCGGGATCAAGCAGCTCAACTGGTACGCCGCCCTGAGCGAGGAGCAGCGCGGGCGCGTCGTCCAGTACAACGGCACCTTGGACGACTTCATGGATGGCAACGTCTCCCTCGCGGATGAAATACTCTACAGCTCATGGATGGCGGGCAACAGGACGAACTACTCGGTTTCCGGGAACGGCGTCCGGACCGCGACCGCCCCCCTCAACGAATCCGGCTACATGCGCCTCGTTTACGAGTTCCATGACGTGCGCGGAGTGTACGATTCCCCCAGGCTCAGGGGCGCTAACCAGACCCTGGTCCCCGACCCGCCATCAATCCAGCCCTGGGAAAAGTCGTCCCTGATGTTCTCCCTCAACAAAACGAACGGCACCGCTTTCTACTCGGTCAAAAAGGACGGCAAGGTAGTCGAGCACGAGCAGCTCCGGAGGGTGACGGACGAGAACGTCTTCATCAAGAGGCTTGAATACTCCGAGCCGGGGGAATACGTAATCATCGTCGACGACAACGCCGGTGTGATAGCCACCGGGCTCCTCCACGTGCGTGATTTGCGCATCGCGCTCGATGAACGCAGGGGCGTGACTTACGTCTTCTCCGTGACGGAGGACGGGATGCCCGTCCGGAACAAGGAGGCCCTGGTCTCCCTCGGGGACTCGGAGCAGAGGAAATATTTCGTGAGCGGCGGCGAGCTCGCTGTGAACGCGAAGCTCGCGAGGGGCGTAAACGTCTTCCATATAGAGATAGACGGCGTCTCGGTTCCTGTCGAAATTGACAACCAGGAGGACTCCATCTTCGAGTTCTACCTGAAATACGGCGTTTTCGCGATAGGCGTCGTCATGGTCGTCTATTTCGGCGCCCGCA
Source organism: Microcaldota archaeon (assembly GCA_040758235.1). Classification (GTDB taxonomy): domain Archaea; phylum Micrarchaeota; class Micrarchaeia; order Anstonellales; family Bilamarchaeaceae; genus Bilamarchaeum. Next base: position 7,190 of record JBFLVW010000012.1, read on the forward strand.
TCAGCCGCAGGCCCACCTACGCCCTGCGCTTCGGGGAGAGCGCGAGCGACATGAGGCAGGAAATGAGCCTCCCCGTGGAGCGCGCGCTCGAGAGCTTCAGGCTGATACGGAGCGACATGAAGCTCGAGGGCTCGCCGATAACGCCGCAGGAGTTCACCATAGCGCTCAAGAGATACCTCACCAACGGGGCCGACGTCACGGACGGAAACGTGGAGGAGATACTCAAGAAGCTCGTGAAGGACGGCAGGCTCGAGACGCACCGCGACTACTACCAGCTGAAGGGGGAGGGCGACATCGTCCGCAACTCGCTCCGCAGGATGATACGAGAAAAGCTCATCGAGAGCGGGACCATGTTCAGGGAGGATGGCGGCCGCTTCGTGACCAAGGACTTCGAGATAGGGTTCTTCGGCGACAAGTTCGGGAAGAAGGCGATAATAATCGTGGACGACAAGGCGGAGGAGAAGCGGCTGCTTTCTTCGCTCAGCGGGCAGGAGCAGGCCAGGTTCAGGATAATGGGCTCCAACGACACCCTCTCATTCGTGCCCATAGACCGGCTGAGCGATGTCCTATGAGGCTTTTTCTGCTCCTCATCATCCTTCCTGCGGCTTTCGCGCAGATGTATTCCCCGCCTCTTTCCGCGGTGGTGGAAAACAACACCGCCCGCGCCCCGGCGCTCGATGGCATGTATAACGGGAACGTTTCCCAGAACG
>JBFLVW010000013.1:0-3284 GCA_040758235.1 Microcaldota archaeon
GAGGCAGCTCATCAGCGACGCCGGGGGCAAGGCCGTCAGCATCGAGAGCCTCCAGAAGAGCAACCCCGAAGGCAGGGGCGTCGTGATACTTAAGTGAGTTGGTATTCATGCATGTCGTAGACGGAACTGACAAAATTTTCGGAAGGCTCGCGAGCCAGATTGCGAAGAGGCTCATGCTTGGCGAGGAGGTCCACCTCATCAACGCGGAGAAGCTGGTGATTGTCGGCGACCCGAAGGTAGTGAGCGGAAGGTACCTCACCAAGAGGGGAATCCGCCACAAAGGTACGCCGGAGCGCTCCCCGGTATGGCCCAAAATACCGCACATGCTCGTGAAGAGGATGATTCGCGGGATGCTCCCGAGGGAAAGCGCACGCGGCAGGGACGCGCTGAAGAGGCTTAGGGTGTACACCGGGAACCCGAAGAAGCTCGACAGCACCCTCAAGCCCGAGAAGGCCGAATTCGACGGCATCTCCAAGCACATCACGATACAGGAGCTGTGCAGGAGCATAGGACACTCAGGTTGATGTTATGGCCGATGACGAGAAGAAAAAGAAGGTGAAGAAGGCCCCGAAGGAAAAGCCTCCGGAGGAGAAGGTCGAGGCCCCCAAGGCAGAGCCAAAGCCCGAAACCAAGGCCGAGGCGCCCAAAGCCGAGGAAAAGCCTAAGGCGGAGGCAAAAGAGGCCAAGCCTGAGCCGAGGGCCAAAAAAAGGAAGGCCGCGGCCCCGAAGAAATCCTCGAGGAAGGTTTTCGTCGCGAGGGGAAAGCGGAAGGAGAGCATAGCGAGGGCGACGATAAGCGAGGGCAAGGGAGTGGTAAGGATAAACAGCCACGGCCTCGCATCGATAAACAACCCATATGTGCGCGACATAATCCGGGAGCCCCTCCGGTACATCGGGCCGGAGGCGAACGAGGTCGACATATCCGTCAGCGTGAAGGGCGGCGGCACGATGGGCCAGGCGCAGGCGGCGAGGACCGCGATCGCGAACGCCCTCGTCCTCTATTTCGAGGACAAGAACCTCAAGCAGAAGTTCATCGAGATAGACAGGTCCCTCGTTGTGGAGGACACGAGGAGGGTGGAGCCGAAGAAATACCGCGGCCCCAAGGCCAGGGCTAGGTTCCAGAAGTCATACAGATGATTTTTGTTTTTTGGGACTGTTCCCAAGGTTTTAGAAGGTTAAAAGTCCGCAAAACTTCCTGAGTTTTTCTCGGGAGGCGAAAACCGGCCGGGTTTCATGAAACCGTCCGTACGGAGTCTGTACGGATGAAGTTTGATGAAACTTTACCCGGGGTTTATACGGAGGAAAGTTTCATGGAGTTTCCGGTAAGATGTTTCACGTGCGGGGGCGTAATCGGGCACCTATACGAGCAGTACAAGAGCGCCCTCAAGGACAAGAAGGCGGGGGAAGCGCTCGACGAGCTGGGCCTCGAGAGGCTCTGCTGCAGGAGGATGTTCGCGTCCCACGTCGACATAGTCCAGAACGTCCTGAAATACCCCAGGATATGATTTCTGGCCGCCTGAAACAACCAATTTTAAGGATTTCCATCCATTCTTCTATAGTCTACAGTGTGGATGGGTGGCGGTAAGTGTTGCTTTCTGATAGTGGTAATGATGGTAATGGAGGGGTTGGCCATTTCGAGAAAGCCTAGGCTCAGGGGTCCTGAAGCTCCCAGCCCGGAATCTTCTGAAAGCGCCAAGTCGGCATTCGGAAGGGGCGGGGGGAGGGGCCAGATAGAGGGCCTGCTTGGGAAGCAGAGCATGGCTCCCGACGACGCCTACATCGAGCAGTGCTATTCCAGGGTCGTCCAGGCCAAGGCAGAGGCTGATTCCAACTCCGACCTGAGGGACCGGCTGGGCTCGCTCCTCACAGAGGTGGCTAACAGGCAGGGCAAGGGCAGCTACAGCGGCACCGTAGTCAAGCTGCTGATGAGGCACTGGCTCGAGCGGGACGAGACCGGCAGGACCTCCTACGACGGGCACATGGAGCACCATACGGAGGCAATCCGGGTCCTTTTCAGCGCGTGGGTGAGGGACCGCTACAGCGACTTCCGCAGCCTCAAAATCCTCGATGCCAGCTGCGGGAGCGGCAAGGTGCTCGAGGCGTTCCTGGATTCGCTGCCCGTGGGGCTCCTCCCGAGGGTCCAGGTAGTCGCGAACGACATTTCCATTTCCGCCCTGGAGGCGACGAAAGCCGCGATGGAGAGGTTCGAGGGGCAGGTGAAGATGCGGTACTCGAGATATGACATCTCGAGGGAGATGCCCCCGGGGAGCTACGACGTGGTCTTATTTTCCCAGACGCTGGGACTGATATCCGACGACAAGATGCTGAGGGGCCAGCGGCTCCAGCAGCACGTCCCTTCGGACAACAGGCGCCACATCGCCGCGAAGACCGGCCTGCTTGCGGCCCTCCACACGAAGGCGAAGCGCGGCACCGGGGAGGTGCTCATAGTGGACGAGGACCCCATGCAGTTCTCCAAGAACGTGGACGACTTCGACGACGTGGTGGAGGATGTCCTGTTCAGGGAGATATTCAGGCCGATAAGCAAGCTCCTGCTCATCGAAAAGACGAAAAAAATCCCCCATTCGCAGTTCCTTGCCGACCTGGAGTGCATAATCGACAGGGAGCACGCCATGTACCTCATCGCCTCCAAAAGGGTAAACGGCTCGGACAGGGCCGAGCAGAACGGCAGGGACATATCGGAGCATGACAGCGAAATTGTCCAGGCCATGGAAAGGATGCACCCGGTGCTGGTCAGGCGGTTCGAGGAGTTCGGCAACGGGCACCAGAGATTCAAACCCATCCCGCCGGACGGCGACAGCTTGAGGCTAGTCATAGACTACGATTACTACAGGCAGAGGATACAGGGCAACCCGTCGTACTGGGTAAAGAACGGCGGCCGCGACCTCGTAATAGTGTCCGGCCTCGCGCATGAGATAGGGCTTGATGCCTACACGAGGCTGATTGAGAACCTGCGGCGCTCGAAAAAAGCGGGGCCGGGCGCGGCCCTCCTGTTCATAGACACATGGCCCATGCCGCAAAAGAAGAATGCGGTCAGGAACTCGCATGCGAGGGAGGCCTTCGAATCGTTCCAGGACCACGAGTTCGTCGCGACCTACCGCTCCGGAACCAGGTACGGATACCTCTACGTCATCAAGGAGCCCGCGGAGTTCTAGTCCTTCGCGCCGGCAAGCGCAGATAGCGGGTTGAACTGGAACGATTCCTTGTACGACACGAGCACGAGGTAGCTGGTAGTCCGGAGGACGTCCCTGTTCGACTGTATGACC
>JBFLVW010000014.1:0-5277 GCA_040758235.1 Microcaldota archaeon
GGGACTCCAGCACCGCGGCGTCCCTAGGGACGAACTTTCCCTCGCCGTGCCTGACAGGGACGAGTATTGCGTCTATCCCCTTGCTGAAAATGCAGGGGGAATCCCTGTTCCCCTTCAAAATCACCCCTCTGTCCTCGTAGTGGCCGGAGTCGTTCGTAGTCAGGCTCACCCTCTGGGTGAAGTCCGGCTCCGGAAGCAGGCCCATCTTGACCATGACCTGGAAGCCGTTGCACACCCCGAGGACGAGCTTGCCGGACTTCACGAACTCCTCGAGGGGCTCTCTCAGGCGGAACTTCATCTTGTTCCCGAAAACTTTCCCGGAGCCGAGGTCGTCGCCGAAGGAAAACCCGCCCGGGATGAAGAGCATGTTGTATTTTTCGAGGAGCTTCGGCTCGGCGAGAATGGCATTGAGATGGACGATATCCGCGCTCCCCCCGCTCTTCTGGATGGCATACCTGCTCTCGTTCTCGCAGTTGATGCCGTAGCCGTAAAGAATCAGGGCTTTGAGCGCCATGAATGACAATGTTTATGAAGGAATTTAATCCTACACCCTGCGGAGGCCCTTGATGCCGTCGAATTTCGCCGGCGAGCGCGAATATATGAAAGCGTCGTTCGCCATGCAGATGGCGGCTGTGAGGATGCCATCGTCCGCCCTCCGCGCCTCCCCCTTGTCCTTGAACTCGTTGATGATTTTCGATGCGACTTGGGCTGCCTTCTTGTCGAATGGGAGGACGGTCACGGTCCCGGCGAAGGCCGATACCACTTCGCTCTTGCTGACGGTCTCCATGAGGTGCATCATCGTGATGCTGGTGATGCATATCTCCTCCCTGTCGGCATAATAGCGGAGTTTTTCGATTGTCGCGGGGTCGCCGCGCAGGAAGTCGATTGCAATCTCGAAGTCGAGGCAAATCTTTTCCATTTGAGACCCCGGTTCACACTCACCTGTTCAGGACGGACTCCTTCCTCACCCGCTCGAGCGCCCTGGTGTTTATATCTTCGTCCCCGATGCTTCCTGCGAGGCTGATTATGCTCCTGCCCTCGTCCCTTCTCTCGTTCAGAAGGTGCCTGAGAATCCCGCTGAAGCTCATCCCTTTCGATTTCTTCAGCCGGTACAGGTCCGCGTATACGTCGTCCATTATGGTTATGACTTTTACCATTTTCCCGAAGACTCCCCGCCTCTCCCGATACCGCTTCCGGCACCCCGTTCCGGGCATCCGGGGCGGCATCCCCCAGTTCGTCTATCATCCGTCCGAAATACAACAATCGTCCGGAACAGAGTCAATACATTGACTCAATGTATTTATTCTTTTCCCTCGATTTTCGTAAAATTGTTTTTTTTGGTCAACTATAATGGTTTTGATTCTCCGCCGTGGAACAGAATCTATTTAAATCGCCAGAACCGCATTTTACCACTCTCGATGAGAGTGCCCATGCAAATGAATAAAGGCGACCAAAAAAGGTGAAAATATGGAAGACTTGGTAAGGTCAGTTATGGGGGAAAATGTACCGCAGGAGAAGCAGTCTTCTTCTGACGCGATGAGCTCGGAGAGCATCAAAATCGTCACCGTCGGTGTCGGCGGCGCCGGCAACAACACGATAAACCGGCTGATAAAGTCCGGCGTGAAGGGGACCGAGCTGGTTGCAGTCAACACGGACAAGCAGCACCTCAACATCGTCCACGAGAGGGCGAAGAAGGTGCTGATAGGCAAGTCCGTCACGAAGGGCCTCGGTGCCGGCGGATACCCGGACATCGGCGCGAAATCGTGCGAAGTGGACCGGCCGCTTGTCGAGAGGGAGCTTGAGGGAGCCCACCTCGTCTTCGTATGCGCAGGCATGGGCGGCGGAACCGGCGGCGGAGCCGCGCCCATCGTGGCCCAGATCGCCAAAGAACAGGGCGCCATCGTCGTAGCCATGGTCACCTACCCGTTCGCTCTCGAGCGGGCGAGGAAGAAGAGGGCGGATGAAGGCATCAAGTCGCTCAAGAAGAGCTGCGACTCGGTCATCATCCTGGACAACAACCGGCTTGTGCAGCTCGTCCCGAACCTTCCGATGGCCGAGGCGTTCGCGGTCGCCGACGAGATACTCTCGAGGGCGATAAGCGGCCTCGTGTGGACCATCACCCAGCCGTCGCTGATTAACATCGACTTCGCGGATGTCCGCGCCATCATGGAAGGCGGAGGAGTCGGGTTCATCGCGGTCGGCGAGGGCAAGGGCAACGACAAGGTCAAGGCAGCGGCCGAGGGCGTCATAAAGAACAGGCTCCTCGACGTGGACTTCGAAGGCGCGAAGGGAGCGCTCATACACATCACCGGAGGCTCGGACCTCACCCTCGGCGACGCGATAAAGGCCGGCGAGTGGGTCACGGAGAAGATGGACGCCGAGGCGAACGTGAAGTGGGGCGCGAGGATAATGCAGAACTACGAGGGCAAGCTCGAAATCGTCGCCATCGTGACCGGTGTCAAGGGCGCATCGATTGCGGGCGGCGTGATGCCCGAGGAGGAAGCCTCGGTCGCGCCTGCCTACTCGCAGGACCTCGAAATGTTGGGTTGAAAACGACCCCCTCTTTTCATTTTTACCCCCCTCCTTTTCTTTTTTAACTCCTTTCAGCCCAAGCTCTCCCCATGCGCATCAGGATAATCTCCAACCCCAAAAAGGACTGGGCGCTCTCGCTTGCGGCGAAGCTCGTCCCGCATCTTTCGGGAGCCGGGCACCGCGTCGTCAAAAAAGGGGCGGATGCCACGATATGCATCGGCGGGGACGGCACCATCCTCTATGCGAGCCACAGGGGAAGGGTCGAGGGCGCGGTCCTCGGCATCGGCGGCGAAAAAAGCTACATCTGCCAGCTTCGCAGGGACGACTGGGAATCAGGAATCGACGGGGCTCTCGCTTCACAAAAAGAAAAAATAATGTCGCTCGAATGCGCCTTGGGCGGCAAAAAGTTCATCGCCCTGAACGACGTCGTCATCCATGCGTCTCACTACCGCGTCGCGGAAATGGACGTTTCAATCAGAGCCGGAGGCCGGAAACTGGAAACCGCATTCGAGGGGGACGGCATGATAGTTTCGACGCCGCTCGGCTCCGCGGCATACGCCTACTCGGCAGGAGGAGCCAAACTCGCCCCAACGGAAAGGAAAATAAGCGTTGTCCCCATATGTCCATACAAGAGAGCCTTCCAGCCAGCGACCTTCCCCGAAGACGGGGAAGTAGGAATAACAGTCGGCAGCGACTGCGCGTTCATCACGGATGGGATATTCGTCCGCCGGCTGAAAAAAGGCGAAGCTGTGTCGGTGCGCAAAGGCCCCGACATTGATTTTTTCGAAGGAGTTGGCCGTTATGATAAGCAAGGATGAGATACTGAGGCGCGGCTACGTCGATGTGAAGGTGTACGTCCAGGGCCTCCGGCAGAGCCACAGGATGGCTGTAGTGCGCGAGAAGACTTCGGCCGGGATAGTGCCGTTTTTGGAGTCGAAATTCTACATCCCGACGATGGAGCTGGTGCGCCTAGCCGAGGAGCTCCAGCTGCCGGTGAAGCACAAGGACGTCCGCGTGTTCCCCAAGGGAAAGATGGCGGGCCATTTCGCCGAAAAGGCCAAGCCCGCAGCCGGGGACGCCACCGTCGTGCCGGAGACCGTAGAGGCCGAAGTCGAAGAGTGAGTTTATTAAAACCGGCCTCCCAGTTCTTCCATGGTGAAGGAGGAGGGAGGCCCAATCAGGGAGCACGTCAGAATCCCGGCGGGCACCATGATGCTCGAGGGGACGCTTGTCATTCCCAGGCGGGCAAAGGGCATCGTCATTTTCGCTCACGGGAGCGGCAGCAGCCGGCTAAGCCCGCGCAACAACTACGTCGCTCGTGAGCTGGAGCGCAACGGAATGGGAACGCTGCTTTTCGACCTGTTAAGCACCGAGGAGGACTACGTCTATGAAAACAGATTCGACATCCCGCTCCTCTCGAAGCGCCTGGTCGCGGCGACCGAGTGGCTCATGAAGCTGCCCCAGACGAAGGGAAAAAAGCTCGGCTACTTCGGTTCGTCCACTGGGAGCGCGGCCGCCCTTATGGCGGCCTCCGGACTCGGCAGCGGGATATCCGCCGTCGTTTCAAGGGGAGGGAGGCCCGACCTCGCCATGATGAGCCTCGGGCGGCTGAAAACCCCGACGCTCCTCATCGTGGGCGGCAATGACGACGTCGTTATCCAGCTAAACCAGGACGCGTACATGCACATGCAGTGCAGGAAGGAGATGTCCATTATCCCGGGCGCAGGCCACCTTTTCGAGGAGCCCGGGACGCTCGAAGAGGTCGCGAAGCAGGCCGCAAAATGGTTCAGGGCATGCTTCAAGTGATTTGCCGTGCTTCTAGGGAAGAATTGAATCCGCCCGGACCATCCCGAATCCCCCGCTGACCTGCATCCCTTCAAGGGCCTTGAGCGGTGCCGGGACCGGACCGGAGTGCGAATCGACGCGGATTATCCTTTCCCCGGATATCTCCCGCTCGAAATCCACCAAAAATTTCACATGCACGAGTTTTTCGTCATCAGGCCTTCTTCCCGAGAACCAGGCAATCACGCTCGTATCGGGGTCGTAATAAGCATGCACGACAGCATAGTAGTTTTTAGCATCCGCAAGGAGGTCTTGGAAGGTAAGGGGCCCGACGCCCCTCTTCCTTATCGTGTCCCCGTCGCCGAGGACGATAAGCGCGTTTTCGAGCGCGAGCGCGTCCACCTGCCCCAAATTCGAGCGCAAGAAGGTTTCGAGATACTTCATCTTCTCCTCCGTAATCGGGGGGATTATCCTGTCTGAAAGAGGGTGCTCCCTTATTTTCGGGGACCCGGCATGCGATGTTCCGCCGGCAGGGTATCCGAGCTTCCGGTCCATAAAAGTTATTTAATGTGGTAGATATTATAAATAAATGTTATTTAAAGGGCGAGCAGGAGCGCGATTCCTGCGGCCGTTGCCGCGCCTGCCACAAGTCCGGCAGCCGCAAGCCGCTCCATCCCCCCTTCCATCGCGTCAGGGAGAAGCTCTACGAGGATGACATACACCATCGCCCCCGCGGAGAACGAGAGCGCGACGGGTACGAAGCCTGAAAACGCGCTCAGGAAGAACCAGCCGCAGAATGCTGCCGCCGCCTCGACAATCCCGGACAGCAGGCCGAAAAAAAACGATTTCCATTTCCCGACTCCGTAGCAGGCGAGCGGCGCGGAAACGAGCGCTCCCTCGGGGATGTCCTGGACGGCTATCGCGCCCGTCACGAACCAGCCCATGGGGACGGAGGAGGCGAAC
>JBFLVW010000015.1:0-19546 GCA_040758235.1 Microcaldota archaeon
GGCCCGAGCACGCATTCGAGTTCCTTCATCTCTTCACTTCGCTGAATCTCCTGTGGAAGTACGCAATGGCCTTATCGCCGAACTTGCTTATAATGCTATCAACCTGGCCTTTAAGGTACTCCTCTTCTATCTCGTCCGGACTCTTCCTGAGGAAATAGATGTACCTCGTGCCACCGCGGCAGGTCTCGACCTCGCGGCCCACGAGCTTCTTCTCATGAAGCCGGTCCAGCATAACGGCGACGCTCGTCAAAACCACCTTCTGCTTCCTCGAGACGGACTCGTGAATCTCCCGGACTTTCATCCTCTTCCCCGGAAGAAGGGCCTTGAGGACGGTGGCCTCAAGCGGGCTAAGTTCCCCCAGGACTCCCTTTGAAATCATAGCATCATCCAGTTTTAAGTATTACAACATAAGTAACGCTTACAAACATTTAAAAAGTGTTTGGTTTTTTAGTATTACACAATTTGTAAAACTTACAAAAGAGAAAAAGGTGAAGACATGGATGAAAAAAAGACCGCGGACGAGGCCCGGCGGAGGCAGGGCCCGCCTGGGCCGGGGGGAAGCGGGAACTACCATACAGTCGTTTTGGCGCTTTTGGCCGTTATCGTGGTGGCGACCGCGTTCAACCAGCTCCAGATAATGAGCCTCTACTCGGTGCCGCTTGCCAAGGCCGCGATCGTCCCGCAGCAGCCTGCCGCATCCGGAGGCGCCGCAACCCTCGCGCCCCTGGACATGCGGCCGAGCGGAGTGCCTGCCATATACGGCAGCGAGCTCGGGATAAGATACGACGACGTATCCGGGAGCACGCCGGACCTCGCGGACAGGACGATATCCAAGCTGGCCGCATACGACGATGGCATAGCGCTCGAGGGCGCGGAGCTGGAGCGGTACGTGAAAATCTCGAGCTCGATAGCGTGCGAGTACTGTTGCGGCGCAAAGACGCTGGTATTCAGCAACGGCCAGGCGGCCTGCGGATGCGCCCACAGCTTCGCCATGAGGGGGCTTGCCAAGTACCTCATAAGGAACCACGGGAGCGAGTACACGGACGAGCAGATACTGGAGGAGATGGGGAAGTGGAAGGTGCTTTTCTTCCCCGGAGTGCACGCCCAGAAGGCTGCTATCCTGAAACAGCAGGGAATCGAGCTGAACTATGTGAATCTTGCATCCAACCTTTACCGCGGCATCGAGAAGGGAGCCGCGGCGGGCGGGAGCATGGTCGGAGGGTGTTAGCGTGAAAAGGTGCAGGGATTGCGGAAAGGTGGTATTCGCCTGCTGCGGCAACGAGCCGGGCGATTACTGCTACAGGTGCGAGGAGAAGTCCGGCGTTCACAAGGACTTCAAGGCCGGGAACGGCGAGGGGGTGGATTGAATGGACGGGAAAGCTGCGGTGATCATTATCGGGCTCCTCGCTGCAGGAGGCGTGGTTTTTTCCCATGCGGGGGGCACGGGATGGGACTTCTCCGGCGGGGAGGCGCAGGCGGCGTATGACGGGCACATGGCGATGCATGAGGCCCATCATGGCTATCAGGGGGCCGCGGGATGGGGAATGGGCGGCATGATGGGGATGATGCAGCGGTCCGGGCCGGCTGCCGGGATGGGGGAATGCCATGGGGCTTCCGTCACGGAGCGGACAGGCCGGGGGGTGGTGGAATGAGCAAGGAGACAATAGTCGTGGTAGTGCTCGCGATCGTGATGATCGTGACCGCGATGCAGGCGTTCCAGCTCTTCGGGCTCGTGAACATGGCCAAGAGCGGAGCGGTTGCGCAGGCGCCGCAGGCGGCGGCGAGCCAGAACGCCCTGCCTGCGGCCCAGCCGAGCCAGCCGGGCGGCGCCGGGATGGTGGGGGGATGCTGAGGAGAGCGGCAGCGCTCCTTTTGATTCTCCTGCTTCCCGGCGTTTTCGCCGGGCAGGTGCTGGTCTACAAGAATGAAGGCTGCGGGCACTGCGTGATGTACATGGACAGTCTCATGGACATGCTTGAGCGCAATGGCTACGGGGAGGTGGTCATAAAGGACTACATGTCCGACCCACAGGCGCGCTCCGAAGTCGCTTCCATACAGGAGCGCTTCGGAGTCCCCCTGGGGATGCAGGGCCACCTCATCGTGCTTGTCGAGGGGAGCTATCTCTTCGAGGGGCATGTCCCGGTGGAGCTGATGGAGGAGTATCTCAAGGCGCCTCAGGGGCCGGTGGTTGTGACGCAGGACAGCATGGACGAGCCGGCATCGTACAAGATGCTGATGGACGGAAAGGAGCACGAGTGCCCGATAGACCAGCCCATAGCGGAGTGCGCGGCTTCAGGAGAGGCCGGGCAAGGCGGCCCGGGCAATCTGGGCCTCGTCCTCCCTCTCGCTCTGCTGGCCCTCGCCGGAGGCTTCGTGGCCTATTCGCTCAGGGGTAACTGAATGAAAGCCTCCCACATCCTTCTTTTCCTTTTTATCGTACTGGCGGCCATCTACCTTTATGTATCCCAGAACATGCTCGGCCTCGTCATAGTGACAGGGTTCCTCGACGGCATCCATCCGTGCGGCTTCACGGTGCTGCTGTTCTTCATAGCGTTCCTGCTCTCGATGAAGCGCTCGCGGGCGCAGATACTTGCACTCGGAGGCCTCTACATACTGGGCGTGTTCCTTGCGTATTTCGGCATCGGCCTCGGGATAATGAAGGCGGTATCCTTCTTCGAGCCGCACTTCATGGCGAGGGCCGGCGCGCTGCTGCTGGTGGCGGTCGGGACGATCTCCATAAAGGACGGACTGATGGGGACGAACACCCTGAAGATACCGGAATTCAGCAAGCCCTACCTCTCCCGCTTCCTTGAGAAGGGGACCATGGCGGCGGCATTCATCGCCGGGATTCTGGTCGGCCTGTGCGCCTTCCCGTGCGTGGGGGGCCTTTACGTTGCGATAATAACCATGCTGACGGCCGGCGGGTTCGACATGGGTGCCCTTGGGCTCCTGGTGATATACAACCTGATGTTCGTGCTCCCCCTCGTCCTCGCGCTCGCGTTCTCGTCCGATGAGAGGGTTCTCGAGAAACTTGAGGGGGAGGAGAAAAAGAACCGGAAGGGCTTCAAGCTCGCGATGGGAATAGTGATGGTCCTCTTCGGACTCTACATTATTTTCGGGGGGACGATGTGATGGCGCTCGATTTCATCATCGCTTTCCTCACCGGGGCGGTCTCCTTCCTCTCGCCCTGCATAATCCCCATGATAATAGTCTATCTCACGACGATAACCGGCTTCAGTTTCGACGCCCTTCTGATGAGCGGCAATTCGGGGGCGGTGAGGCGGCAGGTTTTCCTGAAGACGCTGGCATTCGTTTCTTCATTCACGCTGGTGTTCACGGCGGTCGGAGGCCTGGCGGCAGGCCTGGCCGGAGCGATAAGCGGGGCATTCGATGTCCTTTCCTGGATAGCCGGCGCGCTGTTCCTCGTCCTGGGCCTCCACTATCTCGGGGTGCTAAAGAAGGTTTGGCGCTTCGGGGCGATGATGGACGAGAAAAAAATAGACGCCTTGGCGCAGCGCTGGCGGGACAGGGACGGCACGCTGTCGTACGCCGGGGTATTCGTGATAGGGCTTGCCTTCGCGCTCGTCTGCTCGCACTGCATATCCCCCACGCTCTTCCCGACGCTCATGCTGGCGGCCTCCAGCGGGGACGCGCTTGGCGGAAGCGTAGTGATGCTCGGCTTCTCGCTCGGCCTGGGAAGCGCCTTCCTTCTTGCCGCGCTTTTCTTCTCGGCCTCGATGGAGAGGCTGAACTGGCTGAAAAAACACGAGAAGGCGGTGCGGTTCATAGTCGGAATCATCTTCCTGGGGATGGGACTGCTGCTCCTGAGCGGCCAGTACCTTTCTTTCGTGAGCATGCTTTATCGCCTGTTGCCCTGGAAGGGCATCGGCATGTAGGTGATGAGATGGATGAGAGAATATTGTATGGAGCCGTCCTCGTGGCGGCAGGGGCGCTGCTGGCGCTTGCCCTGCTCTCGGTCCTCGCGCCCCCGGCAGCGGCGCAGTACGGGAACGCGGGGAATGCAGGATTGGCGGCAGCATCAGGCTCGCCGCCGGCTGAGTGCGGGGACGTGAATGACCCCAAAAACCTCCAGCACCTGAGCCACCATCCGGACAGGTTCCAGGAGTGCTACAAGTACGTCGACCCGGCCAAATTCAAGGCCGCAACTGGCGAGGACCTCTCGGGCTATATCAGGTGAAGCGGTGGATACGTTATACGTGTTGTATCTCCTCGGCCTTGCAGTGCTCGTCGGGACTATAGCCATAACGCCGCTTCTCGCCCTGCACGGCCCGAAGGAGCTTGCGGCCCTCAGCTACAACCTCTACGCGCCGACCTGCCACCAGTGGATATTCCGCTCGAGCTGTGTTTTCTATGACGGAACGGAGCACAGGGTGGGCGATTGCATAACCGGCGATAAGGCACGCATAACGACCGAATTCACGGCTGCGAGGAAAGACTGGGACGGCGCCTTCGAGTACGGAAGGGACCAGATAGGGCGCAACAGGGCGGAGAAGGTCGAGTACGGCGATGCCGTCGGTTACAAGTTCCCGAACGACACCCGGAACATCGGGGTATACCTTTCCATGCTGCTTTCGGGGCTGGTCCTGCCGTCCATCTGGAAAAGGCCGGAGGTCCCCCATGTCGCCTTCCTGGTGCTCGCCATCCTGCCTCTCGCGGTGGACGGGACGGGCCAGTTCCTGGAATTCTGGGAGAGTACCAATCCGGTGCGCTTCGCGACAGGGACGCTCGCAGGCGCGGCCGCCTCCGCATACGTCTATGCGATGCTGAACCGGGTGAAATGATGCCAAGGAGAATATGGAATTCGATAAGGAACAACCATTTCGCGATGATGGCGGTCTGCTGCGCCCTGCCGGTGCTGCTGATATTGGCGCTGCAGGCTGCAGGGATAGGCGGCTGGTGGGTGTATCCGCTCGCGGCGCTCGTCTGCATAGGCAGCCACGTCGCGATGATGGCTTTCGGAGGGAAAAAATGCCATTAGAGGGGCTGAAAAAGAGGGCCGGAAGATGGTGGCCCTGGATAGAGAACGGCTTCTGGATAATCGTCTTCGCGATCGCTTATGTCGCGATGATGAAGGCGATGCATCCGGGATGGACGATATTCGGAATCTGAGGTGATTACATGGGTTGCTGCGGAGATGGGGGGCACGGAAGCCACGGGTCAGGGGATGCTGCAGGCGGGATAAACTGGGTGCAGGTAGTTGCAATAGGGCTTATCGTCCTGCTCGCCGCAGGCTTCATCATCGGAAGGTGATTCTATGAGAGCGCCGGCATTTGTTCTTTTTTTACTCCTTTCTTTCGGATGCCTCTCGAGAGGGGCTCCGGACGCGCCTGCGGGTGGATATCACGACATCCAGGGAAATGAGGCTAATGGAAGCGGCGGACCGGACGTAGACGCGGGCGCCATTCCGGACGTGCAGGCAAACGCCTCTGGCGTGGCCGCGCAGCCGAATCGTTCAGGCACGGAGGGGCCGGGAAATGCCTTGGGGGAAAATGAGTCCGGCCCAATCCTGGAAAAGGTCATTCCATCCGGCGGAGTCGCGATTGCAGCCCGATGGGGGGACTTGGGTCCGAGAATTGTTGAAAGCGGCGCGCTGAACACCGCGAAATTAGAGGCTCTGATGGAGCGAAACGGAAGGCCGCTCACAGACGAGCAGAGGGCGATATTGGAGAACGGAAGCAATAATTCCATAAGAATCGACCGGGACAATGCATACTTCGTCCTCAATCTTTTCTGGGGCCTTGGACTGGCCAACGACAATAATGTCCTCAGGAACTTCTCGGCGGGGATAGGTGGCCCGGCCGTCGGCAACCTCGCCAGCACCGGCTTCTGGTCTCTTGGAGAACGTAGCGGAAGGGAGCTTTTCGCAAGCAGAAAAATCATTGAACTCACCGAAAGCCAGCAGGCAATCGTGAATGAAGTCGCCGGAAAAACGTACCGCCCCTGCTGCGATAACCCGACGGCCTTTCCGGACTGCAATCACGGCATGGCGGCATTGGGCCTCGCGGAGTGGATGGCCGACCAGAACGCGAGCGAGGGGGAGATATACGACGCCCTCCTCGTCGCAAACAGCTACTGGTTCCCCCAGGCGTATGTGGAAAGCGCAGCGTATCTCGAATACCAGAACACGAGCTGGGAGGATGCCGGGGCGAGGGAGCTGCTTTCCGCAAACCGATCGAGCTACAGCGGGTATCAGGATACGAAAAGGGGGCTCGACGCCTTCCCGCCGGTGGATTACGGAGGAGCAGGATGCTTTGCGTAAGAAAAGGGGCCGGGCTGGCAGGGGACGGCGGCTCAGACGTTTCTCAGTTCATCCACGATACGTATCATGTTAATCTTTCCGTATTTTTCGACGTGGATTATGCCCCGTTCCTCCAGCTTTTTGACCACCCTGTGCGCCTTGAGCCTGGACATGCCCGGAAGCTTCGCGATTTCGCTCTGCGTGGTCATTCCCTGCTTCGAGAGCAGGAGCTGGACGGCCTCGCGGTCCTCCTCGGTCAGGAATTTCATGATGATGCCGATGTTCGTCCTGACCATCTGCTTCTGCCTCTCGAGGGTGGCATTCAGTATGCTGAACACTATCAGTCCGGAGAAAAGGCCGAAAAGGCCCATGATGACCATGAACTCGATGTGGAACTCCATGAACGGGAGGAGTATACCTGGGATGTCCTGGCCTTGCGAGTAGAGGGCATAGACGAAGACCAGGACGGTCACCAAAAAAATGAAAATCGAGACTGTGAGAAGCCCCAAAACTATCCTTTTCCTAATGTCCATCGGGGTTGGGATTGATTGTTTCAATATTTAATATATATTGTTTCAGCGGAATGAAACACAGTGAAAAGGTGAAATGATGGGAAATGATATTTCGATAAACAAGACGACGCTCATGCTCTCGGCATTGCTGCTTGCGTTGCTTGCGGGCGCTTATGTGGTTTTCGCGGGAGGGGGGCAGCCCGGCCCTTCCACCGATGGAGAGCCTTCCGGAGCAACGCAACCGCCGCCTTCGGCCGGAGGCGTTCAGGAAGTGTACCTGAAGGCCACGGGAGATGGATACGACAAGAGCGAGATAGTAGTGAAGAAGGGGCAGCCGGTGCGGCTGCACTTCACAGCCATCGACGCCGGATGCGGAGCGCAGCTCGTGATATACGGAACTGATGTGAGGGCAATTTCGAAGAACGGGCAGGAAACTGTTGTCGAATTCACCCCGGATAAGGAGGGGACCTTCGAGTTCAACTGCGGGATGAAGATGTTCCCGCCTGGGAGGTTCGTGGTGACGGCATGAAGGAGGCGGAAGAGATAGTCCTTCTGCTCTCCCAGCGCAGGTATGCGCTGGCATTCGCCGGTCTGCTCGCTTTCCTGCTTCCCGTCATG
The DNA here is from genome assembly GCA_040758235.1 of Microcaldota archaeon. Lineage (GTDB taxonomy): Archaea > Micrarchaeota > Micrarchaeia > Anstonellales > Bilamarchaeaceae > Bilamarchaeum. The sequence goes on from JBFLVW010000015.1 coordinate 7,390, forward strand.
GCGGTAAGCGGGGCGGTGATCAACCCATGGACGCTCGAAATCAACCTGACCGCGGAGCCGGCCGGGATAGCCGTGACGGGTGCGATAGCGGCGCTGATGGCCGGGAACGGTGCGGCGATGCTCCGCAACATGGACGCGAGGGCGGCATTAGGCACGGGAAGCACTGCGCTAGGAACGGCGGCGGCGCTATTCACGAGCGCCTGCCCGATATGCCAGCCGATATGGCTCGTCTGGCTGGGGCTTGGCTCGGCGACAGCGTTCCTGGCCGAATACGGAATATACATAGGCCTGCTGAGCGTCGCGATGCTCGCGCTTTCGCTGCGGAGTGCGCTCAGGACGTCATGTGAGGTGAAGTTATGGAAAAGATGATAAAAGTGGGCGGGATGCACTGCAAATCGTGCGAGATTCTGCTCACGGATTCTATATCGGAGATTGAAGGCGTTGAAAAAGTCAGCGCGGACCACAAGGGCGGCACCGTGAGCGTCAGTGTGAAGGACGATGCGGCGCTTGCGGAAGTGAAGAAAACGATAGAGAAGGAAGGGTACAGGGTGCTTTGAATTGGACTACAGACTGGACTTGAACGGAATGACCTGCGGCTCGTGCGAGAGGCTCATCCAGAGGGTCGCCGAGCAGAACGGCGGCACGGTCAGGGAGGTAGACGCCAACAGCGGGGTGGTCACTCTCGCATGCGACGAGACTGCCCTTGGAAAGATAAAAAGCGAGCTCGCTTCCAAAGGATTTCCGGAGCGCAGGGCGGGAGAAGGGCAAAGGGGCGACCCGGCGCGGGTGGGGAAATACGTCGCTTCCATAATAGCGGGCGAGGCCCATGTGGAAACGGAAGGGAGGTTGCTGAATTACGCTCTCGGCTCCGCCGCAAGCCTGGTCCTGCTTTTCGGGGCCGTTTATGCCGCCTTCCAGGCAATTATTCCCTCGGCATTCGCATACCTTCCGCTTATCGCCCTGGCAATCGCATCGTCCGTCCTTTCGGTGTTTTCCTACTCGCACATGAAGGCGTACTCCAGGTCCATCTCATGCTCCAACGGCATGATGGTCGGCATGACGATGGGGATGATAAGCGGATTCCTCGTTGGTGCGCTTGTCGGAGCTGCCAACGGGATGTTCATAGGCTCGCTCGCCGGCATGGCAGCCGGGATTGCGCTCGGGGGCAATCTGGGGAGGTGCTGCGGGATCATGGGCGCGCTCGAAGGCGTGATGGCGGGGCTCATGGCAGGCATCATGGGAGCGATGACTTCCGTGATGATGCTCGGGGACAACCTCGTTCTCTTCCTTTACATCCTGTTCGGGGTGTGCGCTTTCGTACTCGGGGGGCTCAGCTACATGATGTTCAGGGAAGCGGGGGCTGCTCCGGCCGATGCGCAAAAGGCCCGCTTCGCCGAATTCGCCGGTGCGAGCGCGGCTTTCGCGATCGCGCTCTCGCTGGTAATGGTGTACGGCCCCAAAGGGCCTTTCGTTTATCCATGAGGATGTGAAAAAAATGAAGATTACGATACCTGTATCCGGAATGCACTGCGCCTCCTGCGCCATGAACATCGAGCGCAGGCTGAAGAAGCTCGATGGCGTTGGAAGCGCTAATGTTAACTATGCGACCAGCAGGGCGACAGTCGAATATGACGAAAAGAAGGTCGGCCCGGGCAATTTCAAGGACACCATAGAAGGGCTCGGCTACGGAGCCGACATCCCTGGGGAATCCCCCAAAAAAGGGAGGGACACGATGGCTCTCCATGTCATAGGCATGGATTCCCTGCACTGCGCGGGGATAGTCGAGAAGGCGCTGAAGAAGACGCCGGGAATCGGCAGGGTCGAGCTGAATTTCGCGCTCGAGAAGGCGGTAATCGATTATGACAGGGAGAAGGCCGATTTCGGGAAAGTAAGGAAAGCTATCGTGGACGCGGGCTATGACGCCGAGCTGATGGAGCTCGGAGAGGAGATAGACAAGGAGAAGCTTGCGAGGGAGAAGGAGGTCAAGGAGCTGAAAACGAGGGTTTTCTGGTCCGCGATACTAACGCTTCCGGTGCTGGTGCTCGCGCTCCCGGAGATGCTCAGGGGCATAGTGGCCCTGGAATACCCGGAATTCTTCATGAAGAACATGGCAGCCCTGCAGTTTTTGCTTTCGACGCCGGTGATGTACCTCAACAGGGATTTCTTCGTACGGGGATTCCGTGGCCTCGCGAACATGAGCCCGGGCATGGACAGCCTTGTCGCCCTTGGCGTGGGGACGGCGTTCGCATACAGCATGGCGGTGGGTTTTGGGTTTATAGAGGGCAGCATATACTACGAGACGGCGGCCCTGCTCCTGACATTCATTGTCCTCGGTAAGTATCTTGAGGCAGTCGCGAAGGGGAAGACGTCCGAAGCCATAAAGAGGCTTATAGGCCTCCAGCCCAAGACGGCAAGGGTCGTCAGGGACGGGAAAGAGGCCGAGATTCCGATCAAGGAAGTGATTGTGGGGGACATCATAATCGTGAAGCCGGGCGACAAGATTCCGGTGGATGGGATAGTGACGGAAGGGTCGAGCAGCGTGGACGAGAGCATGATAACCGGGGAGAGCATCCCGGCCCACAAGCGGAAGGGGGATATCGTCATCGGGGCGACCATCAACAAGACCGGCTCCTTCAGGTTCAGGACGACGAAGATAGGGAGCGACACGATGCTCGCGCAGATAATCAGGCTGGTCGAGGACGCACAAGGCAGCAAGGCGCCAATACAGAGGCTTGTGGATGTCGTCGCAGGCTACTTTGTTTTTGGGGTGATTCTCCTTGCTGGCCTCGCCTTTGCGTTTTGGATGCTTTCGGGGCAGAGCTTCCTTTTTGCGGTCACGATTCTCGTTTCCACCCTGATAATCGCATGCCCCTGCGCGATGGGCCTCGCAACGCCTACGGCGGTGATGCTGGGGACCGGGAAGGGCGCGGAGAACGGGATACTGATAAAGGACGCGGAAAGCCTGGAGCTGCTGCACCAGGTGAAGACGGTCGTCTTCGACAAGACCGGCACCATCACCAAGGGGGAGGCCGCGGTCACCGAGGTCGTGCCCATGGGGATGAAGGAGGGCGAGCTCCTCCGGATAGCGGCATCCGCCGAGAACAATTCCGAGCACCACCTCGCCCAGGCAATCGTGAGGAAGGCGAAGGAGAAGAAGCTCAAAATCGGCGAACCTAAGGCATTTGAGGCCATTCCGGGGCATGGCATCTCTGCGACATTTGGGGACATACGCGTCCTCGTCGGGAATCCGGCGCTCATGAAGAAAGAAGGCGTGAAAGTGGCGCAGGAGGTCTCGGACCGGATGGGAAGGCTCGAGAGGGAGGGCAAGACCGTGGTGATAGTCGCCGCAGGCGGGGAGGTCGCGGGCCTTATTGCAATCGCAGACACCATAAAGGAGCACTCGCGGGAGGCGATAGAAAAGCTCCACGGTATGGGCTACGAGACGGCGATGATAACAGGGGACAACGAGAGGACCGCGATGGCCATCGCGAAGCAGGCCGGTATACACCGGGTGCTCGCCCACGTCCTTCCGGAGGACAAGGCGAACGAGGTGAAAAGGCTGCAGGAGGGCGGGAGGCACAAAATCGCTTTCGTGGGGGATGGGATAAATGACGCCCCGGCCCTCGCCCAGGCGGATGTGGGCATTGCCATCGGCGCGGGGACGGACGTCGCAATCGAAAGCGGCGGGGTGGTGCTTGTGAAAAGCGACCTCCGGGACATCGTCAGCGCAATCGACCTGAGCCGCTACACCATGAAGAAGATAAAGCAGAACCTGTTCTGGGCTTTCGTCTATAACACGGTGGGCATTCCGGTCGCGATGGGGGTATTGTATTCGTTCACGGGCTTCCTGCTGAGCCCGGTGATAGCGGGGGCGGCGATGGCCTTTTCGAGCGTGAGCGTGGTCTCGAACAGCCTGCTTATGAGGGGCTTCAGGCCGAAAAGGTAAGTGATCCCATGAAGATTCTTGTTGTTTTTGCGGTGGTTTTCGCTCTCGCATTCGGGTGCCTCGGCGGTCAGCCCGGCGGGAGCGCGCCCGATGCGGATGGCAGCGTGCCGGATACCGGAGGCCGGGGGCAGGATGCCGGAAGCGGAATGATGGGCGGACGGGATTTCGAACCTGTGGACAGGGCAACGGAAGGCCTCGCAAGGGCATCGGAATCCGTCGAATACGAGCTTGAAAACGGCTCGACATTCCGCCTCGAGGCCAAGCCCGTCGCTAGGGAGATTGAGGGGAACGTTATCCAGGGTTATGCATACAACGGCCAGCTTCCCGGCCCGATTTTGAGGGTGAAGCAGGGCAGCACCGTTTTCGTGAATTTCACCAACTCGCTCGGCTCTGACACAACAGTCCACTGGCACGGCCTGCGGCTCGAAAACAGGCATGACGGCGTGCCGGATGTCACCCAGAAGGCGGTCGCGCCGGGCGGAAGCTTCCTCTACAAGCTCGATTTCCCCGATGAGGGCGCCTACTGGTACCACCCCCACGTACGGGAGGACCTCCAGCAGGAGCTTGGACTTTACGGCTTCATCATAGTCGAGCCGAACGAAAGCGGATATTACAACGACGTGGACCGCGAGGAGGTGCTTGCTCTCGATGACATCCTCCTCTCCGGGGACGATGTCTATCCTTTCGACGCAAACGCCACGAATTTCGCGCTGATGGGACGTTTCGGGAACGTGATGCTCGTGAACGGCAGGGCCGACTACGCTCTTGAAGTCGTGGAGGGCGAGAAGGTCAGGTTCTACATACTTGACGCGGCCAACGTTCGCACGTTCAATCTCTCCATCGAAGGGATGCGGATGAAGGTGGTCGGCGGCGACGGCGGGAAGGCGGAGAGGGAGTATCTGGCCGATTCTGTCTACGTCTCCCCGTCCGAGCGGCTGATAGTCGAGGTGGAATTCGACAGACCCGGAACTTTTGCGATAATGAGCAAAAACCCGCTCCGCGAGCGCACGCTCGGCAGGGTAGTGGTCAGGGAGAAGGAAGGGGCGGGGAATGATGGGACGGAAGGGCCTGAATCGCCCAAAAACAACACTGATATCATTTCCGAAATGGACGCCTACGAGCAATATTTCGACAAGCCGGTGGATTTCGACTACATCCTCACGGTCGATGTGGGCGGGATGGGCGGGGGGATGATGGGGGGTATGATGGACCACACCGAGGAAGGTATAGAGTGGGAGGACACCATGTACGCGATGAACAGCTTCTCGACGAGCGACAGGACGACATGGATAATACGGGACAGGGCGAGCGGGCAGGAAAACATGGACGCGGCTGCCGCGGTCCCGAAAGGCGAAATAGTCAAAATAAGGCTAGAGAATGACGAGGATTCGGACCATCCGATGCAGCATGCAATCCACATCCATGGGGCGCAGTTTTTGGTGCTCACGGTGGACGGCGAAAAAAACGGCAATCTCGTATGGAAGGATACCGTCAACATACCGACAGGAAGCACCGTGGAGCTGCTGACGTACTTTCCGAACGAAGGCGAGTGGATGATGCACTGCCATATAGCCGAGCACCTTAGCTCCGGCATGATGACTTCTTTCGAGGTGAGCTGATTGAAAAAGTATCTTTTCGCGGCTGTTTTAATCCTGGCAGGGGCATATTTGCTCCTTGGCGCCAAATCGCCATACGCCGAAGGGACGATGGCGGGACCGATGCACTGGCACCCGAGAGTGTCCGTATACATCGAAGGGGAAGAGGTGCGTGTCCCGGATAACCTCGGCGTCAGCAGGCAGCCCCATCTTCCCGTTCACACCCATGAAGAGGGGGACGGAACGGTGCATTTCGAATTCTCCCAGGCGAAAGTCCCCAGAAACCAGCTTACTGTCGGCTATTTCATGAACGAGGTATGGGGCCAACAGTACAATTCCAGCTGCCTGATGGACCGGTGCAATGACGGGAAGAAGAAGGTGACGATGACTGTCAACGGCAGGGAGAACCTGGAGTTCGAGCGCTACGTCATGGCTGACGGTGATGAAGTCGAGATACGCTACGGGTAGGTGCTTTGATGGACCGCCGCGCCCCGTACTTTTTCGTCGCCGGATTCCTGCTGGTGCTCAATCTGTCCATCTTCGCGCCGCCATTCCTTGTGTTCACCGGCTTCGAGGGCGCGGCGGCGGCCCTGTACAACATCCACTCCTACGACCACCAGTGGATTTATCGCTCGCAGTGCGTTTTTTGGGGTGATACGGGCCTGCGAATCGAGGACTGCATTGTGCAGGGGAAGGAATCCGAAGCGAATATAAGCACGCTCTACACCCTTGCCGGCGACCCGGCGTATAATGGCGTTTTCGGCGAATACCCCCAGAGCCAGATAGGCAGGAACAAGGCCGAGAGAGTGGAGCGCAACGGTATGGTCGGGTATAAGTTCGCGAACGATACCCGGGATTATGCGATATACCTGCCCATGCTTGCAGCGCTGCTTGCATATCCGTCCGTTTTGGCCGGGAGGATAACAAGGACCCCCCACGTGATTTGGCTCATAATCGCACTCGTGCCGATGGCTATCGACGGCACGACCCAAGCGCTCGCCGGGATATTCGGCGACCCCGGGTACTACTGGCTTTCAGCTTTTGGATTGCATGAGAGCACTAATCTGCTTAGGTGGGTGACAGGCGGGATTGCCGGCACAGCGGCCGGTGTTTACATGGGAGCGATGATATACCCTAGGGAAAAGGAGGCAACAGATGGCAAAATCGCTGAAGGAGCGCCTTAAGCAGGATATGGCGCTGCTCCTAGTCATTCTCCTTTTTGCGGGGGGAGGGCTCGTATACCTTGCCTCCTCCCCGCTTTTCGCCCCGGCTGCGGCGTTTTTCATCATCTTTTTTTTCGGGCCGTATGCGCTGGAGTTGGCGAAGGGCAAACGGGAGAAGAAAGCGTCCGGGAAAAAGATGGTCATCAGGGCGGTCAACCCCGACGGGAAGGGCATGAGGGTCACGACGGAATGGAGATAGGCATGCTTCAAAAATTAATCCGGGTATTTTCGGAAAAGGAAAACGCGCTCAGGGCGGCGGCTTATGGGGCGGGTCTTTTCATTCTGTTCAGCTTACCGACGGCCCTGATAACCAACCCCGTCATCCCCTACATAAGGATGATGCCTGCGACTCCGCTCGATTACGCGTTTCTCCTGACGACATCGGTGCTTGGCGGTATTTATCTTGCGATTCCGGCGGCGAGCTGCGCGATGGACAACGCCGCGGGAGGGGGTGCGCTGCTCGGCTTCCTTTCCTTCGGTTGCCCGACCTGCAACCAGCTCCTCGTGCTCATGCTCGGCTATCCGCTGCTCCTCGGGATTTTCGACCCGCTGCGGCCAGTCATCGGTGTTTTGTCTGTGGCAATGCTCGCTTACGCTATAAACAAAAAGATAGGTGTGCAGGAATGGGTGGGGGATTGAGATGAAAGTGTCTTTTGATCTGAAAAACCACATAAGCGCGGGCTGCAGCTGCGACATGGAGGACAAGGTGCGCCAGCTGAAAGGCGTGAGAGACGCTTCTTTCGACCCTGTGAACCAGGTGCTGAGCGTGGAATACGCCGAAAGTCAAACCGATGCCCATAAAATCCATAAGTTCATCGAGGGATGTGGGTTCGCCTGCTCGAAGCAGAAGGCGCCCCACGAGATGTCGCACGAGATGCACATGGCCGGCGGAGCGCCCCACGAGATGAAGCACGAGGCGCATGGAGCGCCCGCAAGGGGAGGGACTGCACCGGAAATGCACGACCACCATGCGATGATGGAAACTGAGTTCAAGCGCCACTTCATCATTGGTGCGGTTTTCACCGTCCCCCTGCTCATCCTGTCGCCGACGATACAGGGCTGGACGAAGGATTTTCTGGGGATATCCCTGCCGACATTCGCGGGGGTCAATTACGTCCTTTTCCTTCTTGCAAGCGTTGTCGCGCTCTACGGCGCCCTTCCGTTCTACAGGGGCGCCATGAGTTCGCTGAGAACAGGCATGCTCGACATGATGGTGCTGGTGTCCATCGCGGTCGGTTCCGGGTACCTCTTCAGCGTGGGGGCGACATTCCTCTTCGAGGCCCCTGATTTCTACTGGGAGATATCCACGCTTGCCGTCTTCCTGCTTTTCGGGCACTGGATGGAGATGCGCACGGTGAGGGATGCCTCCGGCGCGCTCCGCGAACTCGTGAAACTCATCCCGCCGAAAGCAAACCTGGTCAAGGGAGATGAAATCATCGAGGTCGATACCGCCTCTCTGGAAAAAGGCGACATAGTGCTGGTCCGGCCCGGCGAGAAGGTGCCGATAGACGGCCTCGTGGTCGAAGGGAACAGCTCTGTCAATGAAGCTATGATAACCGGAGAGTCCAGCCCTGTCGGCAAGAAGAGTGGGAGCGAAGCGATCGGCGGAACGCTTAACATCGAAGGCGCCCTGAGGATGAAAGTGACGAAGACGGGGGAGGAAACGGCGCTCGCCCAGATAATTAACCTCGTGAGGCAGGCCCAGGCTGCCAAGCCGCCGGTGCAGAAGCTCGCCGACAGGGCGGCGCATTATCTCACCATTACAGCCATCCTGGTGGGTCTTGCCACGTTCCTCTTCTGGATGGTCGCGGCGGGCCAGACGGCCGTGTTCGCGCTTACGCTCATGATTACGGTAGTGGTTGTGGCATGCCCGCATGCGCTTGGGCTCGCCATACCGACTGTCACCACAATATCCACCATACTCGCTGCAAGGAACGGGATACTGGTCAAGAACGCCCTCGCGCTGGAAACGGCGCTGAAACTCGACACGGTAGTCTTCGACAAGACAGGGACTCTCACGAAAGGGCAGTTCGGCGTCAGCGACATTGTCTCGCTCGAAGAGATGAAAGAGGACGAACTCCTCGCCATCGCTGCGGCAATTGAGCAGAATTCCGAGCACGTGATTGCGCGGGGCATCGTAGCGAAAGCGAAGGAGAGGAAGCTGAAGCTGCCCAGAGTATCGAAATTCGAGGCCGTAGCGGGTAAGGGAGTGAAAGCGGAAGTCGGGAAAGGAGCCTATCTCATCGGGAACAGCGCTATGATGGAAGGCACCGGCATCGCCCACGCCAACATTAATGCCGACGAGCTGGCTTCGCAGGGAAAGACGGTCGTCTATGTCGCCTCGGACAACACGCTCATCGGCCTCATTGCTCTTTCCGACATCATCCGGGAGGAATCCTACGAAGCCGTGAAGGCGCTGAAAGCCCAGGGCCTCAAGGTTGCGATGCTGACGGGCGACAATAAGGCAACGGCACGATATGTCGCGAAGGAGTTGGGGCTCGACGAGTACTTCGCCGAAGTCCTGCCCGACCAGAAATCCGAGGCAGTGAAGGGGCTGCAGAAGAGAGGTATGAAGGTGGCCATGGTCGGCGATGGCGTAAACGATGCGCCCGCCCTGGTCCAGAGCGATGTCGGTATTGCAATCGGGGCGGGGACGGACGTCGCTGTGGAGTCCGCGCAGATAGTCCTTGTGAAAAACGACCCGCGGGACATCCCGAAGCTGATTAGGCTGAGCAGGCTGACGATGAGGAAGATGAAGGAGAATCTCGTGTGGGCCACCGGATACAACGTACTCGCGATACCGGTGGCCGCCGGAATACTCTACCCATGGGGAATCCTCCTCCGCCCGGAGTTCGCCGCGCTCATCATGGCGGCCTCAAGCATCATCGTGGTGACTAACGCCCTCCTGATGAGGGGGGCAAGGCTCTAGGGGTATTGAATGGAGCTCGAGTGGCTGATATTCTCGCTGGCCCTGCTCGGCATCTGGGGCGGGATTTATGCCGCCAGGCCCAGCCTGAGAAAAGAGATGCTGCGGGTAAGCATCTTTACGACTCCCCTCGCCCTGACCGAGCCCATTTTCGTCCCGGCGTACTGGTCCCCGCCCTCCTTGTTCAACCTGGCCGCCAATACCGGATTCGATATAGAAAGCTTCGTATTCTGCTTTGCCGTCGGCGGAATTGCAGCGGCGTTATATGAAGCGGTTTTCAAGGTCAGGCACGTGCAAATGAGCGAAGCCGAGATGCGAAGCCCCAGGCACAGGTTCCACAGGCTCGCCCTGGTCTCGCCATTCATCGTGTTTGTGCCGCTGTTCCTATTTACTGCATTGAATCCGATTTACACGTCGGCCATCGCGATGCTGGTTGGCGGAGTGGCAACGCTATTGTGCCGCCCGGACCTGAGAGACAACATGCTGGTCGGGGCGTTTCTCTTCGCCGGCCTCTATTTCGTGTTTTTCCTGGCCATAATCATTATAGTTCCTGATTTCATCAACAGCTGGAACTTTGATGCGATATCAGGGATTCTTGTGGCGGGCGTCCCTCTGGAAGAGCTTATGTTCGCCTTCACCTTCGGTTTGATGTGGTCGGACCTCTACGAGCATCTGTTGTGGCATAGATTAAAATAGTTGGGAATTGTGTCGTATGGAAACCGAATCGGAGGGATGCGCATGAAAGTTCTGCCGGTTATGATTTTGGTATTGGTTTCGTTTGCCTTCGCAACGATCGACAGCAGCGAGCTCTCCGCCGCGAGGCAGATTATCGGCTCCAACGTGTCCTGCGACGAGCTAAGTGAGGACCAGCTGGAGCTCTTAGGAGAATACTACATGGAGCAGATGCACCCCGGCGAGCAACATGAAGTGATGGACAGGATGATGGGGGGTGAAGGAAGCGAAAGCCTGAGGCTCCAGCACATCCAGATGGCGGAGGTCTTCTACTGTGGAAGGACCGACACGAACGTCACCTACGGGGGGATGATGGCGATGATGCCTATGTTCTACAGGGGCTGGATGCCGGGTGCTGGCGGCTGGGGGCCGGCTGCCGGAGGCGGGATGATGGGTTACGGGTATGACATGATGGGCGGATACGGCTGGGTTTTTGGTTTTGTGTTCTGGGTCCTGGTGCTGGTTGCGCTGGTGCTGCTCATATTCTGGCTCTACAGGAATATCGCCGGCAGGCCGCAGAACGCTGAGGAAGTGCTGAAACAGAGATACGCGAAGGGCGAGATAACGAAAAAACAGTATGACGAGATTAGGAAGGACCTGCAGTGATACGTATGAAAAACGAGGATTTCGCGTACACCGTGGAAACAAAGAAGAGCTTCGATGAAGCAGTCGTTTCCGTCCTTAAGGCCGTGGACCAGAAGGGCTGGACGGTGTTCAATGTGTATGATATCAGGGAGCGCCTCGCCGCCAAAGGATTCACGCATGAGCCGATGAAGATAATCGAGGTATGTTCGGGCAAGCATGCCAATCAGTTCCTGAGGAAGAACCGGCTCGTTTCGCTTTGCCTGCCCTGCAAGATAGTGGTATTTGCGGATGCCGGAAAGGTGATGATAGCCGGCATGATGCCGATGATGCTCGCCGAGCTTTTTCCCCAGATATCAAAGGCCGAAGCCGAGGCCGTCGGGAGCGAGGTCCGGGGGATAGTCGATGGCGCGAAATAGCGCTAGTATTCGACCGTTGTTTTTCCAGATTTTATCCTGCACACGCACATGAGACGCTCGGACGGGTCGGTCGAGAAGACGGACAACCCCGCCTGCTCCACCTCGTTCGGGGGTTCGAGGTTTCCGGCGCCTTCCACGACCCTCACCTTGCAGGAGCCGCAGCTTCCCACCCTGCATGCGAAAAGGATGGAGCATTTGCCGTCAAGCTCCACGAGCAGGGAGCCATCCGGGACATCGACAGTTTTTGCATCGTTTTTCACTTCCACAGAAGCCATTGCTTCCACCTCATGAGGAGAATTCCCTGAGCATGCCGATTCCTTTGGGGGTGAGGGCAAGGTAGACGGGCTTCCCTCCCGGATTCAGTATCTTGACGTAGCCCTCCTCCACCATGAGGTCGACATGCTTCTTGATGGCGACATGGCTTAGCCCTATCTTCTCCGCAAGGAAGCTCAGGTAGCATGCTTCACCATGGCGCTCGCAGTCGGCAATAAGCCTGACAAGCTTTCTCCGGGTATCGGAACCTTTGCTCCAGTAGAAAAGGATGGTCTTCATTCAACCCTCTTGCGTATCTCTTTCATCGTCTTGTAGATTCCGAAGCAGGACACGGCGAAAAGAAGCCCGGCCACCAGCTCGCTCGTTTCCTGCACTATCGCAAGAAGCTCGAAATTCTCCAGGCTTATCGGGAATATTATAGTGGCCCACTGTGACACGGCGAAGAAAAATGCCGAAGCCAC
>JBFLVW010000016.1:0-3634 GCA_040758235.1 Microcaldota archaeon
GCGCGCAGTCCTGGTGGTTGGGGCAGGAGCATGCCAGCTCCACGTTCGGGTCGCAGGCCGGAAGCGTCGCATCGCAGAGCTCCTGGTACCTGTTCGGGGTTACGTAGTAGTTGTCGCCGGGCCGGACGCGGTCCGGGTGCGCGTGCATGTCCTCTATCTGGGACTGCGGGCGCTGGATGAGGGGCGTCATCAGGTCCACCGAGGACAGCCTGGGCCTAGTCAGCATGTTTCCGCGGTCCGCCGCGAGCGGGGCGCAGACGGCCTGCCGCGCCTGGGCCATCATGCAGTCCCTGGAGTTCGCGTCCTCGAGGGGCAGGGTGAGGGGCCTCCCGTCAAGATACCTCTCGGGGAAATCCCGCACCACGCCGCCGGCCGGGTCCCGGAGCTGCGCCCGGTCGGTCGCCGAGTCGCACACGCCGTCGCCGCGGTAGCAGTCCGCTTTCGAGTAGTTGGGGTTCGGGACCGGGGCGCCTGCGCCCTGCGGGCAGCTGACAGCGCCGGTCGCCGTGTCGACGACGCCGACCGGAGCCTCCGCCCCGGCATCCGCGGCGCCCGAGCACAATACTTTGCCCGTGCGGTGGTCGCGGAGGAAGGGGTAGCTTTCGAGCTCCTCGTGGCACACGCCGTCGTTGCGGATGGTCTCTATCATGGGCGCCTCCTGCGTGATTGGGCCGCCGTTGCAGCTCATCCTGCCGAAGAGGACGAGGCCTGTGAATATCGCGCCTGCAGCTATCGCGCCGACAGCGAACTTCCTGTTCCGCTTCCTCTCGCGCGCCTGCTCCTCGAACACATCCTTCTTCTCCTTCCCTGTGCCGTTCTCGACTTTCATCATGAATCCCCTCACTTCTTGCTCTTTTTCTTCGTGTAATCGTCATAGATTTGCCGGATCGGCTCCCTCAGCTGGGGGCCGATGTAGACTTCCTTGCCGCCTTCGTGGTCGTACACCTTCACCTTCGCGAAGACCTCCATCAGGTCGTCGTTGTGGAGCAGGCGGCCGTCGAAGTTCGCCTCGAACAGCTCGTCGCACCTCTTGTGGAAGACCGGGTCCTTCTCGTACATCTTCCCGAAGTGCTCCTCCAGCACGCCGAGATTAATCCCGTCCTCCTTCTTCGCGACTGCGGCGAGGCTGCTGAATTTCATTGTCATGACCTCGTTGCCCGCTACCCTGACCGCCGTCCAGAACTTTGAAATCAGGTCGGGGTTCATGTCCAGTTCGCCGCGCATCGTGGCCTCGAACCAGCTCGTCCTGCGCAGGTCGATGAGGTATTCGTAGAACATCGGGTCGCTGTGCACGGCCCGGCCTATCTCGTCCATCTGCGCCTGCCACCTCTTCTTCTGCCTGAGGATATCCTTGAGCTTGGCTATCACGTAGACTTCCTTCTCCTTCTCGGCCTTGCCCATCATCCTGTCGCGCTCCTCGAGTTTTTGAGCCTCGGCCCTGACGGCCTTGTGCCTCATGCGCTCGGTGACGAGGAAGACTGCAAGCAGGGTTGCCGAGAAGGCGCCCGCGATGACATAGGGCGATATTGCAGGGGCGGGGCGGTGCATGAAATACTGGTAGATGTTCCCTATCCCGGCCGCGGCCTCGCGGAACACGTTGGTGCCCCTGGCGAAATGCATGTAGGCGGCTGCTCCGCCGATGAAACCCGGTATCGATATCGCCGCCCAGGTCGCCGGGTTGCTGAATCCGAAGTGCCGCACGAACCAGTTCGGCCTTTTCTGGGGCTCGGCGGCTTCCTCCCTGGCCGCTTCCTGGACCGGGGGCTTGGCGAGCTTTGAATCGTCCTTCTTTTGCGCAGAAACCGGAGCGGCGTTCTGCGCCGGGGGCGGATTGGACGAGGGCCTCCTCCCGTCAGGGCCGGCGGAGGCTCTCCTGCCGCCCGGGCCGCGCGAGCGGCGCGCCGCGCCCTTCTCGGGCGCTTCCACGAATTCCTGCTCCTGCTGAACGAGGCCGTCGAACCTCTTGAGCTCGTCGAGGAACTCGTTCAGATCGACCGCGAACTGCTCATCAGCGCTCAGGCTGACGGTTTCGCCCATGTTCTTCCTCTGGAGCTTGTCCACGGCGGATTCCATGAGCCTCTCGAGCCCGTCCTCCCCGTATTTCTTGAGGACCTTGTCCCTGAGCCTCTCGTACTCCGCACGGTACTTGTCCCTGCGCTCCCGCGTGGGGAGGTCGGAATGAATCAGCTCGTTGCAGAGCGCCTTCGCCTCGGACATCCCGGGGGGAGGCGGCCTCCTCGAGGGGGGCTGGGGCGGCTTCTGCGCAGGCGGAGCCTCCGAAATGCCGGCAGGCTGCGCGAGCGCCGCGGCCACTTCAGAGCTTCTCATCGAAAGCTTCTGTGAGGATGATGCGAGTTCCGTCGGCTCGTCTCCGACTATCTGGGCCTGGGGTTTCGGGGAGTCGGAGCGCCTCGGAGGAGGCGGAGGCCTGCCTTCGCGGACCGTCGGGGGCGGAGCCTGGGAAGGCGGCGCTGGACCGGGAAGCGGGGCACCGAATATGGAGTCGACGAGGCCGCGCTCCTTGGCTACCTGCTTTATCGATGAAACGTGAGGGTCCTTGCTCGCGAGGAACGCAAGCTTGGACATCCGGCCTACCTCGCCGCGGGCGTAGTCCACGAAATCCGACGGGTCGAGTTCCCGCATGAGCGCGAGCTCGCCGCCAGCGGGCTGGGAGGCTGGCTCAGGCACCTTGGGCATGCCGTCATCTTCAATCTCGACGAGCGATGAATCACCGAGGAGGACAGGTTCGCCGCTCACATCGCGGCGCGAGGGGGGGGCCGCTCCGGTGTCGAAGAAAAGCGAGTTCGTGACGCCGTCCCCGGCCTCTTCGGATGGTTCGGGCTGTGCCGGGGGCGGGGAGGATGCGACCTCTCCGGATGAATCAGAAGGTTCGAGAAGCCGCCCCAGCTGGGAGTACTGGACGTCGGGAGTGCCTGCGATGACGTCATCGAGGTCGGGCTGCTCGCCCGCCCTGCGGGCCGCCTTCACATGGGCCTTTGCCGCGCCGTAGCCGAGCTCCTGGGGCGAGACTTCCCGGGTTTCCGCGCGCGCCGCGTTGTCGAGCCTGGTCGGGCCTTCCGACTGGGGCGCCGCGCTCTCGAAATCCTGCGCAGGCTTGGGGGCCTCTGCGCCCTGGGAAGCAGTTCCCCCGTTCCGCTTTTTCTGCACCTGTTTCTTCCAGAATCCCTCGCCCATCCGCACCCACCAGTTTGTGTTTTAATAAGAATATAATTGTGTAAATTTCTTTTTTTAAACCTACCGCTAAAAGCGGTAAGGTTAATAAAACAAAAAAGATTACTGCGAGAACCTTCTCTGCACCGATATCGTGCAGTTCACGCCGGGCTGCGAGCCTATCGAAGAGCCGACCACGCCGAGGTTGCCGACAATCGATGACGCATTCACCGACGGGTTGGCGCACGAGCCGATGCAGCTCGAGGATACCCTCGCGCCCGTCACGCGGCCGTCGGGGCTTACCGAAAGCGTCGCGCTGACGATTCCGGAACCCTCGTGCGCGCGCGCGAGCGGCTCGAGCGCGGAGTTTAGCGCGGTCGTCACATCCGAGCGTATCTCGGTTGCGCCGCCGGTGTCCGGGCATGGGCCTCCCGACCGTGCGGGCGGGGCGTCTTCCGTTCTC
>JBFLVW010000017.1:0-2501 GCA_040758235.1 Microcaldota archaeon
AGGGAGCGCATGACGCGCTGGTTTCCGCCTGTGCCGTCTTCGCCTATGAAGCGCCTGCGGGCGTCCGTGCGGATGGCCTCGAGCTGGGCGTCCGGCTCCTTCTCGTCGCGTCCGAGGATGCCGTGCGCGGCCGCGAGGCCTGCTGCGGAAACGTTGGAAATCCCGCAGAGCTTCCGGTCGAAAATCGACTGGAGGTCGCGTATCAGGTTCCCTTCGGCATAGCGTATGAGGGCCGGCGGGACGTGGACGGCTATGACGCCCGCCCGCTTGTTCGGCTCCATGAACACCTTGGATAGGCTGTTCAGGAAAATGATGATGTTCCTGTCCCCTCCGAGCTCCAGTATGCGGTCGTAGGTCGTGCGCTCGCACTCCCATGAGAAGGACTTGTAGATGACGTCGAGGACGATCGGCCGTATCACCCCGTCCGCGACGAAGGCGGCCTCGTTGAGGTCGAAAATCCCGGTCCCCTGGGCGTTCCGGTAGAACGTTTCGGGATAGACAACGGGCAGCGGGTTGTCCCAGGGGATGAAGCTCGAAAAACCGACGCGCAGGAACGGGTTTCCGCCGTTCGTGCATCCGGAGAAGTCCGGGAGGCCCGTCTCCGGGTCGCGCGGGACGGTCTCGATGAGCCCGCGCCCGCCGAAGTTTATGGCGGTGGAGAAATGGGTGGGATAGCTCACGTTGGGAATCAGCACCCGTCCGCTCGTGTTGTGGAGGAAAACCTGGTGGAGCATCTCGATTCCGCCGCTGATCCCGTCCGAGAAGAACACGTGGTCGGGAGGGACGCGGTAACAGGAAGCGACGGCCTCGCGCGCCCTCTCTATCCCGGCCATGTACGCGCCCGTGCCGCGGAGCTCCTTCTCCATCGCGTCAGTGACTTCGCTTATCCGGTAGCCGAAGTACTTCGGGAAGTTCCCGGAGCTCTGGTCCCTGAGCCTCCTGCCGTCATGCATCGAGCCGTTCCTGCAGCAGGAGTTCTTGTAGAACATGGTCCACGTATCCTTCAGCCCGGCCTCCCGCGACTCGATGTGGTGCGGGTTCGTCGGAAGGCGGCAGTCGTTGCGCTCGAGCCGCTCGAGATAAGGGTCTTTGGCCTGGAATCCCTTCTTGTCCTCGGTCGTGGCACTGGGAGTGCGCATTATGGGGCCGTCTCTCATGTGCGCACACTGGCAGGAAAAAGCTTATAAAACAGATGTGGCCGATTTTTAAAAATTCTGCAAATGACGTAACCGCCGCATGCCACAATCATTTTCTCGTTTTCAGTGGGAACGTGACCAAAAACCACAAAAAGCCTTCTACAATACCGCAAAGATTTAAATTTGTTCAATGGATTACAACAGAAGGCCATCGGCAAGCGAGGAGAGGTGAAACGGATGGACGAAACCGCTGAAAGCGAAACAAGGGAAACCGCCACGGTGATTGCCGGGCAAGCGCCCCAGCGAAGGGCAAGGGACGACAACACTGTCTACGTAGGCAAGAAGGGCACGATGGGATACGTTCTCGCAGTGGTCACGCAATTCAACAACGGGGCGAGCGAGGTCACGGTGAAGGCGAGGGGGAAGCTTATTTCCAGGGCGGTCGACGTGGTCGAGATAGTCCGCCACAGGTTCATGCCGAGCGCCAAGGTCGAGGACATCGCGATTGCGACCGAGGAGCTGACATCGGAGGACGGCTCGAGGAGCAAGGTCTCATCGATAGAGATAAAGATACAGAGATGACCCGATGCGTGGGGTCCTCGACACGAAGGGCGTCGCGCTCGCGGTGTTCTTCGGCGCCGTTCTTTACTTCTACGGGGGGCCGGGATACCTCGCCCTCATGCTCGTGTTCTTCGTCCTCGCCGTGGTCGTGACGAAATACGAATACGAGGTCAAGAAGGAGATGGGCCTCTACGAGCACGAGAGGGGATGGGAGAACGTGCTGTCGAACGGCCTCCTCCCGGCCGCGCTCACGGTCGCAAGCCCGCTCATCGGCCCGATGCCGTTCATTGCATCACTCGCCGCAGTGACCGCGGACAAGTTCGGCTCGGAAATAGGCGTCCTCGACCCGGGCGACCCGCGCTCCATCTTCGGGTTCGCCCCGGTCAAACCGGGGACAAGCGGCGGCATCAGCGTGATGGGGACCGTAGGCTCTTTCGCCGGCTCCGCGGCGATAGCCGCCGCCGCGATGGCCGTGTTCGGGATAAACCCGGCGCAGGGACTCGTGGTCGCCGTGGCCGGCCTCGCGGGCTCCGTCGCGGACACGATGTTCGGCGTCCTCGAGGAGCGGGGCATCGGAACGAAGGGGACGACTAATTTCATCTGCTCGCTCGTTGGCGCGCTGATAGGTTATTATTTAATAGGCTGATGTGAGAGTGGAAAATCATGAAAGCGTTCGTTCTTGCAGGAGGGGAGGGGACAAGGCTGCGCCCCTATACGTACACGGTGCCGAAACCCATGCTGATGCTCGGCGGAAAGCCCATAATCCGGTATGTCATCGAGAACCTGATGCGGGACGAGGCCATA
>JBFLVW010000018.1:0-21751 GCA_040758235.1 Microcaldota archaeon
AACTGCGCTATTTCCGGCTACAACGGCAGCAGCTCCGTCGGCCTCTTCTTCCATCAGGGCGGCACATCAGCGATAAGCAACTTCAACGTCAGCAACATGACCGTCCATCACAACTACTACGGCCTTTATTCATACAATTACTACAGCACTACCAACGGGGGCGTCAACGACCTGACGCTCGCGGACAGCGCATTCTACGAGAACCGGTACGGAGTCTATGTCACGGCCTACGCCACGCGCCTCCGCTTCCTCAACAACAACGTCTCTGACAACAACTACAGCGGCTTCCATTTCTACAACTCCGGCTCCCGCAATTCGACTTTCATCAACAACACCGCGAGCAACAACCGGGGGACTACCAGCACGACCGGCGGCTTCTACATGGACGGTCCCGCATACAACATCACCTATATCAACAACACCGTCGAGGGAAACGGCTACTACGGCCTCTATTTCCGCTCCCTGAACACTACCGTCGCAAACAACGTGTTCAGCGATAACGCGGCCCACGGCATGTACGCCGACCCGTTCTTCAGCGGGCCCTCTTATTACATGATACAGAACAACACCGCCCGCGGGAACGGCATGTACGGCATGGTCCAGTACGGCTATTCCAACGCCGGCTCCAGTCTTTCGTTCTACAACAACACGGCCTCGGACAACGGCAACGGAGGGTTCGCCCTGTACGGCCCCATCGTAGGCTCGATCGAGGGCAATCTCGCCGAAAACAACACCGGCTCCGGCATCCACTTCACGAGCTACTTCGGCGGCGACGGCGGCACGACACTCAACGTCACCGCGGACGGGAACAGGGCGTTCAACAACACCTACGGCATCTCGGTCTATTCCGGCGCGGTCCCGCCCTCGACCCTGTCCTTCCTCGACAACGAGGCCCTCGAGAATACGAAGTTCGACTTCTACGTGAACCTATACGACATCAGCTCGACGGGCTACTGCGACGTCATCTCCCTGGGCAATATGACGTCTACGGGCGGCCGGCCGATACTGTTCTACAACGCCACATCCTCAATCAGCGGCGTCGAGGCGGCCGAAATCGTCCTATGCGACGCCGACGGCTCGGTAGTTTCGAACGTCTCGATACGCGGCTCGGACGCAATCCCCAACAACGGCATCTCGCTCCACAAGACCGACAACTCGGTGTTCGAGAACCTCTCGATGTCGGACGACTTCGCGTCCTTCGACCTCGTCCAGTCCCACTGGAACCAATTCCGCAACATCAGCGTCCTCGGCTCCTCATACGGCGTGAACAACTACCACTATTTCGTCTCCTGCTGCCCAACCTTCCGCTCCTCCGAGAACAACACGTTCACGGACATGAACCTCACCGGGACCGGGACAGCCTATTATTTCGACTTCAACTCGCTGGGCCAGAACAACGTTACGGGGGGTGTCATCCGCGACAGCACCGGGCCGGGCATGGTAGTCAACACTTCGCTAGTCTTCCTGAACGGCACCCGCTTCTGCAACAACAACCCCGACATGCGCGTTTCTGCCGATACCGGCTTCGCCGCGTATATCGGCCTGAACGCGACCGACCTCGTCTTCGACAGCCCTTCATGCAATAACACGAATTCCGTCAACCTCTCGATAACAGACAGGGCCGGCTCGACCGCCAACTATTCCATAAACTGGAGCGCGACGCCCTTCACGCCGCCTTCGGGAAGGTTCCCCTTCAAGGGGATGCTGAACTTCACGCGCTTCAGCGCATCGAGCATCGACCGGATGGTCTACGGCTGGCGGGACGACGAGCTTTCGGGCGTAAGCGAATCTTCGCTCCGCCTGTACAAGTACGACGCCTCGTGGGCCTCAGTCAATTCTTCCCCGAGCACATCCGCAAACACGCTTTCCCAGTTCAACGTCACCACATTCAGCGTGTATGGGATTTTCGGGGCCGACGCGCCGCCCGTGGTCATGCTTCTCTCGCCCCCGGCGGATTCCATGTTCTTCAACACGACCTCCCTCAACCTGAGCTTCAACGCGTCCGACAACTCCCCGACCCTGAGCTGCACCCTCTACCTCGACAGCTCGCCCAACCAGACCAATCCGGGCGTGGCGCAGGGCTCCCCGGCATCATTCATCGCGTCCGGACTTTCGGACGGATGGCACATGTGGCAGGTCCGCTGCACGGACGGGGCGTCCAACACCGGCAACAGCTCGGTGCGGTTTTTTGCAACAGACAACGCTCCGCCGGAGGTCCTCCTCCAGTCCCCGGCAAACGGCTCCGCCATACCCCTCGGCGATGCGGACCCTTTGGTACTCGAGTATTACGCTGACGACGCCCAGAGCTACATGGAATCCTGCTCTCTTTACCTGGACGGGCTGCTCAACGACACCCAGTACGACGTCTACTCCAGCGAGGGCTATCCGTTCTTCGAGGCGTACGGCCTCCAGCCCGGCCTCCACAACTGGAGCGTGGAATGCAACGACTCGTACTATTCCGGCGGGAGCGAAACGTGGCTGTTCGAAATATACGTCCCGTCCTACCTGTGCAACGCTTCGATTCTCGCCCCGGCGGGCGGCGCCTCGGTCGTGCAGGGCGGCACCCTCGAAGTCGTCTCGACTGTCGCCTGCTGCGGGGGAACCACGAACTGCTCGGTAGCGAACGCGACGCTCGACCCGGTCAATTACACTCCCCGGACCTGCAGCGGGCTCTGGGGGTTCTACTGCGGCGACGCAGAAAGCGCCGGCAACACGCTCGATTCGTGCAGTTCGGAGGGAACCTACTACGACGAGCACGTCAACGAGGTGTATCTCAACGCGACTGCCGTCGCGCCGGGCGATGCGCTTTCGCTCACCTGCGAGTTCGGTTGCGTCTACGACGGCGACTACGCATACGCCTGGCATTATGACGGCTCGGGATGGAGCCAGCTCGGAAGCTGGGACTGGGACGGGACAGGTTACGGCTGCGACGGCCCTGAGAACCGGACCGTGGATTTCTACGCTTCCGGGACTCCGGGGACCCAAATAGTCCGGTGCGGCATAAGCTATGCGCCGGACTACGACGAGTGCGCGGACTCGAGCTCCAATTACCATGACAACGACGACCTCAACTTCACGGTCGAAAGCTCCTCGGTGGCGATAAACTCGATTTCGGTGAGTCCGATGCCGCTTGGCGTCGGGAGCCTTGCCTCATGCTCTGCAAACGTCACGGGTGCCAATCCCGTCTCGGAAGTCCTTTTCAATATCACGTTCCCGGACATGTCGGTCCTTCCGCTCGGGGCAGGTTCGCAGGACGGCGACATCTGGACAAGCCCCCAGTTCAATGCGTCCGCAGGCGGGACGTACTCGTGCGGCGTATATGCCGAAGACGGCCTGGGGAACAGCTCCACAGCTTCGGAACCCTTCTCAACCGGCATAAAAGGCGCAATACCGGTCGGCAGCGGGACGCCGTTCTACACGCTCGAATCCAACCCTGCAACAGGCGGCTGTCTCTCCAGCATGGCGCCCAATTCCGCCTGCAACACGAGCTGGACGGTCAATGCCACGGGCTCTTCCGGCTCGACATGGGAGTTCTTCGTAATATACGAGGGGGCGAACGATTCGGTTGAGACAAACAGGATAAACGTCTCCATTTCCGGGGTGCCGGAGCAGGAGCCGGTTCCCTCCGGAGACGAGGACGAGCCGGAAGAAAAACAGCTTTCCATCTCGCTTTCATCTTCGTGCGACGGAAACGTCGCAAGGGTCACCGCGGACGGGGAGCCCGTCGAGGGCGCCGCGGTCGTGGTGGACGGCCTGCGCGTCGGGACGACGGATAGCGAAGGGGAATTTTCGTTCGGGGGATGCGGCAAACCGGCAGAGGTCTCTGCAAGGCGGAGCGGGTATGAGAAGGCGTCGGTCAGAAAAACGCTCGTGGACTGCTCCTCATGCGTGGTGGAGCCGCCCCCGCAGACTGCCTGCGCATGCGGCTTTGTCTTCGAGGGCAGATGCGTCGAATACGAGTGCTGCTCGGACGCCGCCTGCGAAGACGCGGATTTCTGCGACATACCTGCGGGACAGGCCGGCGGTGCTTGCAAGCCTGTTTCGGGCGAGTGCGGTTTCGGGGCGAACCACACATGGGTCCCCTATGGCTACGAGTGCGGAAGCGAGCCGGGCTGCCCGTCCTGCCCTGAAGGCTACGCGTGCAAGAACCACTCTTGCGTCGGAAACGACCTCAGGGGCCCAGAATCCGGGATTGTCGGGGGCAACATCACGGTGAATGCCACAGAAAACGACGGCCCCTGCACTCTTTGCGACATGGAAGTGACGACGCCTGCCGGCCGCACGGTGCGCGGCAGGACCAACGCCGACGGCAGCTTCCCGCTGCCGCTCGATATCGAAGGAGTATACAGGGTCTCGCTCATCAGGGACGGCGAAATAGTAAAAACGATAGAAGTGAGGGCGTTCCCGAAAGCGGAGCCGGAGGAGCCGGGGAAGCCTTCCCAGGCGGTTTCGGAGGAATTCCCTTGGTGGCTGCTCATCGTCCTGCTCCTGATTATCCTGGGGATAATCTACTGGAAGAGGAAAAATGAGAAGCGGGTCGCGGACAAGGGGGCCAAAAAGAAGCCTTAGCGCAAAAACTCCGTCGCGAGCCTCTGCGCCTCGTCGTCCGAGAGTGCGGAAATTGGCTGTCCCATGCCTTATAATCTCCCCCTTTGTTTCTTGCTCATGGGGGATGAAATTTTACAATATGGGCAGCTCGTTTCCGTGTATGGTTCCCGTTTCCGGCCGGAGCTAAGGAAGCGCTGGTTTCCTTTAAGCGGCTCACCGGACCTAGCGCAAATAGTTGCCGCCCTCATGAGTGACGGGCACATCGGACTTCAGGTCAGAAACGCAAAACCGAAACTGTCAAAGGTGGTTCTTTATTCCAGCGATAAAGGCGAATGTGCATGGTTTCTCGGAACGGTTTGCCGAATCTTCGGCATTGACGGCAAAATCATCCGTTATCGCTCAGCAAGCGGGTTTTCATGCAATTACTCTTACAAGGCTCTGTTGCACTGCTCTGAATTGGCAAAAGTCCTTGTGGCAATCGGTGTCCCCTGCGGAGACAAAACAATTGAGGCATATCCTGTCCCGGATTGGATAATGCGGGGCGACTCCGGAACCAAGCGTGCTTTCCTGAGAATCCTGTTCAACTTTGACGGAAGCGTTTCGTTGCGGAGCAGACGGCCCAATTCGATAGAAATGAACTTCGCGATGAATAAGCACAAGAAACTGGAAAAAGACGCAACAACCTTCTTGGAACAGGTCGCCAAACTCCTGCTTGAATTCGGCGTCAGGGCCGGGAAAATACACATCCGCCCGTGCAAGAAAGAGAAAATGACCCTCATTCTTTTCATTACAAATGCCAGGTCAATAATCAATTTCCACCGGAAAATAGGATTTTTGAACGAAAAGAAAATTGCGCGCCTGGAAACTGCTGTCGCCAATATCGAGAAATACGGGAGAGCCAGGGGGGTTTCAGAGATATTAGAAGAAGTCAAGGGGAAGCTGGGGACCGACCGGGAAGCAGTTCTCCAGATTAACGAAGTTTCTAATTCAACATATACTGCTAGGCAGTTCGAACATATGCGCCGTGGCGAGTCAGATGCGCCATTTCCTCTTTTGAAGGCCGCCTTCAAGATACTTGGAAGAGAAATGCCCGATCTGCTGACCTTTACCTGGACTCATGAACGTCATTGAATCCATCTTTCCCGAACCTTTCGGCCAGCTCTTTTGCTTGGGCGTCCGTGAATTGCTTAGGAGGATGCTTCATCAGCCAGGCGCTCGGGCCGATTAAAGGCCCGGCAATTTTTTTATCCAGCGCTAACTGCACGTACCTGAGCGCGTCTGCTGAGACGCCGCTGGAATTGGCTTTGTCGTCCACTTCGAGCCTTACCTCCATGTTATACGGCACGTTGGCCCACATGCGCCCTTCTATCCGCATGAACATCAGCTTTGTATTGCCGAGGAAAGGTATGAAATCGGACGGCCCTACATATATCTGGTCGTCGGGAAGCCTTTTCGAAAGCTGTGATTGGACGGATTCTGTCTTCGAGATTTTTTTACTCTGGAGACGGTCGCGCTCAAGCATATTGGTGAAGTCCGTGTTGCCTCCAACATTTATCTGGTACGTCTTCTCTATTTTGGTCCCTCTGGAATCGCAAAGCCTCGCAAGCGTCCTGTGGACTATTGTCGCCCCTACCATTCCTTTGTAATCATCGCCCAGAACGGGCAACCCCCTTTCAGCGAATTTCTTTCCCCACTCCGGATTGCTCGCAATGAAAACCGGCATTGCATTGATGAATCCGCAGCCTGTTTCAAGGGCGATATTCGCCCAAAATTCTGTGGCTTTTTGAGAACCGACCGGAAGATGATTCAGTATTATCCTCGCGCCGCTGCGCTTAATCTCCTCAATCGCCTCTGCCTTGAGATTGTCTAAGGATTTAGTCTGCTTAATCGGTTTTATCATATTCTGGACATAGATCCCGACACCATCCAAAATCGGACTTTCCCCCACCATTCCTGAGCAACACGAAACACTGTCAACCCAGTTTACTTTGTTGGGATATTCGTATACAGCTTTTGCAAGAGGCTTTCCGACTTTGTTCTCTCCAACGTCAAATCCGGCGACGAACTCAATATCATGAATGGTGTAACCGCCGATTCTTTCGGCCATCACGCCCACGACCTGCTCCCCCGGGTTCCTCCGGTAGTATTCGATGCCCTGGACAAGGCCGGCAAAACAGTTCCCGACGCCGACGACCGCGCACTTTATTTTTCCCATACCCTCACCAAAATCACTATTTAATGAACGTTAAATAGTATCTGAATTTAAAATAAGCATGTTTTTAACCGCTACTGCTACCATTACTATCGTTTTTACCCGTAGTCCACGAGCCCGCAGGCTCGTGCATCTACCCAAAAAAACTAGACTCTCCTCCCGCGGGTGCGGGGGGCGAATGACGGAGGAAACCTATGTACGCCATAAAGACAATCCAGGACAGGATACGAGTTCCGCCGGCGATGTTCGGCAGCGCGATCGAAGACGCGGTGAAGAACCTCCTTCGCCAGCGATACGAGGGGCGCATCTACAAGGACCTGGGCATAGTTTTGTCAGTCGACAAGCCCCGGGTGCTCTCCGAGGGCCTCGTCATCCCCGGCGACAGCGGAGCGTACTACACTATACAGTTCGAGGCGCTCACGTTCTTCCCGACCGTGAACGAGGTGTACAAGGCCGAGGTGAAGGAAATCGTCGAATTCGGCGCCTTCGCTTCCATCGGCCCCTTCCAGGGCCTGCTGCACGTCTCCCAGATAGACAAGGAAAAATTCTACTACGACAAGAAGGCCAAGAACCTCGGCTCCAAGGTCCTGCGCAGGACTCTCAAGAAGGGGGACGAGGCGATAGTCAAGGTTTCGACGGTAAGCCTGAAAGCGACTTCGTCGGACACCAAAATCGGGCTCACGATGAGACCGGACGGGCTCGGGAAGCCGGAGTGGCTCGAGCAGAAGGCCGGAAAGAAGAAGGATAAGAAGGACGAGAAGAAAGGTGAAGGTTCATGACCGCATGCAAGGAATGCCGCTATATTATCCACACGAAAGAAAAGGCCTGCCCCAAGTGCGGGGGCGAGCTTTCCGACAAGTATTCCGGGATGGTGGTCATCCTCGACCCCGAGCGCTCGGAAATCGCCAAGCTCGTAGGCATCAACGCGGTAGGGGCGTACGCCGTCCGCGTGAAGTAGTTTTTTTGGTGCTCCGCACAGGGAATGTGGGGGGCCACATCTTCGGCCCACCAACAATTATTAATCCCAAAAACGTCCCCTTTTTGGGGGATGGATGAGGGGCTACGTTTCTTTTGTCCTTGTTTTTTCTTCAGCGCTGCTTCTGTCATCGCTGATTCTCCTTTACGATTCCAGCGGCCGCGCCGACCTTTCGAAAGCCGTCACTGCCGAGCGGGCATACGGCATCCAGATGAATGCAAAGGAAGCGGCAATCGAGTCGGTGCGCGGAGGAGCGGAATCAGGCTTCTCGGCCTATGACACGGTCCACAGCCTCGAAAACTGCACGCATTGCACGGACCACGGCTGCGCGCCCCTTTCCGACCCCCCGCCCCCGAACTACTGCAGCGAAGCGTTGTGCGACGGATGCTTCCGCGAATCCGGGGCGCGGGAAGCCGCCTTGTCATCCGCGCAGGCAAGGCTCTCGGCCCTTCGCGGACACGAATTCGACAGGGACTTCAACGTTTCCATCGGAAATGCGGAACTCGAGGCGTTCCTCGCGCCGGACGGGACTGCGAAAAACGGCTTCGCCCTCTCGGGCGTCCGCTTCCGGAGGGCGCTCCAGATTGATGTCCAATCTGGAAAATTCGGCATTTTTGCGGCTGGAAAAATTCCGCAGGGGGTGACGCTGGAATGAGGGCGCAGGCGAGCATCGAGTTTCTCCTTGTTTTTGGTGTTTTTCTTGGCCTCGTAGCTGTTTTGGCCGGTGGGATTTTTGCACAGGCGCAGGACGCATCGGACAAGGCGGCAGAGGCCGGGGAAATAAGCAGGGCGGAATCCGCGGCCAGGGCGGCGGAAGCGGCCCTGCGGGGCGGCGTGACGCTGGACATCGGGGCGCGGCACTCGGTGGAGAACGGCCGCTTCCACTACCAGGCCGGGGGGAAAATGGTCGAAACGGGGGGTGTCTTTATTGTTCCGGAAGACGAGCCGGTTTAGGGGATTTGCCTCTCTGGATGCGATCCTGAGCATCCTCCCTGTGGTCCTTATGGTGTCCCTTCTCATGCAATCTGCACAATACCTCGCATCATCGGCGGAAAATGCGGCGCGCGGGCAGGAAACATTCGACAAAATCGTATCGGTTGCCGACCACACAGTGAAAATCGGCGCGGCCCGTTCGGATGGCGGAATCAGGCACCCCAACTGGATTCTGGCTGAAAAAATAACCGAAGCTTATACCGAGTCGGTGAGGGCGCAGAGCGGCCTGCGCGCGCTTTACATCGGCATGGAAAAGCCCGGCGGAATCTACGATTTTTGCATCTACCGCCTCGTCGTTTCCGGCCCGGAGAAGTCTCCGGGGCGGGTTTTCGTGTGCGGGAGCGGATGACATGCAGGTCCTGGAGTCCATGCTGTCGCTCGCCTTCTTCCTGATGATTTCATCGGCGATGCTCGCTTCGGTCCAGCCGAAAACAATCGACGACTCGCTCTACAGGATTCAGCTCGGAAACGACGCGTGGCGGGTCCTTTTTTTGAGGGGGGCGCTCGAGGACCTGGACTTGAACGGACACGGTTCTCAGGACCGGATTCGGGCAGAGCTTAAAGGTATGGGGGATGACACTTCGCTCTGTTTCTTTTTTTCGGGCGTGGATTTGAGCAACTGCCCCGGCCCGCATGGACGGGAGCCGGTCATGATAATGAAAAGGACGGTAATAGACAACGGCATCCCCAGGAAAATCGCATTCTCGATGCAGAAATAAAGTTCGTCTTCCGACGTATCAACATCAATAAAAACAGTATCGGGCAATCGATAACCAAGAGGCGTCACTTATGATAGAACCATCAACAAGAAGCGACTTAGTGTCATATCCAATCAGGGACATAGTGCAGGAAGCCAAGCGGCTCGAGAAGCAGGGCACGAACATGATCTACCTGAACATAGGAGACCCCGCGCCCTTCGGATTCCGCCCTCCCCAGCATGTTCTGGATGCTGCCTCGGAAGCGCTCAGGAGCAACTACTCCGGCTATGCGCCGAGCGAGGGAGACCCGGAGCTCCGGCAGACCGTAGCGGAATACGAGAAGGTCGCGACCGAGGACGTGTTCATCACCGCCGGCCTGAGCGAGGGAATCGACTTCCTTTTCCAGGCGATGGTGGACCCCGGCCGCAACATACTCCTGCCGGTGCCCTCATACCCGCTTTATGTGACCAAGCAGCGGATAAGCTACGGCACGATGGAGTTCTACGACTGCGACGAGAGCTTCGAGCCTGACCTCGAGAGCCTGAGGAAGAGCATCAACCGCTACACGCGGGCAATCCTCGTGATAAACCCCAACAACCCCACCGGCGCCGTATATTCGCGCAGGACGCTCCAGGGCATCATCGACATCGCAGGCGAGCACAAGCTCCCGATAATCTCCGACGACGTCTACGACCAGATGGTCTTCGACGGCGAGATGACACGGATGCGCGAAATCTGCAATGACGTACCCGTGGTCTGCGGGAACAGCCTCTCAAAGAACTATATCTATCCCGGCGCGCGCGTCGGCTACCTCGCCTTCCACGGCGAGGGGTGGGGCGCGGTCAAGGAGGCGACGCAGAGGCTGTGCAACCAGCGGCTTTCGGTGAACTGGGAGATGCAGAGGGCCTACATCGCCGCGATAAAAGGCCCCCACGACCACATCGACAGGTTCAACATGGAGCTGCGCAAACGCCGCGACCTCCTCGTGAAAAGGGTGAGGGAAATCGAGGGGCTTTCGGTCGCGCCTCCCAAGGGCGCGTTCTACTCCTTCATAAAGGTCGAGGGCCCGTGGAAGAACGACTCGGATTTCGTGCGCGGCCTCCTGAAGTTCGGCGTCGTGACCGTGCCGGGCTCGGGCTTCGCCCCGAACCTGAAAGGAAAGTACTTCAGGCTAGTATTCCTGCCCCAGCTGGACACGCTGGACGAGGCATTCAACAGGATAGAAAAATACATGAAGTCGGGCAGGCACGGCTCGAGCAGATAACCCGCCCGCTTTCTTTATTTTATTTCTTTATCCCCAGCTTCTTCGCCCTTAATTTTTCCCTCAGGGACTGGAGGTCGCTCGCCCGGGGAGGCGCCTCGGCAGGCTCTTCCCCGCCCTCATCCCCTGACCCTTCGCCGTTGCCCTCTTCCACGTCCTCGGAAGTTTTTGGCGAAGGCCCTGCGGCCCTCGGGGCCGCGGCGGGCACGCTTGGCGGCGGGACCGCGAGCGCGGCCTCCTCCAGCTCCCCTCCGGCATCCAGCCTGCGCTTCTCCAGCTCGCCCTTGACGATGGCCTTGAAGGTCGGCACCCACTTCTCCCACGCCTCCCCGAAGTCGATTTCGCCCTGCTCCTTCTCCATCGAGACGAGCAGCCTGCCCGCGGCTGTGTTCACTTTAAGGACGAAGTCAAGTTCGAGCAGGAGCTTGTCGTTCAGCGTCTGGGAAGCCTTGTAGATGTCCCAGTACATTTTTCCCTTCCAGAAAGCCTGCAAAATATACTGCTCCGGGGAGATGCCGGTCTCCTCGCTCCGGCGCCCGAGGGCCGGCGGTATGAAGGCGAGGTCCAGCTCCTTCTGCAGCTTCTTGATATCCACCTTGTCATAATCCCACATCTGCGCCTCTGGGTTGCGGATGAATTTCGCCTCCCACACGCACTCGTCGATGGATTCTCCCCTCCTGAAGCGGAAAATCTCCACGAACTTCTTCTCCTCTATGTCGCTCTCGTACTCGAAGCCGAGGAGCCTGTATATCCTGCCCTTGCGGCCGAACCGGACCTTCTTCAGGAAGGAATACCTGTCGGTCGCGTACATGCTCGCCGCGGGAAGGCCGAAGACCAGCTCCAGCCTGTCCTGTATGTCGCGGAGCGATTCCGCGTGCAGGTTGTAGAGCAGGAACACGCCGGGCTGGGTGTTCAGCAGGTTGATGATGCCCTGCACTGCGACACGGGAACGCACTTCGTTGATTATGAGCGCGGCATCGCCCATACGGAGGAGGGCGTTCGCCATAGTGACGAGGTCGAGCTCCTTGGTCTGCGCCTCCTCCACATCCGAACTCTGCACGCGGGCCGCGCCGATGTGGAACCCCCTCTTCCTGAACGCGCGGACCGGAATCTCCTCGATGTCCTGCACGGGGATTATCCTCCTCCTCGTTCCGATGGAAGTGATTTTCGCGGCCGTGAACGAGGTCTTCCCGACGCCTTTGAGCCCCAGCACCGCCTCGGAACAGCCGAGCGTCACCATGACATCGTCGTATCCGGCAAAGAAGGGCGTGAAGGAATGGAAGTTGAGGTATTGCGCGTAGGTGAAGGGCTCCTCCTTCATGATACGCAAAGCCGACTGGAGCTCGCCGAAGGTCGCGGGCGGTCTCTGGAGGTGGCACCTCATAGACAGCCTCTTGAGCACGACATCGACGATGGGGTTGTTCTCGTCGAACTTCCTCGTGCCCCTGAGGGTAT
Organism: Microcaldota archaeon; assembly: GCA_040758235.1. GTDB lineage: Archaea > Micrarchaeota > Micrarchaeia > Anstonellales > Bilamarchaeaceae > Bilamarchaeum. Next base: position 12,144 of record JBFLVW010000018.1, read on the forward strand.
ACACTATGTTCTTGAAGGAGCGCTCGAGGAGGTCGCGGTTGTACCTGTAAAGCGTGTGGCAGAGTCCGTATTTGCGGTGCTCGATATAGAGCGGCGAGTTCTCGCTGTCTATGTAGATATCGGTGACGTTCTCCTTGTCGAGCGAGAGGTTCTCTATGTGCGCGCCGAGGCCGACGACCCACGCCGCGCACTCGTGCCCCATCGCCATCGCCTGCTGGGGCGTTATCTGGATGCCGTCAATCATGGCCCGGTCTATGAAATACTGGCGGTATTCCCTCGTCTTCAGCTGCATGAGGATGTCCCAGTCCACGTTCGTGAACTGCTCCTTGAACTGCTCGTTTATCGTCATCTTCAGCAGCTTGTTCAGCTCGGGGCTTAGCGTCTCGATTATCTTGTTCTCCTGCACGTAGAGGTATGCTTCCGCCCCCGGTATCTCGTATATCTGGACGTCGATTCCGAAGGGGAGCGAGTATTTCGCGTCCGGGCCCTGCAGGGGGATGGCCTCCTTGGGAATCCCGAGGACGAGCGAGGGGACGAAGTAGAGCGTCTTGAGGCCGACAAGTTCCAGGAACGCGGCCCTGAGGTCGCCGGTCGTCTTCACGAGCTCATACAGCTTCGTGGACGTGTACCTCTTGACAATTCCCGCCACCCAGCCCTTGAACGTCTGGTATCCCTTGACATATATGGCCTTCTCGGGCTCAGTCTCGTTGTAGCCGCTCAGCTCGTTCGCGGCAAGCAGCGGGTTGAGGAAAACGTATTCGTAGAATCTCTTGAGGACCTTCCGGCGGTTATCATAGGCCGGGTCCTGCCGGAGGCCGTAGATGTCGTCGCGAAGGAGTATGGTCTCGAGCTGCCTGATGAACGCTGCATACTGCGTGAGGATGACGGTCTTCTCCTCGTTCAGCTCCACAACTATCTCCTCTTCGTACCGAATCGTCTTGATGGGGGATTCGGTCGTGGAGAGGTCTTTCAGGTGGAGGTTCAGGAACTCGGGCGAGGCGAATTCGTAAGGGCATTTGGCGAGGTCCACTATCGCTCTGGTGCCTTCGAGGTAAAGATTGCACATGGATTAGCTATCCGGATTAGGATTTTAAAAAACAGAGGGGCCGCTCAGGCGTGCCCCGCCTACTCGGAGACAGGCGGCGCTTCCCCGCCCTCGGGTTGCCCCGTTGCAGCGGGCTCCTCGACAGTCTCCTCGATCACTATTACGCCGCCGCTTCCCCGCGGCGCGGCGCGCCTTCCGCCGGCTACGCTCACGCGCTGGTATGGCGCGCGCTCGGAAACCTGTATCCTTTTCGTGCGTCCGCGGTATTCGAGCAGCAGCGTCCTCTCGCCGTTCTGCAGCCTTACGGTGAGCGGGGTTATGCCGAGCCGCCTCCTGTTGCCGTTGCCGCCTGTGACGTCGAAAACAGCCGCCCCGTCCGGCTCAGTCTCTATCCGCGCCTCGTAGTCCGTCTGCATGGCCGGCTGCGGCGGGGAAGGGGGCTCCACCCTCACGACAGGCTCCTGCGTCCTTCCGGCGTGCCTGTCTATGAACGCCATTATCTCCGTCCTGTAATGGTATCCTGCGATGAGCGCGCCGCTCAGCATCACGCTTACGACCGCGCTCTTGAGCCATCCCCTGCCGCCCTTCTTCCCGTCCGGCACCTCCTCGGTATCCAGGATGGAGCCGAGCTGCCCATAGAGCCTGACGGGCGCGTCCGGCTTGACAGCCTTCCCGCTTATCGGGATGGAGTCCTTCCTTCGCGAAGACGGGAGGACCGGAGCTTCTTCCTGCCCAGCCGCCTCGTGCGGAGTTTCCGTGGAATGCCCGCCGACGTCCTCGAAAATCGTCGTCGTCACTTCGTCTTCCGCGGGGCCTCCGCACCATGCGGCTATCGCCCTTTTCATTTCGTATGCGTTCTGGAACCTGCGGTCGGGGTCCTTCTCAAGGGCCCTGAGTATCACCGATTCGACCTCCTCCGGGAGGTCCGGGTTCAGCTCCCTCGGCCTCCGGGGCTCCTCGTCCATGAGCTTCTTCATGATTTCGCTGACATAGACGAACTGGTTGTCGGACTTGCTGTCGAAGGGCGCTTCCCCGCAGAACATCTCGTACATTATCACGCCCAGGGAATAAAGGTCGGCCCTGAAGTCTATGTCCTCGATTTCGCGCTTGGCCTTCCGTATCTGCTCCGGGGCCCAGTACTTGGGGGTTCCCGGTATCACTCCGGTCTGGGTCAGGTCGTGGTCGCCGTCTGTGAGCTTGGCAAGGCCGAAGTCGATGACCTTGACGAAGTCGGAATCGAGGAGGATGATGTTCGCCGGGGAGAGGTCGCGGTGTATGACATTGTTCGCATGCGCCGCTTCGAGGGCGTCGCACGCCTGCATCAGGATTCCCCTCGCCCTGCGCAGGTCCATCCCCTCCCTGCCCTCGCGGCAGTTCTGGATGGTCCGCTTGAGGTCCGGCCCGTCGAGGTATTCCATCACGCAGAACCTCTTGTTCCTGAACAGCCCGAGCTCCATTATCCTTATGACGTTGGGGTGGTCTATCATCCTCGCGGCCTTGGCCTCGATGAAGAACCTGTCGTTCATCGAGTCCTTGCCGTTGATGTGGTCGCCGAGCATCTTTATCGCCACGGCCCCTCCGTCCTTGTAGTCGATCGCCTGGTAAACGTTGCCCATGCCGCCGGACCCGATTTTGGCGACAATCTCGTACCTGTCGTATATGATGGAGCCGACGAGCGGGTCGCGCTGGTCGAGGCTGTGGTATTTCGAGAATCCGGCCCGGTTGCCCGCATGCCCTTCCGCTTCCGCCCTTTTCCTGCGCATATCAACCTACTCGTTCCGGGGGACGTCCCCGGCGGATTCGCTCCCCTCTTCGGCAGCCTCGGGCTCCTCAGGCTGGTGCTGGATGCCCTGTGCCCTCCTCTGGAGCCTCACCCGGATTGTCGGCTCGGCATCCGAAACGCGCCTGACCTGCGGCTCGAATCCGCCCCTCGACACCATCACCCTGAACTCGCCCGAGGGCATCCTCCTCTGGAGCGGAGTTTCCCCGAGGCGCTCCCCCCGCCTCTGGCCGTTCATCATGTATACCGCCGCCCGCGGCGGGGAGCTCTCGACGGTCATCCAGAACTCCTGCCTGGGAGCCTCCCGCTCCGGCGCGGATGCCGTCGGCTGCGCGCCGCTCGAAGACGTTTCGCCGCTCCCCCTGAGCATCGACAATGCCGCATCCCGGTAGGCGTAGCCCCCGTATGCGGCCCCGGCCGTAATCGCCGTTATGACCGCCCACTTCGCTATCCTTCCCGCAGCCCCTCCGCGCTTACTCCGCTCGCCGGCCTCATTTTTGCGGACCAGGGGGACATAAGACCGCCCGTTCATGCCTGATGAAGACTCCTCCACCATCTCTGCGTCCCCCATCCTCGCAAGAAGACTCCCTTCCTCGCGGGGGGCGCTCGGCTCCTCGCGCGGCAGCGTCGCGGTTATCGCGTCCCCCAGCTCCTCGCAGGTCTGGAACCGGTCGTCGGGCTCTATCTCGAGCGCCCTCATGATGAGCGAGTCCACCTCTTCCGGAACGGACGGGTCTATCTCGCTCGGCCTTCGCGGCACGACCTTCACGCGTATCATCAGCGCCTCCATGCTGCTGTCGCCCTTGTTCGGGACCTCGCCGGTTATCATGCGGTACATCATCACCCCGAGCGCGTATATGTCCGCCCTCGTGTCGATGTCCTCTATCTCCCCCTGCGCCTTCCGTATCTGCTCCGGGGCGACGTAGGCGAGCGTCCCGGGCACGTTGTCCGACTCGGTATAGCTCTGGTCGCCGGTGACCGACTTCGCGAGCCCGAAGTCCAGGACCTTGACGACCTCCGCGCCGCGAACCCTGGTCAGGAAAATATTTTCTGGCTTGAGGTCGCGGTGTATTATCTCGACGTCATGGGCGGCCTGGACGCCGTCGCATATCTGCACCATCAGCCGCGCGATTTCGCTCCACTGGAGCTTCCCGGACTTCACGAGGGCGTCCTTCAGGTTCATGCCCTCGAGGTGCTCCATCACGCAGAACACCTTGTCCCTGTAGGTCCCGACGTCGAACATCTTCACGACATTGGGGTGGTCTATTTCGCGCGCGGACCTCGCCTCGCGGTAGAACCTGCCGATTATCCTGTCCCGCTCCTCTGCGCTCATGTCGCTTTTCTGCTTGATGACCTTGACCGCGACGATCCTGTTGTGCTTTACGTCCATGGCCTTGTAGACGGTGCCCATCCCCCCGCCGCCTATCCACTCCTGGATGCTGTATTTCCCGAACATCCCGCTCATCAGGGCGCCGACGAGCATGTCCTGCTCATCGGTTTTCGGGGATTTCTTCCTGAAAGCGTTCCCCGGGCTTTCCACCCTCGTGGACTGGGAAGGCGGGGCACTCCCCTCCCTGCCCGATTCGGAACCTCTGCGCCCTTGCATGTTATACTTTATGTTTCAAAAAGAATTTAAATCGTTGTGAGGGGAGGGCAAGCGGAAATCACGCCCCGGATTCGGCTTTCCCGCTTTTTTTCTCGGCTTCGAGCACCTTCTCCATGAGGACCGCATATGCGGGCCTCGTGAGCAGGTAGCCGAGGAGGGCGCCGAGCATCGTGGACATGGCGAATCCGATTATCTCGACGAGGCCGGAGAAGAGGAGCGGCACCATGGAGAATATTGCGACGATGGCGTTGGTCCTGATGATGCCGAAGGCCAAATCCACCTTCTCGTGCGTGGTGTGCTTGTCGTCTTTTTTCAGTATCTCGTCGGTAATCACTATCTGCGCGTCAACGCCCACGCCGATAGCGGCTATGATGCCGGCCATCGCCGCGAGGTCTATCGTGAAGGAGCCGAGGATGGAGACGAGTATCGTCAGCTCGGCCAGGCTGATGATGATTATCGGCAAGGTCGCCCGCACGTTGCGGTAGCGGATGCCCATGAGAATCGAAATGGCGAACAGCGAGGACACGATGGCTATCAGCGAGAGCCGCAGGAACTCGCTTCCGAGCGATGCGGGAAGAGTCGTCCTTGAGCCGAGGGAAATCTGGACCGGCAGGGCCCCTCCCTTGAGGATGGACTCAATGCTGCGGACCCTTTCGGCGGCCTGCTGCTGCTTGAGCCTCGGGTCCACCCCCTCGAGGCTCCCGGATATCGTGTAGGAGAAGCTCGAGGGCACGCCTGTCGCGAGCGAGGGGTTCAGCGTCGGGGCCGTGAGGAGGCCGACGGCCTCCAGCTTGGCGACGAAAAGCACGCCCGCCCCCGAGCGCCCGAATTCGGGCGCCATCGAGCTTTCGGGCACCTCCTGGAGCGCATAGCCCCGCGCCCTGAGCAGGTCCTTCAATGAAGCGGAAAGATTCTCCGAAACGATGGCTTTGGTGGAGTTCGTCGGCGGGGTCGCGTTCTCCGGAAAGTCCTGGATGATATATACGGGGATGTCCTTCCCGCCTTCGAGCTTCAGCATGTCGGCGATGGCGCGGAGCGACTCCCTTTCGCCGGAGTCAGGGGGGACGTAGCCCCTGAACGTTTCACGGTCGTAGAACAGGGCGGCGTCGTTCGGCCTGTCAATGAACATGTAAATGGGGTAGTCGCCCTTGCCCTTCGCGGCCTTCGCGAACTGCTCGTTTCCCTCCCGGTCGAGCGCGAACGAGACCCCCCAGTCCGGGATTGCGCCGCCGCCCCTGGAGCCCGAGAGGAGTTCGGATGGCGTGAGGGCCCTGATTGAAGTCGTGTAGAGGTGGTCGCCGCTGACCGCCCCGCTTCCGTCTATTATCCCCTGGAACACGCCCTGCTTGGAAAGCGTCTCCTCGATGAAGCCGATGGCCTGCTCGTCCGTGCTGGCTATCTCCACGTTCACGAGCGTAGTCCCTATCGCCCTGACCTTCACTTCCTTGAGGCCGAGCGTGTTCGCCCTGCTCTTTATAGTCTGGACCAGCTCGTCCATCGTGGCCTGGTCGACGGAATGCTCGAGCACTACGGGTATCCTGGTCCCCCCTACGAAGTCGATGCCGAAATTCACGCCATGGACGGCGATGTTGATGGCTGCGAGCAGTATAAGGAACGCCATCCCGCTCAGCTTAATATGGGGCTCCTTCCACATCAGCGAGCCGAAGCCGAATAGCAGGAGCGCGGGCATCAGCAGCCACCCTGCCGCATATGCGATTCCTGCCGCGAACACGAGGAAAGAGACGAAGAGGAAAACGAAGCGCCTGTCTTTCAGGATGTCCATGTCATGCACCCTCCGTCTGCCGGCGAGATGCCGCCTTCTTCTCGATGAAGTGCAGTATCAGCACGCCGTTGATTCCCCACGTCGCGAACATGTCGCCTATGAGGCCGGCGAGCGCGACCGAGGATATCTCATAATACGTCGGTATGTGGGTAACGCTCGCGAGGATGAAAAGGGACGAGAACGCGATTATCGCCATCACGCTCATCGTGAGCCCGGTCTTCATCGCGTCGAACGCGTTCTCCCTGGGGTCCCCCTTGCGCTTGAGCATCCTGGTCGTGAGCAGGATGTCCGTGTCGAGCGAGAACCCGATGAGCATGAGCAGGGCCGCGAACGAGGCGAGGGTGAGCGGGATTCCGAGAAGCCCCATCGCGCCGAGGGCCATCAGGACGTCGGCAAGCGCTCCGGTCAGCACCGCGACGCTGGGCGGGATGCTCCTGAAGAAAAGGAAGACCATGATGAAGCTCAGGATGACGGCGAGGACGACCGTCGTCCCGGCCTTGTTGATGAAGTCCCCCTGGAGGGCGGGGCTGACGGTCTGCACCGATATGGAATCGTATTTCACGTGCCTCTCTATCGGCCGTGATATGGAATCCTGGTAGTCGGCGTAGACCTTCGAATAGGCTTCACCGAATTTTTTCGAGAGGTCGTTGAGGCCGCTGATGTTCATCTGCTGCCTGCTCGTCCCGGCGAGCGCGAACATCCCGTCCGCGGCCGCCTCCAGCTCGGCCTTCTTGGCGGCGTAATCGCCGGATGCGCTCGAGTTCCCCGCCGAGCTTATCTCGAGGGCCGTCACTTCGGGAAGGAGAGTGTTGAATTTTCCCTTGAGCGAGTCGGCCTGCACCAGCTCATCCGACTGCGGAATCTCGATTTCGGCCCGGTAACCGACGGCGGTGTCGAACACGCGGACGGACGCCTCCAGCCCCTCGCCGCGCAGCGCCTCAGTGAGCTCCTCCGCGTCGAGATTCTCGGAAAGCGAGAGGGTGATGACGGTCCCGCCCTGGAAGTCGACGCCCAGCCTTATCGAGGGTATGAATGCGAGCGAGGCGATGAGCAGGAGAATAGGAGGTATGGCGAGAAGCCGGTAGTCCCCCTTGTATACATTAGGCAACATCAGAATCTTCGGAGCAATTTGCACGGGAAAGGATATAAATGCTTGCCGGCTGAGGGCCCCCTCCCTCACCGTTCCTTTTAAATATACGATTACATAAATAATTACAAAAAATAACAATAACTTTTCCGCAGGCGGGTTCAAAATGGGGTCTTTCAGGGAGCTTTTCGTCAAAAGGGGGCGCAGGCCGGCCCCTCCCGGCCATGACCCGGCCTTCCACGCCTTCGACCCGCCGCTCATCGCGCGCTCGACTGCGGGCGCGTGGGGCCTGCCGATGGACGACCTCCCGAACGGCGCCGCGCGCGAACGGGCGCCAGCCATGCCCTCGTGGTTCCCGGCCGAATCCGGCGGGTTCACCCAGATGGAGGACGAGCTTTCGGAGTGCCACCGGGCGCTCATCAGCGCCGTGATACGCCGGCCGCTGGACGAGCAGGGCTTCGACGCGTTCATCTCCATGCACCCGGGGATTCGCGACCTGAGGATGAGGAACTTCGTGTCTTCGCTCTGGAACGACCCCGACTACAAGGAAAAGCTGCCGGAATATCGCAGGGCGCGCGGGGAGATATACGATATCCTCGGGATTCCAGGGCCTTCCGAGTCTGAAAAGCTCCACGCGATAATGCAGACGGGCGAGCTGACGGACTTCCAGCAGTCTTTCGTGTCGTCGCTCTATTTCGGGACGAGGCGGCATGTGGAAGCGCGGCACGTTTCCGAGGCGCGCCGGGTGCTGATGCGGAAGAACCCCGAGGAGCTTCCCCTCCTCTGGCGCAAGGGGGCGGTCGACTTCATCACGATAGCGGACCTTGCGCACAAGCTCCGCTTCACGGAGGGCGGCACGTTCGCGAACGAGGAGATGCAGCTGTTGTCGATGCTCTGGAAAACGATGGGCGTCAGGAACACTACCGTCAGCGAGGCCGAGTACGGGCGCCTGAGGAAGGCGTTCGAGGAGATGGCCCCGCAGGAAAAGAGCCGCGGCGAGTATACCGGGCGGCGCATATACAACCCCTATGTCTTCTCATTGTGGCTTATCTCCAACAAGCTCCAGAAATACAATTCGCTCAGGAACGCGGCGATGGCCGAGGAGGAGTTCCACACGATGGCCGAATTCCTCGGCGCAGGATACGAAAAGGCCATCGGGACTCTCGACTACCGCTTCGGCATGACGAGGATGAAGAAGCGGGAGCCGCACAACGACGACAACTACTCCGGCGCGCTCATCCGCTTCCCCGACGGCGGGGCCCTGCGGGCTGATGCGGTATGGGACGGCATGGGGGGGCATGAGCACGGCGCGGTCGCGAGCGGAATCGCGAAGGAGGTGTTCGAGATATCCGCGCTCGCAGGATGGATGAGGGAGCCCGAGGACCTCCGGAAGGTGGCCCTGATGTCCGACCTCGCCATCGTGTTCGCCCAGATAGCGAGCGCCTACGACGCCTCGGACCCTTCGCTGCGCGACCCCCGGCTGCTCGGGAAAAGGGTGCGCAAGAACGAGATGGGGACCACCGCCAGGATGACCCTCCAGGCCGGGAACGACATTTACGAACTCAACATCGGCGACAGCGATTTCCGCATCTTCTTCAACGGAGGGCGCGAATACCGTCCCGTCCACCACGACATGTCCTACGAGTTCCGCCTGACGGAGAAGCGCCAGGAGGCCGAGCGGCAGGTCAGGGATGAGCTCTCGCGCTCCGGCACAAGCATCGCCGCCATAGGCGCGGGAGCGTTCGAGCGTAGAGTGCAGGCGACGGCCGAGCGGCTCCTCTCGAGGGACTCGGGGCCGCCCGGCGGAAGCGTGATATGGTCCGCAATGGGGGGCCTCAGCCACTACGTCCAGATAAACGGGACGAGCTACTTCACGGAGGCCGCGTCCCTCGCCCGCGGCGCGGTAGTCGAGCTCGCGACCGACGGGATAAGCGACACCACCTGCCCCCATGAGCACGAGAGGGAAATACTGGGCGCCCGGGGGGACCTCTCCGCCGCGCGCATGCGGATTATGGAGCTCTCATCTTCGCGTGACTCGGGGGACCGGTCCTATTCGCTTTCCTGCGGATGCAGGCGCACCGGGAAAGACGACGACCGCACCCTTGTCCTGAGGCGGGCGGACGAAGGCTTCGACCTGTAATGCCTTGGATGGGCGCAAGGCATCTCATTGCCGTTTTTCCACTCTTTTCCACAATATTTATAAAGACTAAAATACATAAAATATAACATGGCAGCATTCCTCCCCAGGCTTACCCAGAGCCAGCGGGATACGATAAAGACCGCATGCGCATCGCCCCAGCCCGGGCA
>JBFLVW010000019.1:0-8398 GCA_040758235.1 Microcaldota archaeon
TGGGATGAATCCTCAGGATATAAATAAAAATGTTCCCCGGAAGAAACGTCCCCTATGGTCCAGTTTCTAGACCTTCTCATTTTCCTTATCCCGATATACGTAGCCAATTCCTCGCCGGTAGTCCTCGGAGGGGGCGCGCCGCTGGACTTCGGGGCCGTCATGGGAGACGGAAAGCGCGTCCTCGGGGACGGCAAGACGATAAGGGGGTTCTTCGGTGGGACTCTTGCCGGCACCGTCGCAGGCGGCCTCGTTGTGCTCGCATACCCCCTTCCATTCTACGCCTCGCCCGGAATGCAGTTCACCGGCGCATTCATCCTCGCCTTCGGGACGCTCGCAGGGGATTCCCTGGGAAGCTTCCTGAAGAGGCGGGCCGGGGTGGGTTCGGGCAGGCCGTTCGTGCTAGACACGATAATGTTTTTGATAGTGGCCCTCGCGCTCGCGTTTCCATTCGTCCGGGCCGGGGAGCTTTACCAGCCGGTCAACCTCCTGTTTTTCGCCATCCTGACGCTCATCCTGCACCCTCTGACCAACATGCTCGCGAACCGCGCGGGGCTCAAGAACGTCCCGTGGTAGGGGCGCGGGTTTCAAAAATATAACTGGTTAATCCAAATTGATGCCAGAGATGAGAGATAGCATCCTGTCCGAAGCCCTCAGGAGGGGAAAGGCCGAGCGGGGAAAAGGCGAAATAGACTACATCCGGTTCAGGGAAGGATTTCGCGGCATCGAGCGCGGGACCGTCATCGCCGGAAAGCGCGTCATCTGGGGGTTCCCGCACATAAGGAGGGTTTTCACGCTCGAAAAAGGCCTGGAGAAGAACATAGCCGCCGAAACTATATATGCAGAGGAAAAAATAGACGGCTTCAACGTCCGAATCGCCCTTCTAGGGAAGAAAATCTGCGCTTTTTCGCGCGGCGGCTTTCTTGACCTGTTCGTGACCGAGAAGGCCCGCGGCATGAAGCTCGAGCGTTTTTTCAGGGACTATCCTGACAGCGTCCTCTGCGCCGAGATGCTCGGCAACACCCCGTACACCGAGCCGGCGGACAAATTCGACGTCAGGCTTTTCGTGTTCGACATAGACGCAGGGGACGGCTCGTACCTTCCCTGCGAGGAGAAGTATAAGCTGCTGAAAAAGTACGGCATCGAATCCCCGCCCGTCCTGGGGAAGTTCAGTAGCGGCGACTATGAAGGGCTTCGCAGGCTCGCGGTTTCCATAAACAAGGCCCGGAAGGAGGGCATGGTCCTCAAGAGCGCTGATCGGGGCAAGGCCGTGAAGTATGTCACCCCCCTGTCGGACATCGAGGACATAGCGAAGGAGTCCGGCCTCCTTTTCGACATGCCGATTGGGTTTTTCTACCAGCGCGTCCTGCGCTCGGCCTTCTTCATCAGCGACTTCGGGCTTCCCAGGGAGGAATACGAGAAAAGGCTGGGGAAGGCGTTCTATGGCGCCCTGACAGGTGCGATAAAGGATGCGAAGGCGGGACGGCCGGTCTCTGCCGAGTTCGAGATACTGATTAAGGACCCTGCCGTCTGGGACGACATCCGTAAGCATATGAGCAGGGAGGTCAAGCTCGAGGTCCTCTGGAGGAGGGAGGAGGAAGGCGGAATTAGGATTCGGTTCAGCAAGGTTTACAGGAAAACAAGCAAAACGCTCATTGCTTATGCGGCAGGGAAAGGGATAACGGACTGATTTTGAGCGCGGGGCGGCCCGCTTTCATTTGGCCATTTTCGCCAGCATCGTGTGGAACCGCGCCCCGTCTATGGTTTCGCATCCTATCTGGTGAGCGAACTTTATCACGCCCTCGTCGCACGACACGAGGGGGGCGTCTAGCTCCTTCGCGAGAAGGACCAGCTCGAAGTCCTCCTTGCTGTCGAGTATCCCTGAGCGCATGGCGTCGCGGTATTTCTCGCGGAGCCTGCGGAGCTTGTCGTCGTTGTCCGGGCGGTTGTCTTTTGCGAATTCTTCAGCAAGGCGCATGCCCTTGTTCATCCTGCCCCGGATGTCCTCGATGAAGTCGTAGAAGACCGCAGCCGGAAGGTAGATGCTATAGGTATTGGGGGCACGCTTCTTCACCCTCAGTTCGAGTTCCTCCATGGATTTGCTGTCCACGAAGTTGTTCAGCTCGTTGAGGACTGAGGGGGGTATGAAGACGTCTATGTCCAGGCCTTCGGTGAGCGAGAGGAACCCCGTCACTGCCGTGCTCGGGTCTTTTCCGAACTTCTCCCGTGCATGGGGGTTCACGAAAAGCGAGGTGTCGATGACGAAACGGCGGCTTCCCATGTGTTGGATAATAATCCGCGGATTAAAAAGGTTTCTAAGGCGTCCTTGCCGGGACTATCATGCGGGGAGGGATGGTCCCCTGCCGCATGAACTCAAGGGATTCGGGGGAGGCGACGGCGGCGCCTATCGAGCCGTATTGGCCGATAAGCGAGCGGTAGAAGTTCGCCACCCGCCCGAGGGGGACCGAATGATTGTCCCACTGGACTCTCCGGCCGTAGTTCACTTCGCGCCCTATTGGGATGCGGTTCACGGCCTTGTATACCTCGTCCGAGAGCACGATGGTCATTATCGTGGGCATCAGCTCGCTCAAGATTTCGAGGCTTGGAGCGGCGGGAGCGGTTCCGCCCGAAGCGGGAGGGCGCTCGCTTGATTCGCGGGGGGAAACGGTGGTTGCGTCCGGGGTCGGCGGGCGCGCCTGCGATGAGGGCATTTGCGCTTCGGCTGGCTGCGGGGTGCCGGTTGCAGGATGCCGGGTGCTGGCGGCTGGTGCCCGGTCCCAGTCGCTCCTTGCGCCGGGGGGCGTTTCCTCGACGTGCATGAATTCGTGGATGGCGGCGAGGTACCTCGGGAGACGCATCCGCCCCAGGGCGTGAGTCCTGTTGTAAACGTTCGGCTGGACGGTCCAGACGTTGTGCTGGTTCTCGGTGTCGGCGATGTATGTCCGGGTGAGGTCCATGGCCGTCCAGTTCACGGCGTTGTTCTCGTCAAGACCGCTTCCGGGGTATCGTTCGATATATCTTCTGAAAATTTCGGCGGAAACGCGCTCGGCGCGCTGTGCCTGGCCGGCAGGAATGAGGTGGACGAATTCCGGCTGGTAGATGGCGTTCGCGAATGAGATGAGATGGGGAGCCTGTCCGCCAAGCTCCCGAAGGCGCAGGAGCTCTGCAGAACGGGAGCCGACTGCCGGGCTCCGGACCGTATGGCGGCCGGGGTTGCTCTCATAATTCAGGTCGCGCTCGAGCCGGGCCCGGAGCTGCGGGGATATCGGCTCGTTTGCAGGGGCCGGAGTGCGCTCGATGCCGCGCTGCGTCGCCTGGGACTCCCTTGCTTCCTGGGTCTCGCGGGGTTGCCTGCTTTGCGGTTGCGCCATCCAATCGCCTAAATGAGCTTTACGAGCCCCCTCCCGATTTCGGGTATCTGGCCCCCGAACAGGTTGGTGGCGTTGAGGACGAAGGTGAGGAGCACCACGAGCGCCATCATCGGGAACACGCAGATGGAATGCACGAGGTTGCGCTCGAAATCAGGGAGCTGGAGGCTGACCAGCGTGTCGAGCTGCTCGGCGTTCGAAAGCACGACGTCCCTGAATTCCAGCATCCTGCCGGCATCAGCCGCGCCGCAGGCGTAGAACGACATGTCCGGGACCGTCGGAAGCGAGCAGGTGTAAGCTGGCCCGCCGAAAGCGTCGGGACGGAATGTCACGAGGTTGGCCTGGGCATGGGGAAGCGAGAATGTCGCTATCAGGATGTAGGAGAGCGGGAAGACGAAGTACAGGCCGAAGGCGAGGGCCATGATGTACGCCCCTGCGCCGCGCGTCGGGGGGAAGGCCCTGAGCGCCACGCCTATCGAGAAGAAGAAGCCGGCGTAATACTTGATGAAGTTCAGGACGTGTATCATGAAATAGAACATGTACATGTAGAATGCGAACGACGCGGTGGCGTTGGAGATGCGCTCGGAAATCCACTTCACGCCGAAGCCGGAGGCGTGCTCGGACATGAACACCTCCATGTAGACGGTCGCCATCGCGTCAATCGGTATCGCGAGCGCATAGAGGTAGCTCATGAACTGCTGGACGCATTTCGTCGGCGTCTCCATGTAGAGCTTCATCCAGTCTATGAGCGTTTCCGCCGGGAACACCGTTGGCCCGGCATTGCACTGGATGCCGAAGGAGGCGAGGTACAGGCAGCGGGCGAGGCTGTCGCTCGAGCCGCCGAGCTTGGGCTCGGCGAGATTAATCATGCCCACGACCATCACCACGATGAGGACCGTCGATGCGGCATATACGAACTCGGTCTTCGCGACCTGCTCGAGGTTGCGGAGCGCGAAGAGCCTCGAGAGCATGATGAGGGCCGCCGAGCCCAGGACGCCGACCGCGGCTGCCGCTATGGAGATGGTGCGCCAGTCGGCGTACGTCGTCATCACGTCTGCGAATGCCATGTCAGATCATCCTTGTCAGGGAACTAATGTCCACCTCGTCCCCGAAGCTCTTGCTCAGGCCCTTTGCGGCCTGCGTGAATATCAGTATGTTGAATGCCGGCACGACGAACCCCAGCGCGAACGCCCAGCTCACGACAGAGATGGGGAAAATCAGGAGCATGAGGAACGCGCTCCCGACGACCCTCTGGATGAGGTTGCCGAGGCCCCCGAACACCCCGCCTATCAGGTCGAGGACGCCCCCGCCGACGCCCGTGAAGTTGTTGTCGTAGAAGGAGTTGAAGTTGTCCGAGAAGCTCCCGCTCGTCGCGTCCCCGACGTACTGGCTGAGCATCGCCCCGAACGATATCAGGGGCCCCGCCGACTTGTTGTAGAACATCGAGTAGGTGATGACCGAGAGCGCCGGGAATACGAAGAGGAAGGCCAGCGACACGCCTATCAGCGTGCCCCCGAGCCTCCGCGTCGGCGTGAAGCAGCGGAAGAAGATGCCCGCCGGAAGGTAGTATTTGAGGAATGCCTGCAGGGAGAAGATGTAGACTACGAGCTGGGCGTAATTTATCACGAAGGCGAGCGAGAGCGCGACGCTCATGTTGTAGAGGAGCTGCTTGATGGGGGATGCAAGGCCCGCGAGAGGTGATGCGACGAGGCCGACGCCGAGCGGGCGGGCGTACGGCGTCACCGAGGCGAGCTGGTCCACGTACATGTTGAACACGTAGTTCATCCCCAGCCATCCGCTCATGTCGCGGTCGAGCCTCTGGTAGTAGTGCGCGGTCGCCTCGTAGACGTTCGTCGAGGCGTTGGTCCCGGTCCCTCCGAGCCCCGTGTCGTCCGGGACGAGGTCGGGGGGCATGAACGAGCCTATCGTGAGGGTGGACATGGCCGCCACCGCCCCGAATATGAACGGGATGAGTATCGCCGAAAGCACGACCTCGTAAAGCTCTGATTTGACATAGACGTTCATCTGGGGGTTCCTGAAGAGCGTCCCCCACACGTAGAGCGCAGTGAGGATGATGACCGAGGTTATGAGGCCGAGGCCGGCAAGTCCCGCGTAGCCCCAAAGGTTCGCCCCGGAGCTCGCGAGGCTCTCGCTTCCGGCTATTATCTGGGTCGGGGTCAGCAGTGCCATGTCCGTATCCTCATATGATCTTCAGGAAGGACATGAAATTGACGTCCACCCTGAAGAAGTTCGCGATTTCCTTCGCGGCCGTTAATGTGACGAAAATATTGATGAAAGGCATGAACAGGCTCATTATCACTATGTAGTAGACCGAGGTCCGTATCAGCTCGAACGCCACGTTCAGGGCGCCTCCGATGAAGAATGGGAACAGCACCCCGCCGACGAGGAACACCATTACGAGGAACAGGCCCCCCACGCTGAGGATGCCGCTGCGGTGAAGGAAGCTGTTGAGCGCCTTGTTCGGGTCGACGAGGTTGTACTTCATTATCTTGTGGACCTCGTAGTCGAAGACGAACATGAACGGGTAGAACACCGCGAGCGCGAAGACGAGCGCGAAGAGCGCCTCGCCCGCCTGCCGGGTGTATGGGAAAGCCCGCAGGAGCATGCTCAGCGGGACGAAAAGCCCCCAGGTCCATTTCTTGATAAGGCATAGCGTCACGATATGCAGGAGCCATTCGCTTATGCCGAGGGAGAGGAATTGAAGCGCGCTGCCGATAATGTCTATGAGCGGCTTGAGCACTGGCCCCAGATTGAACTGGTACATCGCGCGCCACGTGACGCCGAACCACATCGTGGACGAGTATATCGTGTGGATGACCATGTTGTAGAGCAAAAGCATGCTGTAGTTGTTGACCATCTCGCTGACCATCTGCCGCGAGAACGTCATCGATGCGTCTATCATGCTCCGGCTGGTCGGAAGCTGGTAGAGCGGGTCGGTGGTGCCGGCCGCGCTGAGGCCGTACCACGTCTCTCCGGCGGCTATCATCCCGACCAGGAAGGCGACGCGGAGCAGGGTCAGTATGGACTGGAACAACTCGTCCTTGGCGAGGGCGATGAGCTGTGGCGAGCTGAGCAGCTGGCCGAACATGTACACGATGGCCACGCCGAGGAGGACCGTGAACGCGACGAGGACCGCCGGGACGTACCAGAGGGTCGACACGATGTTGAGGCCGCCGTAGGCGTAAAGCCACGCATCGCCGCAGTTCCCGGGGCCGAAGGCGTCGTAAACGGTTCCGAAGGTGGAGGGCAGGACCTGTCCGGCGGCCCCGGCCGCCTCCACGAAGCTGCTTCCCTGGCTGGAGATTGTCGCCGAGGTGTTGTTGAAGAAGCTGCTCATGGAGTTCGAGTCCGAAGCCGAGGCTGGCAGCGCGAGGAAAAGCAAAACCACAAGCGCGTTTCTCATGTCATATCAGCCTCGTCAGCCCTGCTATCTCTATGTCTCCTCCGAAGGTTATTGAAAGGGAGCGTATCGCGGCTATCGTAGCCAGGATTCCGAAGAGGGCGAAGAAAACGGACCAGAAGGTCAGGCGGCCGATGATGTCGAGCGGGCCGTTCTTTTACCATGCGAAGTTGATTAAGCTGTCTATCTTGCTCTCGCGGGAGACCGAGTTGAACCAGTTGTCGGCCGACTCGCGGGCCTGCCGGAGGGTGTTGTTCTGGTCCGCTTCGCTCCGGCCCGCGTACTCCGTGCTCGTCAGGTCGAATCCCGGCATCAGCCGCTCGCCCCCCGGGCCCTGGCCCTGTTCCATGTACTGGTAGTATGACCTCGAATCCAGGTTTTCGTAGTAGCGCAGGCGCTCCTGCATCTGCGCCGTGGTGTAGTTGCCGCTCCCTCCGGGCATGAATATCGTGTCCGTGTGATACATGACGTTCGCGATTGGCGGGTTGGGGTTGTCCTGGCCGAGCGGGTTCGCGGTCGTATTCGTGAGCCAGCTGCCCTTGTAGATGGCGTCCCCTTTTATGCTGAGCATGATGAGGGCGCCGAAGGCGTAGAATGCCGGAAATATGAAATAAAGGGCGAGCGCCATCCCCAGCAGGAGGCCGCCGAGCTTCCGGCTGAAGGGGAACGTCCGCAGCAGCACCCCCACGATGAAGAGCGCCGGGAACAGGGCCGTCGCTATGAACCGGAGCATGACCTCCTGGAACTTCGTTATCATCATCAGCTTGATGCCCCAGTCGAACACGAGCTCCTTGACCTTGTTCCCCATGCTGTAGAAGCCCTTCCATGGCGTGAAGGTGAAGAAGCCCGCCCGCTCGAAGAGGAACTCTATGTTTATCGTGAATTCCGCTATCATCGACGTCTCTATGTAGCTCGAGTAGATGCTGAAGATGAATGTCTTCGTCTCGTCGAAAAGCTCCCTCAGGTAGTAGATGCCGAGGCGCATGTGGCAGGAATCGACGCCGTGGTAGACCGAGTGCTCGTCGGCCCCGAGGACGTCCTGCGCGCCCGTCGCGCAGAGGTTCACGCACCGGTAGGTCTGCGTCGAGCCGAAGGTCCCGGTGTCGGTGAAGCGCACCCAGGCGTTGAGCGGGCTCGCGCCGCACACCGCGTTCCCGCCGCCGGTGCCGGCGCCGGTTATCGCGCCCTGCACCACGTTGTCCACCAGCGGGAGGCCCACGAGGACCATCGAAATGATGAGGACCGAATAGAACACCTCGCTCAGCTCCAGCTTGGCCCAGCCCTTCATTTTCTCGTTCTGGAGGAGCTCGGAGAGCATGTAAACGAGGGCGGCAAGGACTGTCGTGAAGCCGAGCGTGAAGCCGGCGAACCACAGCCATCCTTGCCAGAGCTCGAGTACCAGTGGCATATCACACCTTTGCGACTATGAATTTAGTCATCGCGTTTATGAAAGCTATCGTGACCATCATGGAAAGCGCGGGGATGAAGAGCGTCAGGAGGGAGAGGGCGGCCACATGGCGCATGATTGGGATGAACTCGGCCATGGAGACAGCGTTCAGGAGCCCTTCCGAGAATATCCGCGCGAGGGCGTTCCCGATGATTTGCCCTCCCG
>JBFLVW010000020.1:0-6240 GCA_040758235.1 Microcaldota archaeon
TGCAGGTTCAGGCTCCGGGACCGAAGATGGCATCTGCGAGACGTCGTCGGGCACGTCTATGCGGGGCACGTCGGCCGGCACGTCCTCATCCCTCCTGCGCTGCCTCTGGAACCTGTCCTGCCTTCCCTCCATGCGGGGCTCCTGGGGCCTCGGCTCGGGCATCTGCCTCTGGGGCTCCGGCTGCCTGAATTTCGGGATCTCGACCGTCCTGCGCTCCGGGCCCTTGGTTTTCACGTTCTGCTCGAAGGGCGTCCTGTTGCGCAGGTATTTTATGAGTTCCTTCCTCGTCAGCTCCTCGACCTCGAGGCCGGTAGGCGCCCTCGAGACGAAGTCTATGTCCACCCCGCCCTGGGCGAGCTCGTTGAGGATTATGTCCCCGCCGCGGTCGCCGTCGAGGAACAGGGTGACTTCCTTCCTTTTCGAGAGCTCGACGATGGTCCTCGTGACCTTCGCCCCGCCTATCGCGACGACGTTCGTGACGTCGTTCTTGAGCATGTTGACGACGTCCGCCCGCCCTTCCACGAAGACGACCTCGTTGGTGCGGTCAATGCCGGGGCCAGCGGGCAGCCTGTCGGGGCCGTACTCCACTATCTCCGCGGTCTTCACTTCGTCCCGCACAAGCTGGGAAATCTCCTTGCTTTCCGGGATCTCGGTGTTGAGCAGGTTCTTGAGCAGGAGCTTGGCGCGGTCCACCAGCTGCTTCCTCTTCATGTTCCGCGTGTCCTCAATCTTCGTTATCCTCATCCGCGCCTCGCAGGGCCCGACCCTGTCGACGGTCTCGAGCGCGGCGGCGATTATGCAGGTTTCGACCATGTCCAGCGAGCTTGGAATCTTAATCACGCCGGACGTCTTGCCGTCCCTTCCGGAGAGGTCGACCTCGATCCTGCCTATCCTGCCGTTCTTCTGGAGGTCGCGGAGGTCCAGCTCGTCGCCGAGCAGTCCCTCGGTCTGGCCGAAAATCGCGCCGACCACGTCGGGCTTCTCGACCAGCCCCCCTATATCCACGTTCGTGTATATCAAATATTTCACTGTGTCTATGTATGTCTTTGCCATGTCTTCACCTGTCATTTTTTCTTATTTTCCACTTCTTCCTTCAGTTTCGCGTATGCCTTTTCAGCATCCTCGAAGAACCTTATCCTCAGGAGGTGCGCAAGCTCCCTGCGTGCCTCCGTATCCGCCCGTATCGAGCGGGACTCGAGCTCGCCTCTTGCAAGCTTGGCAAGCTCGTCCCCTCTCCGGTCGAGGTCGCTCAGGACGTACGCTTTTTGCGCGCCTTCGCGCTCGAGCACGCCGCAGCTCAGCCTCAGGTTGCCGGACATGGTGAGAACATTGCTCATCCCGAGCGCCCGCAGGGCTTTCTTGTCCCTGAGGCCTTCCACCAGTATCCAGCGGCCCTTCATCCGGCTTATCAGCTTGTCGAGCCTGCAGAGCCTTTCCTCGTCTTCCACCGCTTACCTCCGCCGGGGCCTTTAACCAAGGCCCCCGTTCGGGATTCCAGAATGAGAGTGAAGCTGTGCACTGTTGACCGCCAGGACAATCTGAGACTGTCCCGGCTTCCTTGCCCTTTTCAGGGAAAGGAATTCCCTCATCGCTCGATATGGCTCAGGCGGCCATCCATGCACAGCGTCAGCGTCAGGAGATCGCGGCGCGCTCCTCTATAAGGTCCACAACTACGGGGAATATCTTCATGATGTCCCCCTCGCTTAGTATCCCTATGAGCTCGTTGGCGTCGTTCACGACGGGGAGCCTTTTCACCTTGTTCTCCCTCATCGCCTTCGCCGCGTCCTCGATTGTAGTGTCAGGCCTGACCACCCTGAGAGGCTTGGACATGACGTCCTCGGCCATCGTCTTGTACGGGTCCTTGCCGGCGGCAAGGAGCTTGTACACTATGTCGCGCTCCGTGATTATGCCCTTCGCGTGCTTGCCTTCCTTGTCTTCGACGACTATGACTGAACCGATGTTGTTCTTCTTCATCAGTTTCGCGACGTCCAGGATGGTCTTGCCGAATGGAACCACAATGACTTTCTTCGTCATTATGTCTCCCACTCTCAATTCTGATCCCATGTTATTGACCTTGCTCGGAAATCTTTTAAAACAATCCCCGGATTCCCGTCCTTCGGGGTATCTGCACATCATTAATGCCATGAAGGGTTTAAATATTCTCTCTTTTTTCCATTTTTTCAAACAATATCGGCTCATTTTATCCGACTTTTAATAACATTAAAAAGGGTTCCCAGGCAAATCATGTCATATGACTGAGGGCTCAGGGCATCTCATCCACCTTCTTATTTCGGCGAAATACGCTGAAAATGACGCCGCGAGGGCGGAAGAGGGCCGGAAATTCATATCCGCATGCATTGAGGCGGGGGCATACGATTACCTCCTGAAGGCTTCGGGGGACGCGGAGCTCCCCGCCGCAATGCGCAGGGCGTCCGAATCCTCCATCCTGCGCGCGGCAGTCGTCCGGGCCAAGGCGGAAGGGGCCGACCGCCCGATACGCGACCTTGCGACGCGCGGCGATTCGCCGCCCGAAATCTCCCATCATGCCGGGATGATGCTCGTCGAATCGGCCAAAGAGGCTCCGGACGGGGGAGCAGTGCTCAGGGAGCTTGCGACCACACAGGCATGCCATTCCAAAGTGCGAACGGCCTCTGCCACTGCAGTTCTCGATTCCCTGATATCCGTTCTCGACGAAGCGGGAATCGAATCCTTGGCGAGGGACCAGAAATTCCCGATATCCTCAAGGGAATCTGCCGCGCTGTTCCTCTCCGAATACCGCGACCTGCAGGGCGACAACCTCGCCCTTCTCCTCATGGCGACCGGCACGGAAATTCCTGTCGAGGGAAGGATAGACGCGGGCATCCGTGCGATACGGCGGGCTGCAAAGAACGACGACTACGATTTCCTGCTCAAGATGGAGGACTACCTGCTTCCGATGGGGGTCGAGGAGGAGCTTGCAGGAAAGGCCCAAGCCGCCGCCCGCGAGGCCATCCGGAAGACGGATTCGCGGTCTGCCCTCGAGGCGATATCCCGCGAGGAGCGGCTGCCGGAGGAAGTCCGGGAGCTTGCGCGCTCGAAAGCGAAGACGGTCCCGGAAACCGATGATAACCAGAAGCGGATGACTGCAGAGCTGCTTCTGAAGATGGCGATGCATGCCGGGATGTCCAGCGAGCGCCCGGGCAGGGCGAGCGAACCGCCCCCTTCGAGGAGAAGCCCGATTCCGCACCGCCCGGTGGTCAGGATCGAGCCCCCGAAGCCAGTCGGCGGCGAGCATGGGTTGCCCCTGCGGAAGAAAAGCTGAAGTTAAAAACTGTTTCCAGCGGATAGTGCCGTATGGATGCTTCTCAGATAGAAACAAAATGGTCCAGGAGGTGGGCCGAATCCAGGGCATTCGAGGCCGAGCCGGAGGCGACCAAACAAAAGCGCTACATCACCGCGGCATTCCCCTATCCCAACTCCCCCCAGCACATCGGGCACGGCCGCACCTACACGACCGCCGACATATATGCCCGCTACCTCAGGCTCAAGGGGTTCAACGTCCTCTTCCCGATGGCATTCCACGTCACAGGGACGCCCATTCTCGCGATGGCCAAGCGCATCGCTGCAAAGGACCCTGAAGTCCTGGGGGTTTTCGAGAAAATATACGGGATTTCCCCTGAGAGCGCCCAAAAGCTCAGCGAGCCGCGCGCCCTCGTCACCCATTTCTCGCACGAAATCGAGCAGGGCATGCGGGAAATCGGCTACTCCATCGACTGGAGGCGCAAATTCTACTCATACGACGAAAAATTCAACAGGTTCATCCAGTGGCAGTTCCGCAAGCTCAAGGAGAAGGGCTATCTCATCAAGGGCGACTACCCGATAGCGTGGTGCCCGGCGGACTCGCAGGCTGTGAGCGCCCACGACACGAGGGGGGACGTCGACCCCGAGCTCGAGGAAGTGACCGGAATCAAGTTCGCGGTTTCAGGCTCGCCCGGCACTTTTTTCGTGGTGACGACATACCGCCCCGAAACCGTTTATGGCGTAACGAACATCTGGATAAACCCGGAAGTCTCCTACGTCAAGGCGAGGCTCGGCGGGGAAACCCTCATCATCTCGAAGGATGCATCATCCCTCCTGGACCTGCAGTGGAAGGGGATGGAAATCCTCGGGGAGGCGAAGGCCGGGGAGCTGCTCGGCATGATTGCAGAAAACCCCATGGAAGACGCCCTGATAACAAAAGTGCCGGTCCGCAAGGCGAGCTTCGTGAAAGGGGACGTCGGGACCGGTGTTGTGATGAGCGTTCCGGCCCACGCCCCGCTCGACTACCTCGCCCTGCGGGACCTCGGGCTTGGCGGGGCGGAAATGCCGCAGGTGATAACCGCCGGGGGCGGCTTGGGGAACCCAGCCAGGGACGTGGTCGAAAGGATGGGCGTTGGGGACCAAAACGACCCGAAGGCGCAGGAGGCAACAAAGGAGCTTTACCTTAAGGAGAACTCCGGAGGCACGATGCTTGTCGGCAGGTGGGCGGGCTCTTCCGTGAAGGAAATCCGGACCGGGAAGCTCGTGCCATGGCTTCTGGAAAACGGCAAGGCGTACGCGATGCGCATAATCGCGAACGGCCCGGTCCGCTGCAGGTGCGGGGAAACGGTGAAAGTCAACATCCTTCAGGACCAGTGGTTCATCGACTACGGCAAAAAGGAGTGGAAGGCCCTCGCGAAAGAGTGCCTCGCCGGCCTACGGGCAATACCCGAAAAGACCCGCCCGGAATACGAATACACCCTCGACTGGCTCCAGAGGAGGCCGTGCGCGCGCTCTTCGGGGCTCGGCACGAAATTCCCATTCGACGAGACCAAGGTCATCGAGGCGCTCTCGGACTCGACAATCTACATGGCATTCTACACCATTTCCCATCTCCTTTCCGATGTCCCGCCCCAAAAGCTGGACGACGCTTTCTTCGACTATGTGTTTTTGGGGAAGGGAAATGGCGATGAGAAAATGAAGGGGATGCGGGAGAGCTTCCTGTACTGGTATCCCGTGGATTCCCGCCACAGCGCGGGCGACCTGATACGGAACCACCTCACCCTGTACATATTCAACCATGTCGGCATCTTCGAGGACAAGCGGCTTTGGCCGAAGCAGATAGTCACGAACGGTTTCGTCCTCATGGACGGCATGAAGATGAGCAAGAGCATGGGGAACATACTCCCCATCAGGAAGGCGATAGCGGAATACGGCGCCGACGTGGTCAGGTTCTCGGTCGTCGCGGGGGCCGAGCTCTCAAGCGACACCGACTTCAACCGGGGCGTCGCAGACGGCGTCCGGAACCGCATCGAGACCGTTTCGGGGCTCGTAGAAGCGTGCGCGGACCTCAAGCTGCCCCCGCCGGGGAGAATCGAGAAATGGCTGCTGTCCAGGATGCACCGCAGGATTGCCCAGGCGGGCCTCCAATACGAGCAGCTTGCGATGAGGGAGCTTTCGCTACTGCTGTTTTACGACGTGTTCTCCGACCTGCAATGGTACCTCAAGCGCTCATCGCGCCCGAACCTGAGGGAATTCTTCAGGCTTTGGGTCCCGATGATATCTCCTTTCATGCCGCATTTTGCCGAGGAGTTCTGGGAAAAGCTGCACGGCACGGGCTCCATCATGGATGCAGGATTCCCCGAACATGACCCGGAGGCCGTAGACGAGCCCCTCGAGAGGGGCGAAGACCTGATACGCAGGGTGCATGGCGACATCGAGAAGATTTCCGGGCTGATAGGCAAAAAGCCGTCGGCAGTTGCAATTTACGTGGCCGCAGGATGGAAGCGGGAGCTGTATGCGCTCGCGAAGGCGAATCCCAGGATGGATGCACTTATGAAGGCAGCCAATGAGAAAAAAATGGACATGAAGGCCGTCCAGTCCGTCGCGAAGCAGATGATGAAGAACGTCCATTCGCTTTCCGTTCCATTGTCGCAGGACGACGAGCTGGATGCCCTGAAGGATGCCGTCTCCCTGCTCGAAAAGGACTACTCGTGCAAAATCGAGGTGCTTCCGGAGGAGCAGGGGAAGCACGAGAAGGCGAAATCCGCGCTTCCCGACAAGCCGGCGATAGTGATCGAGTGAAGTTCCTGAAAGTCCCCCGGAAAATCGCTGAAAAAACGCGGAAGGAGCTTATCGAACGGGGGATTCTCTCGAAAAAACACGAAATCGTCCCGCGCGAAGAGTTCGTTCTCCTGCCGGTCATAAAAGGGTACGGGGATTTCGAGATTGTGGAAATGGAGG
>JBFLVW010000021.1:0-21999 GCA_040758235.1 Microcaldota archaeon
GCTTGCAGTGCAGTCCCGGACCCGTATGGTGAAGCGGTTGCCGAGCAGGCCGCCGAGACGGAGGCGCTCCTTCACGAGCCATGCCCCGTTTATGGAGATGTCCCTTATCGAAAGCGCGGCCAGCGCATGCTTCCTGTCCCCTTTGACCGTCACCGCCTGCGTTGAGACCGAGATTTTGTCCTTCGAGCCTGCGATGTTGAAGGCCCTCTCGTCCGCATTTATTTTTTTCGCGATTTCGCTGACGGCGGACGCGGTCGTCCAGTTTTTTTTCTGGAGGATGAATTTGGTGTAGCCTCCGGGCTCGTCGGGAAAGTCGTATTTCCTGCCCAGCTCGTAAATCGCCCCGTCGGGGGCGATTTCCTCAACCAAAAAATCCTGCGGGGCTGCTTTCAGCGCGCCCCCTATCCCAAGGCTTTTGGAAAGATAGGAAAGCTCCATGTCATATCGCCTTGAACAAATCCGCCCTGGTGATGATGCCCGCGACGTGGCCGTTCTTTTCCACGAGGACGGCCCGGTAGTGGCGCAGGAGGTCGCTCACGACGTCGATGAGCGAGCTCGCCGGAATCACGGGGAAGCTCTCGCGCATCGCGTCCCTGACCTTCATCTCCCTGAGGCGGGCCGTATGCTCGGCGACGAGGTCGACTATCAGGGCGTCGGAGAGGCTGCCGACGCATTTACCGCCCTCGAAAACCGGGAGCTGGGAGATGTCCTTCGCCTTCATCAGCGAAATCGCCTTCTGGAGGCTGTCGGAGGGGGAAACGGAGACGATGTGGCGGGACATCAGCTCCCCCGCCGTCTTCTGCCCCTTGTTGCGCGCGCTCTCGAGCGCGTTCAGTATCTGCATCACTTTCGAGTATGCCGGGTCTATCTTTCCCGATTCTATCTTCGCGATAAGCGACTGGGACACGCCGGCCAGGCCCGCGAGCTGTTTTTGGGTGAGCCCGAGCTGTTTCCTGAGCTTGCTTATCCTTTCAATTTCCAGCATAGAGCTGCCTCATTCCAATCGGAATATTTTTATCAAAAATATATAAATATGGGAATATATTTAATGCAATGCATGGCCTCACTTTCATTCACGGCAAGCGCCGCGGTCGCCTGCAAAAGGGCGAAGGACGCCTTTAGCGGCAGGCGGCCGCAGATTTCCCTGATTACGGATTTCGGGAACGGCGACGAGGCCGTTTATGCGATAAGGTCCGCGGCCCGGAACATCCTGCCGCGGGCGGAAATCAGCGACATATGCCACGACGTACCGCTCGGGAACCTCCTCGTCGGGGCATGGAGGCTCCGGAGGGCCGCCGGCCTTCCGACCGAGGCGCCCGGGACGGCGTATGTTGCAGTCGTGGACCCAGGAGTCGGGGGGGACAGGAGGAACTTGATCATCAGGACCAAAGACGGCCATTTCTTAATCGGGCCGGACAATGGCGTGCTTTCGCTTGCTTCTTCCCAAAAAGGCGTGGAGAGGGCGGTCGAGGTCCGGAACGAGGGCCTCACCCTCCTCCACCTCGCCCAGTCGAGGACTTTCCACGGCAAGGACGTCTTCGCGCCCGCGGCGGCGCACGTCCTCAGGGGGGTCCCGCTTGAGGAATTCGGGCCGGAGATAGACCCCGCGACGCTTGCGAGGATAACGATAAGCGCGGACGCGACCGAGCGCTCGAGGGCGGGATGCCTTGTCGACATCGACGGCTTCGGAAGCGTCCGGACGAACGTCCCCAACCATATTCCGGAGGAAGCGATAGGCAGGCCGGTGGAGTTCGGGATAACCGGGCCGAAGCCGGTGAGCGGAAGGGCGAGGGTAGTGCGCACGTTCGCGGAAGCGGAGAGGGATGAACCCGTCTTCGTCCTCTCATCGACCGGATGCCTCGACCTTGCGGTCAACCTGGGGAGCGCATCCGGGCATTTCGGCATATCCCACGAGCATATCGGGGTTGGCCGCGACCTGCGGCCGGTCTCCACGATAGAACTGAAATTATCCTGAGCGCAGTGCGAGGAAGGCGAGGAAGTTTTTGAGGGCGAGGTCGTCCGTCCGTCTTCCGGTTTCCAGCCTTATTGAGCCGACGTCCGCGGACTTCGACAGCGCTTCCCGCCTCCGGCCAATCGCTTCAGACACGTTTTCGGGCGAGTAGTCCGGATGGAACTGCACCCCCCAGGTCGTTCCGCCTATCCGGAAGGCCTGGAGTATTTTTGGGGCCGTTCCCCATGCCAGCGCAGCCGCGCCCTCCGGGAGCGGCTCGACAAAACAAAAATGGAACTGCATGCTGTCGAATTTTTTAGGGACGCCGCGCAAGAGAATATCCTGCCCCCCCTCAGCCGTCAGCTCTGCCGGCACGAAACCGATCTCGCCCTTCTGCATCCGCGTTATTCCCGAACCGAAGGCGACGGCGATGGCCTGGTGGCCGAAGCATATCCCCAGCATGGGTTTTTTCCGGGAGTGCGCTTCGCGGATGAAATCCAGGAGATTCTCCATCCACGGGTTGGCTTTCCTGCCTTCTTCGTCTATGTCGTGCTTCGAGCCGGGGATTATGGCTGCGTCGAATTCGTCCATTTTCGGGAAGTCGGCCGGGCCTTCAGGCGGCCGGTAAATCCTGACAGCGAATCGGACTCCGGAAGATTCCCCGAATTCCGCAATCTTCTTCGCAAGAAGCGCGCTCGCCGTGTAGGATTTGCCCCCTTCTGAAAAAGTTTCCTGCTCGCGCGAGGCGCAGTTTATTATGGCGATGCGGACTGCCATGGGTAGGGATTTGGGGAAATCATTTAAAATCAGGGACCGATTCTCCATTGGTGATGGGATAAAGGGCAAGAGCAGGGCGGCGCTCGTCGCCGCGGCGATGGCGGCGGCAGTTTTTATTGCGGCAATCGGATTCATCGTCGCAGCTGAATCCGGGATTTTCGCGAAAGGTTCCGCCCTCGCCCTGCAGGCCGATGTGGAGCCCCAAAACTGCACCGGAACCGCGTCGCTTTCCGCCGAGCTTCGGGATTCCGACGGGCAGCGCGTGCCTGATGCCCTCATCCGGCTTTATGCCGGCAACGACCTGCTCGACTCCCTGTATACTGACAGGAACGGCATGGTACGGACCGAAGTTCCCCTGCACCCTTCATGGTGCGGGAGGGGGATAGGGTTCCGGGCGGAGTTTGCCGGGAACGCGAGGGCCAAGGCGGCATCCGCGGGAAAAAACGCCATCGTGCGCGCTCCTGTCGCACTATCGCTCGAAGCGCCGGGTTCCGCGCCCGAAGGCGAAGAGTTCGTGGTGCGGGCGGGGCTGACGAATGCGGCGACAGGGATGCCCTTGGCAGGAAAACAGGTCTCCCTCGGCACGCTCGTTTTGCTTACCGGTGCGAACGGCACGGCTGAATTTTTAGTCGCTTTCAACGAGAGCGGGGAGGAAACGCTGCGGGCGGTTTTTGCGGGGGATGATTTTCTTGAGCCGGGCGAATCGGAAACCGTCGTCGTAGCCATCGAACCTCCCGCTTGCGATGGAGGAATCCCTGTCGGGGCGTGCGCCGGAAGGTATATGTGCAATGAGGAGCTGGAGCTCGAATTTGATTGTCAATCATGCGGGTGCGGGGACGGCAGGATGTGCATCGAAGGCGCCTGCGTCACCGAGAACGAGCGGATACAGATGCTAATCGCGCGCCTGCAGAAGAGCAACGTGAAAGTGATGAGCGACGGCGGGATTGGCTCCGGTGTGATAATAGGGAAAAACGGCTCGGACATGCTGGTCCTGACGAACAGGCACGTAGTGGACCCGGATTTCGCCCGCATAGCGAACGGCAATATTGAGATAATCAACTTTTCGGAAGAAGTGTCGAGGCCGAGGAGGATACTCATCGCCCCCAACCAGCTCGACATGGCGGTGCTCGTCGTCGGTGAGGAGATAGGGCCGCCGGCCGTGGTTTACGAGGGCGAAAAGCCGAAGACCGGGGCCGAGGTCGTGGTCCTTGGTTCGCCCCTGGGGATACCGAACAGCGCGTCCAAGGGGATAATCTCGAACTTCGTCTTAACGAACACCAGCGGCGGCTTCGACTATGAAGTCATACAGACGGATGCCGCCGTGAATCCGGGAAGCAGCGGGGGAGGGTTGTTCCTCTCGAGCGACGGGCGCCTCATAGGAATCACGTCCTTCAAGCTCACGATAACGAGGAGCCAGCTCGCCGAGGGCCTGGGGTTCGCGATACCGGTCACCCTCATCAGCGACTTCCCGCTCGACGAGTGGACTGCAATACCGCCCTCCTGATTCGGCAATTTTTCCAATCTGCGCCAATGATTAACGGAAAAAATGGCAATATTTTCTCTTTTTTCAGGAACATCTTTTTATTTCACAGGCCGGGGAATGGCACCAAGAGGTGGTTGCGTGAGCGCCTTCATCATGGCCCCGATGAAGCAGGAGGCAGACAAAAAAACTTTGGAAAGGCTGAAGCGCGGGATTGCCGCCGTAGCGGCGGGCTCGCTCCTTGTTTTTGGAAGCGGAATCGTAGGCACGAGCCATAATTACCCCGGAATGAATGCGGGCATGGGCGAGCGGGGGTTCTGGGGCAGGGAAATCCTGGAAGACGGCCCGCTCCTCCCCGGAAGCCGCCCGGCCCAGGTCGAAGAGGACACTTCGCCACCCTCGGGGCTGTGCTCCGCGGACGCGCAGGTCGAATCGCTCGCAAGGACGCTCAGGGACAGCAGCGTGATGATACGCTCGGAAGGCGGCCTCGGCTCCGGGACGATAATAGCGAGGCGCGACGGAGAGACGTTCATCCTGACGAACAGGCATGTCGTCGAATCAGAGGCCGCAGGCCCGAACGGCACGGTCTACCTGGCAGGCGGCATGGAGGTACACAACGGCGGTTCGGTAGTCCGGCCTGTCCGCGTGCATATCGCCCCCGAGGACCTCGACCTCGCGATAGTCGTCGTCAGGGAGGACATAGGGCCGCCGGTCCGGTTTGCGCACAGCCTGCCCCGCAGGGGCGCGGGCGTGGTAGTGATCGGCTCGCCTCTGGGCTTCGAGGACAGCATCACCCGCGGAATCGTGTCGAATTTCGCGGTCAGGACGACCGACAGCGGGATGAGGTTCCACGCGATACAGACGGACGCAGCGATAAACCCCGGAAACAGCGGCGGCGGGATTTTCCTGATAAGCACGGGCGAGATGGTCGGTGTGACCGCGTTCAAGCTGGGCCTTAACCATTTCTCCACCGCGGAGGGCATGGGTTTCGGCATCCCGGTCAGGATGATAGAGAGATACCCGGCCGACGGGTGGGCGCAGATTCGGACGGCGCCGCCCGCCCCGGATGCAGGCATGGCGCCGGGCGGGGAGTGATGCACACGGCCCCGGAAATCTCATAGTTAAAAAACCAACCCCGCCAATCCGGTTTATGAAAGTCCTGATTACCTCAGCCCTGCCTTATGTCAACAACGTGCCGCACCTTGGGAACATCATCGGCTGCGTGCTTTCCGCGGACGTGTTCGCGAGGTACTGCCGCTCGCGCGGGTATGACTGCCTGTTCGTCTGCGGGACGGACGAGTACGGGACCGCGACAGAGATAAAGGCCCTCGAGGAGAAAGTCAGCCCGAAGGAGATCTGCGACAAATATCATAAGATACACAGCGACATCTACGGATGGTTCGGGATAAAGTTCGACATTTTCGGGAGGACCTCGACGGAGAAGCACACGAAGATAACTCAGGACATATTCGGGCGGCTGCACGCGAACGGGTATGTGGTCGAGGACGAGGTGGAGCAGTTTTTTGACGAGAAGGCGGGGATGTTCCTCGCCGACCGCTACATAGAGGGGACATGCCCCTTCTGCAAGTCGGAAGGGGCGCGCTCGGACCAGTGCGACCGGTGCGGCAGGCTCCTCCAGCACGGCGAGCTGATAAATCCGCTGAGCAGGGTGACGAAGACCGCCCCGGTCCTGCGGAAGACGAAGCACCTGTTCATCAACCTCCCCGGAATCGAGAGGGAGCTGGCCTCATGGATAGACGACGCCTCGGTAAAGGGGTCGTGGTCCGAGAACTCGGTGCAGATAGCCCGCTCGTGGCTGCGCGAGGGGCTGAAGAAGCGGGCGATAACGCGCGACCTCAAGTGGGGCGTGCCCGTGCCGCTTCCGGGATACGAGGACAAGGTGTTTTACGTCTGGTTCGACGCCCCCATAGGATACATTTCGATAACCGCGAACCTCACGGAAAGCTGGAAGGAGTGGTGGATGGAGCCGGACAGGGAAAAAGTCAGGCTCTACCAGTTCATGGGGAAGGACAACGTCCCGTTCCACACAGTTATATTCCCCTCGACATTGATGGGGACGAAGGAGCCCTGGACGCTCCTGCACCACATCAGCACGACGGAATTCCTCAACTACGAGGGGGGGAAGTTCTCGAAATCCCGCAACGTCGGGGTCTTCGGGGACGACGCGATGGGTTCGGGGATACCGGCGGACGTCTGGAGATATTACCTGCTCGCGAACCGGCCCGAGCATGCCGACACGAACTTCGTGTGGGAGGATTTCGCGGACAAGAACAACAACGAGCTGCTGGCGAACCTCGGCAACCTCGTGAACCGGACGCTCGTCTTCATAAAGAACAATTTCGGGGGGAGGGTCGCCTCCCCGCCGGAGGCCGGCGGGTTCGGGGAATTTCTGGAAGCGCAGCGCGCGCTTTCGGGACAGGTAGCGGACGACCTCGAAAAAGTGAAGATAAAGGACGCGCTCCACAAGATCATGTCGTTCTCCAAGAACGCGAACAGGTTCTTCCAGGACAACAAGCCGTGGGAGCTGGTCCGGGCGAGCGGGAACGCGGAACTGGATGCTGAAAACCGCGCAAAGGCGGAAGAGGTGCTGGGCGTGCTTGCAGCCCAAGTGAAGGACATAGCGATAATGGCCGAACCATACCTCCCGCAAACGAGCGCGGCGATATTCTCCCAGCTCGGCATGCCGCCACAGAAATGGGAATCCATCGGAACCCCCCTGCCGGCGGGCCTCGCCATCGGGGAGCCAAGGCCCCTCTTCCGCAAGATAGAGGCGAAGGAGATAGCGGCCCTCAGGGCGAAGTTCGCCGGGAAGAGCGCGCCGGAGGGGCCGAAGTTCCAGGACCTCGACCTCGAAGTGGGCGAGATACTCAGCGTGGAGAAGCACCCGGACGCCGAGAAGCTGTTCGTCGAAAAAGTGCTGATGGGCGGGGGGGAGGAGAGGCAGGTCGTCTCGGGCCTCGTCGGTCACTACTTCCCGGAGGAGCTCGTCGGGAAGAAGGTCGTGATTGTGAAGAACCTCGCGGCCGCCAAGCTGCGCGGGGTGGAGTCGCAGGGCATGCTCCTTGCGGCCGAAGGGCATGAGCGCGCTCCCATGCACGATGGGAAGGCACCGGAGGAGAAGGGCGTCGTGGAAGTGATATTCTGCGAAGACTGCAGGCCGGGCGACAAGGTGTCGCTGGAAGGCGCCCCCCAGGCCCCTAAAAAGACGCTTACGCTCGCCGAGTTCCGCAAGGTCAAAATTGACGTGAAGGATTTCGCCGTGACGTCAGCGGGGAAACCGCTCGTTGCAGCCGGCTCGCCGCTCAGGATGAAAAACGTGAAGGATGGCGCTGTCGGATGAGGGGGATGCTCGCATTTGTTCTGCTCGCAGTCGCGCTTGCCGGGTGCGCGAGTCCGGGTATGGAAGACGAATCGCCCGAAAACAACGGAATGGGCGATGAAACGCAAGCCGGAACTGCCGCCGACATTGCGGGCGAGAATGATGTGGCTGGCGAGGGCGGGACGAACGCGTCAGATGGCGCGGATAATGGCGGCGACAGTGGCAAAGCACCAAAAAAAATCCTGATTCTCGGCCGCTCGGTATCCTACGGCTGGGCTTCATTCATGGGACTCGAATGGCAGGAGGACGAATCCTATAGGGGCGAATATGGGGGGCATGATATCACCTACAGGGAAGTCGCCAGCCCGCCCGACATAGCATATTCCGCCGCGGATGCGATGGGGGAGCATGACTCCGACATCGTCTTCTTCAAGCTGTGCTTCGTGGATTTCGGGGAGGGGTACGGGGACCGCCTTGGGGAGGACAAGGGATACGTCGAGGAAGTTTACAGGGAGGCCGTCGAAAGGCGGGGCAGGAGGCTTATCGTAGGCAATGCCCTCCCCCAGGTCCGCATGCACAGCACGGAAGGAATGGAGCGCAATCATGAGGAATTCAACGAGTGGCTGGACTCCTTCGCGGCAAGCCATGAGGGCATTTCGGTCCTCGACCTCCATGGGATGCTCGCGGACGGGGATGGCAGCCTCAATCCGGCCTATGCGGTCGCGCCCGACGACTCCCACCTCAACGATGCCGCTTATGCTAAAATCACTCCCGAATTTTTCGAGATTGTGGAGAACGTTACATAGGATAATAAACCCGCCATGAAAATTGTGTGATAACGACAATCCCAGAGGTAGTGCCAGATGAAGCTGAGCGTGCTGGTATACAAAGAGATACGGACCCCGATGGAGCCTTGCACAGGCAACGGACCGCTGATGAGAGTGCCGCTGCACGAGGAGATGAGCGGGGTTCACTACGTAGGGAAGCTGGATATCGCGAAGGAGTGCGGCGAGCAGCACCAGTGCGAGGTCAGCGGGAAGAGCCTCGGCGAGCTCGCCTCCGGGATAGGGGCGAAGCTCAGGGAGCTGGGAAGGAAAGTGAGGAGGCTCCCTGAAGTGTCGATGAGGTTCAAGCCGGAGCATGCCGAGCCGGAGAGCATACGGGTGATGGCCGGCTCGGAAGCGAAATTCGAGGTGAGCGTGAGGAGGAGAGACCTCGGCCTCGACGAGATATCGTCTTTTTTCCGTGAGATGGAAGGGGTCGTCGTCGAAGACCGGGCGACCTGAAGTTTTTCCGCCTTTTTCATGCAAACCAATATAAAGGGGGGTAAGCGATGAGTGGCATGGGAAGAATCAGCATCGAGCGGGAGATTGCGCTCTGGAAGGGGGGGAGGCCGCTTGGCCATGCCGGCACCGATGCGTTCCGGAAGCTGATTGACCGGAATGCAGGGAATATTGAAGGCCTGTCCTGCACAGACATGGAGGTCGCGAAAAATTCCATAGAGATGAAATTCTCGCTGGTTGAAAAGAGCGCCGCGGCCGGCTGCATATCTTCCGCCCGGGCGGAAATCGCGCGGCTCGCCCATGCCGAAGGGGTGGATATATTCTGGACCAACCAGCCCGGGCACGCTCCCGAAGGGCACAACGAATATTTCACCACACTCGCGTTTCCCTCGCTCGTAAGCGCGCTCGTGCATGCGAATTCGATGCACATCCATTTCGAAACCGGCCCGGACGCGGCACTGCACGCATACAGGCAGATGAACGCGCTCGCGCCGTGGTTCCTCCTTAACAGCAGGGAGGCGGGGGCGGGAACGGACAGGCTCGCGATAATGCGGGAATTCATCCGCGAGATGGGCGTGCTGCTACTGCCGCAGGACTTTTCAAGCCGGTCCGACTATTTCGCATACATGGGCGAATGCTCCAGGGACGTGCACAGGCGCCTGCAGGATAACGGCAACCTGCTCCGCGCCAAAGCCGGGTTCTGGAGACTTTTCGATGCCGGCGGAATGGTCCAGCTCACGCCCGACAAGGTGTTCCATCCGGCGCGCTACCGCCCGGACCTGATGCTCGAAAACGGCAATGTGAGCGTCGAGCTGAGGGCCATCGACGGCATCGGGGGCATGGGGAAGGAACTGGACGTGCTCAGCGCTGCAACCCTCGTTTTCGATTCGGCCATGGGGGAGCCCGAGATAACCCCGATGCCGCTCGTGCGGGAATTCTACGGCACGCTGAGCGCCCGCTCGAAGGCGTATTTGAGGGCGGATGAGTTCGTGCGCGAGGCCATGAAGGACGCGATGGGCTCTTACCCGGAGGCCGTGAACGAATGAACGCGCTTGACATCCTCCGGAAGCTCGTCGCAATCCGGTCCGTTTCTGGGGAGGAGGGGGAAATCGCGCGGTGGGCAGCGGGATTCCTGACGGAGCGCGGCTTCGAGGTCGGACTCCAGGATTGCGGCGGGGGGAGGCCGAACGTATTTGCAAAAAAAGGGAATCCGCGCCTGCTTTTCTTCGGCCACATGGACACCGTCCCTCCCGCAGGCGCATGGACGAAGGACCCCTTCGCCCTGACAGTGGAGGGCGATTGCGCCTACGGCCTGGGCTCGTGGGACATGAAGGGAGGCCTTGCCTGCATACTTGATTCGGTGCAGGAAGCGGAGGACATGGCAATCCTCTTCACCGTGGACGAGGAAGAGATAAGCAGGGGCTCCTGGAAGGCGCTCGAGAGGAAAGGCTGGTTCGACGGACTTGAGGGGATAGTTTCCGCCGAGGCGGGAAACACCGAGGGGACGTTCGGCGGCGTGAGGCACATCTCCCATGGGAGGCAGGGCAGGCTTGCATTCCGCGTGACGAAGCAGCTTTCCGCGGGCCATGCGGCGACCGCAAAAGAGGACTGGGTGGAGTGGATTTATTCCGCATCGAAACAGCCGGGAATGAAGAGCCGCATCGTG
Organism: Microcaldota archaeon; assembly: GCA_040758235.1. Lineage (GTDB taxonomy): Archaea > Micrarchaeota > Micrarchaeia > Anstonellales > Bilamarchaeaceae > Bilamarchaeum. Next base: position 10,498 of record JBFLVW010000021.1, read on the forward strand.
ATAAGGAACTTCCACGCGACATCGAGGGGGCTGAGCGTCCCCGAGCGCGCGGAGCTTGACGTGGACGCGCTAATCCATCCGGACGAAAAGGACATCGATTTCAGGGAGCTCGTCGCGAAGCAGTTCGGCGGGGAAGCAGAGCTTGTTAAGAGGGAAACGCCCTACCTGAAGCCGTACTCATTCGAAAATCATCCGTTCCTCAAAAAAGTCGGAGATGTAGTGAGCAGGGAATATGGACGCCCAGAATACCATGTGGGGAGCAGCGTCGGGGATGAGAATGCGCTCGCGCAGCTGGGAATTCCCATAGCGATAGTCGGCCCTGAGGGAAGGAACGAGCACCGGGCCGACGAATGGGTGAGCGTGAAGAGCCTCGAGGAGATTTCGGGCTTATACAGGAAACTGCTGGCTGAGATTTGAGCCGGGATTAGCCTGCCTGCAGGAGAGAAACAGAAAAAACGAGTCGTGCACCAAAACTCATACGGCGACGCCGTTGACGACTCCGTCCTGGGACACCCTGTTCGTTATCCTTACTTTCCCGAGCTCGGTCTCGACAACGGCTCCCTTTGTTATTATGTTCATGCGGACGAATTCGGGGTTGTGGCTCTCGACCACCCGTTTTATCCCGACCTTCTTCATCTTGCCGTCCTTGCCGACGACGTTTATCATGGAAGCCTTCTTGAGCTTGATGCCGTAGGAGCCGCCCCTCCCCCGGACGCTCACTTTCACGTCCTTGTCTGCGACTTTCGTCGAGGCGAAGCCGCCCCCGATGTGGGAGAGCTTCTTGTCCCTGAACTTGCGTCTCCTGCCGCCTGTCCCGGCGCCTACTTTCTTCGTGTGCGGTTTGTGATACTGTTCCATAAATGCACCTTTAAGTCGATGAAATAGCAGACTGATAAGGCGGCGTCGTGTTTTAAAGGTTTTTCATTGGCCTTGCCGGTCCCGAGGATTCCCGCCCGAGAAGCCGGATGCAGGATGCAGACTGCCGCAATATAGGGAGGCGGGGGGAGGGGTTTGGAAGGGGGGTAGTTGTGGGCCCCTCCCCGCCGCTGAACTGGTCAGCAGAACTCGATACCGACTTCCCTCTGGAGCTGGAGGCCGGGGTTGCTCTTCCACTCCATGCCGCTAGCCCGGAGCAGCTTCATCCGCTCCATCGTATGGACTGCGGAGCGCATGAGCGCCTTCGCCTTCATGTTCAAATCGTCGCGCTCGTCGTCCGTGACCGGCTCGACGCTCCGGGAGAACGAGGCCCTTGCCGGCTTCTGGAGGAGCAGTGCGGGAAGGATGCTGACGAAAGCTATCACCTCCCCCCTGGAGAGGGAGCTCGTGAAGCCGTCGTTCAGCTTCCGCGGCCGCTCAAGGTCCTTCAGCCTCCGCAGAAGCTCGCCCCGCTCGAATCCGGGGCTGCCGAGCGCGCCCATGACGTGCGCCGCCTGGCGGGCCGAGAAGCCGTAAATCAGAAGGTCAACCGCGGGCGCGAAGCCCGTTTTCCGCATTTCACCATATTTTAACAAGGTCATGGAGTGTTATAAACTATAACATTTATAAAACTCTCGATTATTGACTTTTTACCACAACTATCGACGATACGCTGTGCGGAAAACTGTGTTTTATTTTAAAAGATTGTGTTTGTGAAACAACCGGAGAAAGGCGCCGGTATACTGATTAAATTGATATGCGGGCATATCACGGACCATGAAGTTCATGAGAGTCCGCTCCGGGCTGGACCCGAAGGGGATTCCTGCGGCGCTGGACAGGCTGGAGGCCGTCGCGCTGGGAAAGGGAATCGCCGCCTCCGAGGAGGAGATAACGCTCGCGGCGCACCTTGCCAGGAAGGCTTTTTCGCAGAAAAAGAACATCGCCAGGCAGATGAGGTTCGAGTTCCTCCTGTGGCTGTGCGGAAAGACGGACCTGCGGGGCGCGATGGAAGCGGGCGCGCCGCGGGGGGATGAGTTTTTTGTAGTCGCGTTTTCGGATGCGGACGAGGAGGCGGTCCTCAGGGCGCTCAAGGCCGAAAAGCTTCCGCTGGGGCTGAAAAAAGAGGGCGAGCCGCTCGCGCTGGAGAGGATTTCGCTATCGAGGATTAAATAAAAGGAATGACAACCGCAGGTTCCTTTCATTCAAATGCCGAGCTGTTTGGCCAGGACATCCCGGTCTATCGGCAGCTCGATTCCGAGCACCTTGTGTATGAAGATGAACATGTCGATGATTTTCGCCTTCTCCTTGGTTATCTTGTCGGCCATCTGCTTTATCGTAAGCTCCTTGCCTATCAGCTCGTAGAGCATCAGGCCCTCCTTCCCGAACTTCTTGTAGACCGAGTAGCCGTCGTCGCCGTATTTCTTGCGCACGTCGGCCCTCGAAAGCGGCTTCATTATTATCATGCCGCTCTCCATCATGAACCTCAGGATGTCGTAGACTTCATAAAGCGGGAGGTCGAGCTTCAGCGCGATGTCGAGGATGTCGTTCTTGCCGTCAATGGAATCCAGCACGCGGCCGCCCTTGTTCTGCTGGAACTTGAGCATCAGCTTGGCCTTCATCTGGACGGATTTCACGATGTCCAGCGGCGCCTTGACCGGCGTCTCCACCGGGGAGGGGACCGCCCTCGCTTCGTCGAGCGATTCCTCGCCCTCTATCATGGGGACGAATCCCCCTTCCTCCTTTTTCGCGCCCGCAAGCGGAGGAGCTGGGGCGTACTGCTGGGCAGGCATTGCACCGAAGCCCCCTGAGGGCGGCGGGGGCGCCCCGGCGCCGGCACCCCCTCCTTTCGGATAGTCGAGCTTTATTATGCCTTGCTCGTCCATGAAGTCGAGGATTTCGACGAGCTTCGGCTCGGTGAGGCCTGTCTCCCGCATGATTTCCTCGGCCGTCCGCTGGCCGTCGATTAGCGCGTAAACCTGGAGGCCGATGTCGCCGTATTTGTCCGAGATTATCTTCTCGACCGGGCTGAGCTCGGGCTCCTCCCGGTATTCCTTCGGCGCCTCGAACTCGATGCCTATCTCCTCCGGCGGGGCCGCTTCTTCGGGAACGGGCTCTTCGGGCTTCTCTTCCTCAGGCGGGGCGGGCTCTTCCTCGCCGAGCGTCACCGGCTCTATCTCTTCGCCGGCCTCCTCTTCCAATGCGGCCTTCTTCTTCGGGGGCTTTTCCTCTTCGGGCGGGATTTCCTCGCCGAACTCTATCGGCTTTATCTCCTCGAAGACGAACTCGTCCTCCGCGGCCTTTTTCTTCTTCGGCTTCTCGGCCGCCGGAGGGGGGGCCTCGAAAACGAACTCCTCTTCGGCAGGCTTCACCCTCCGGACCGCTTCCTCCCGGGGCTTTTCCTCCAGGGGCGGCTTCGCCTCTTCCGGGGCGATTTCCTCCTCGGGGGGGATCTCCTCCAGTTCGCGCGGGGGCTTTTCCTCTTCAGGCGGGGCCGCCTCCTTTGCCGGGGCCCCCACCGGCAGGAGCTCTATCATCCCGGCATCCACCATGTAGTTGATTACCTGGCCGAACAGGGGCTCCTCTATCCCAAGGTCTTTCCTCAGCTCCTCTGTCGTGCGCTTTCCGGTAATGGCCTTGTATATCTGGAGGCCGATTTCGCCGAACTTTTTTATGAGCAGGTTCTGGTTCTTGAAGCGCTGAAGCGGGCCCTTTTCGATTTTGTTTATTCTGTAATCTGAACCCTTCGCCATTGAGACCACACAATTACTTCGTAAACCAGAAGAATAATCATCAAAATGTTTATTAACATACTTAATTTATATTGGCCTTATGGAGTTCGATGAGCTGCTAATCACCACTGGGGTAGATGCCCTGGTCCGGCTTGTGAAGGAAAGGCAGAGAATCGAGCTCGAGGACATCTCGGCCATCCTGAACATCCCGCAGGAGACCATCGAGGAATGGGCCAGGGTGCTCGAGGAGGAGGGCATACTCCGCATCGAGTACAGGCTCACCAAGATATACCTCGTCTGGGTAAAGCCCACTGAGGAGGAGGTCGCTGAGGAGCGGGAGTCGTTCTACGAGGAGAAGCGGGGCATCGAGACGGAGGTGGACCAGTTCAGGCAGAAAGTGGTCCAGGAGGCCGGGGAGATATCCGACCTCAAGAAGTCGTTCGAGGACTTCTACGCGAAATCCTACTCGAAGATGGAGGGCCTTGAGAAGGCCGTCGCCCCGATACCCGCCTCGAAGACAATCTCGGAGGACGTGCTCTCGAAGTTCGAGGCCGAGCTTGGCGGCATGGAAGGCCAGCTCGCCCAGGTGAAAGCCTCAGTCGAAGAAATCAGGCAGGAGCTTTCCTCGCTGGGCATCGGCCCGGGGCCGAGCCCCAGCACGGAGCTGGTGGACAGGACGGAGCGCATCAGCGGGGAGCTCCGTGACCTCCAGCAGGAGATGGAGGACCTGAAGAAGAAGGCCTCGGCGCAGGAGGCAGGGGGCGAAGACGTTTCGCTTCCTTCGGTCAAGGACATCAAGAAGAAGTTCGACATGATCCAGAAGGAGTTCCTCAACCTCCGCTCGAGGAACGCGCAGATGAGGCAGGACATGCTGGCCCTGCACGAGAGCTCGGAGATACTCAAGGGGGTGGCCGAGTCCATCATGGGGCAGGAGGACAAGGTGTCGAGCCTCCGGACCGAAGTGGCGGCGCTCTCAGGAGAAGCAGAGAAGCTCATCCAGAGGACAAATGAGATAGCCTCGAAAGTCAGGCAGAATGTCGACCTCGTCGAAAGGCTCGGCGACTCCGTGGATGTCGCGAAGGGGGTGCTGAAGAAGTTCCCCAGCCAGGAGAAGGTCATGGAGGCTCTCGAGTCGCTCAAGCAGGAGGAGGATGCGCTTGCCGAGAAGAACGATGCCCTCGGAAAGCTTCTCGATGCAGTTGGCGGGAGGCAGGTTACCGCGAAGCAGTTCACTGAAATCGCGAAGAAGGTGGACGACAAGGCCTTCCAGCTGCGCAAGGACATGGACGCACTCGAGGCGGCCCTGCAGGACGAGAAAAGCACGTACCTGACGTTCCAGAAGATAAAGGAGCGCATAGTACCGGCGATGGAAACGTACCGGCAGCAGATAGACGAGATGGCGAAAAAAGCCGAAAAAATCCGCGACGAATCGGTTGGGCAGATGCAGAGCGTGAGGGACGAGGCCAGGAAGCTCCAGGAATCCATGAAGGGCGGGCAGATGCAGGAGGCGGTGAAGCTCGCCGAGGACATCAGGGACAAAAAGAAGGCGCTCGACGAGATAGGGGCGTCCCTGCAGGACCTCGTGACGATGTCCGACAACCTGAGCAAGAGGGTGACGCTGCTCTCCCGCGAGGCGAAGCTGCTTGAGATACGGACAGGAGGAGCCGGAGGGGAAGCACCGGCAGGCGCGCCGCCATCAGGGGGAGGACCCGCATCCGGAGGCGGAGGGGGAGGCGCGCCGGTGGACGAGAAGGCCATCCGGAACAGGCTGGAGCTCAGCCGCGAGGAGGAGCTTGAGTTCAGGCGCAAGAGGGAGGAGCTCAAGAAGCTCATCCAGAGGCTCTGGGAGAACGAGTAAACTTTGACATTAACCAGGACGCTTATGTGGCGGGGGGACTCAAATAAAAGGAGGGTCGAAGGGGACCGAAAAAAGGGAGGTTGGAAAGGAACCGTAGGTTCCTTTCAATTTATAAGGAAACGGCAAGATGTATGGTGGTGATGGGATGCCCAAGGAAATGAAGGAACAGAAGAAATCCGTCGACCCGGCGGATGAGGAGGAACAGGCCATTGCCGAGCCGGCTCCAAGGCCGAAGGTCGCGCTCCTTGCCGCTTACGCCTTCAGCTCCGAAGGCCTCCCAGTCGAGGTCAAGGTGTTCAGGAGGGGCGAGTTCGTCCCTCGCTACGACGTGACCATCCCCGGCATCGCCGAGGGGACGAAGCTCATTCTCGAAACCAAGCTCAAGGGGGAGCTTGTGACCGAGGTGAAGCTAGACATCACGGAAATACTCGACCCGAAGAAGTTCGACGAGGTCAAGGCGAAGTTCCTTGATGCCGCGAAGAAAATCCTCGACAGAAACTTCCCCTCGCTCCCGGAGGACAAGAAGGGGATACTTGCCGTCTATCTTCTGCAGAAGACCCTCGGCCTGGGCGAGCTGGAGGCGCTTCTTGCAGACGAGCAGCTCGAAGAGGTCGTCGTGAACAACGCGGCCGAACCGGTCTGGGTCTACCACAAGAAATTCGGCTGGTGCAAGACCAACCTCCGCCTGAAGACGGAAGAGATAGTCTATGATTACGCGTCCATGATAGCGAGGAAGGTGGGGAGGCAGATAAACATCCTCAACCCCACGCTCGACGCGCACCTGCCGACCGGCGACCGCGTGAACGCGACGCTGTTCCCGATATCTTCGTTCGGGAATACGATAACCATAAGGAAGTTCTCCCGGAACCCGTGGACCATCACGAGCTTCATCAAGTCGAGGACTGTGACAAGCGATGTGGCCGCGCTGATATGGCTCTGCATGCAGAATGAGCTGTCTCTCCTCGTCACCGGAGGAACCGGAAGCGGCAAGACATCGTTCCTGAATGCGATGGCCGGCCTCATACCGGCGAACCAGCGCATAATCACTATTGAGGACACGAGGGAGCTCACACTGCCTTCTTTCCTCCACTGGGTTCCCATGACCGTCAGGGAACCGAACCCGGAGGGCAAGGGCGAGGTGACGATGCTCGACCTGATGATAAACGCCCTCAGGCAGAGGCCGGACAGGATACTGGTCGGGGAAATCAGGAGGCAGAGGGAGGCCGAGGTGATGTTCGAGGCGATGCATACGGGGCACAGCGTGTACGCGACGCTGCACGCCGACAACGCCGACCAGACGATATCAAGGCTCACCAACCCTCCGATAAACATCCCGCACGAGATGCTCGACGCGCTCGGCGGCATAGTGGTCACTTTCAGGCACAGGCGCTTCAACATCAGGAGGGTTCTGGAGTTCGCCGAGATGACCAAGAAGGGCGAGGCCAACGTCATATACCGCTGGGACCTCAAGTCCGACAAGATGAAGGGGGTCCAGAGGATGAGCAGCCTCGTGGAGACGCTTTCGCTGTATGCCGGGATGGGGGAGAAGGAGATAGAGGAGGACGTCGAGGAGAAGATGACCGTCCTGGACTGGATGGCCAAGAAGTCGTACGACGACGTGGACCAGGTCGGCCACGTAGTCTCGAACTATTATGCGAACCCGGAAGAGGTAATGGATGCCGTCAGGAAGGGGAAGTCATGGGATTTCAAGGAGAACAGGGTGGCGTGAATGGCTGACGAAGCGTTCAGGGGCGCAATCGAGGAGGCGAAGAGGCTGGAGAAAAGGACCGTCGAGTATTCGCCTTACGCCGGGGATTTCTCGCTCGAGCGGACCCTGGACCTGGAGCCGAAGGAATATGTCGACATGAACTACAAGGACCTCATCAACCTGTACGAGAGGTCCCAGAAGATAATAAGCACGACGGGAATGGGAATACTTGCAAAAAGCGGCGAGGCCCCTGCGCCTTCGGCAGAGACCGGCGAGGTCGAAATCAGGCTCAGGGAGATGACCACGGAGACGCTCAGGACGGCGGAGGAGGTGGCGAAAGAGCCCCTCGTCATCGAGAAGGAGATTCCTGCGCCCGAACCTGAGAAGGCCCCCTCTCCGATACAGTTCGAAGAGAGGCCTGCGGAGAAGCCGGCGGTGGAGTTCGAGCGCGAGGAAAAGGCCCCGCCTGCCCGGCCTGCAGAGATTCCGAAGGAAGAAAGGCCGGCCGCGACCCAGGCGCCGGCCCCTGAGCGGGTCGTGGTGCCCCCAGCCCTCGCTGAAAGCCCCGACAAGGCCGCCGAGAGGCGCTACGAGCAGATGGCCGGCCAGATAAGCGAGGCCGTCGGCGAGAGGGCGGACGAAATCACGCTCAAGAAGAAGATGCTCGAGCTGACGAAGCAGCTCTTCAAGGAGAAGACGACCAGCAAGCGCGAGGAGCTGAAGCTCCAGATAACAGTGCTCAAGAACATGCTTGCCGCCTCGAAGGGCGGCGCAGCCGCCCCGCGGGCAGCGGCAGCAGGGGTGCCGGCGGCGAAGAAGAGCAAGGACGAGGCGAACCAGAAGATTCTCGAGATGATGCTCGCCACCCACCAGGGAGAGCTCGCCCAGACCAAGGACACCATTGTCGATTCCTACAACAAGCAGATAGCCGGCATCAAGAAGAAATTCTACGAGGATATATCGGTCACTGAAGATCCGGCGAGGCGGAAGCAGATTTTCGAGGGCTTCGTGTTCTCGGTGACCTCGCTTATCGAACAGCTCCCTGAGGACCTGGAGCGGTACCAGGAGTTCAACTCCAAGAAGCACGCGGCCGAGCTCGAGAAGGTTCTCGCCTCGCTCAGCGCGGACGACAAGGCCACCCGCGGGAGCGTCGAGGAGCGCCTCGATTATGTGCGGGCCAGGTACGACCAGGAGTTCGCGGCCGTCAAGGGAATCGTAGGCAGGGAGATAGAGAACCTCATCGAGGTTGCGGGCAGCGAGATATTCAGGAAGACCGAGGAGAAGCCCGGCAAGGAGGTCGACCCGACGGAAGTGGTCAAGGAGATAAACGAGCTCGACGAGGGGACCCTGCTGTATTACCTGCATTCCAAGGACCCGGAATTCTACAAGAAATACGAGCGCAAGGCGCTCTCGAAAGCCGAGGCAATCTTCAAGGCCAAGGAGCTGATGGCGAAGGAGAAGGGTATGGACGACGCGATGGTGAAGAGATACTTCAGCCAGATGGTGGGATAGATGGCAAAGGACGCTGAAAAAAGGAAGAGGGGCCCGCTCGCGGCCGTCGCGGAGCTGCTGTCATCGAGGTTCCCGGACCTGAAGAAGAAGCTGAAGATGGCCGGGATGGACGACAACCCGGTGCATTTCCTCGAAAAAGTCGCAGGCTCAACGCTGATGGTTTCAGTCGGCCTCATCGTCCTCGCATATATTTTCCTCTACGAGAACGCCATGCTCAACCTCAGGCTCGGCAACATGGCGTTTTTGGCGCTTGAAATAGTCCTGCCCCTCGCCGGCATTCCCATCGTGATTTTCTTCTATCTGATGCTGTACCCGGAAGCCGCCATTCTGAGGCGGCAGAAGGAGATGGACTACGAGATAGTTTTCGCAGGGCGCCACATCGTCATCGCCCTGAAGTCCGGCATGCCCCTTTTCGACACTTTCGTCGGCGCTTCGACCGGATACGGGGCCGTCAGCAGGGAGTTCGCGAAAATCGTCGACCAGGTGATTCTCGGCGTGCCGGTGACGCAGGCGATAAGGGACGTCGTCCAGAACAATCCCTCGAAATACTTCACGAGGATGCTGATGCAGATCGCGAACGCGCTCTCGAGCGGCGCGGACGTCGGGGGCTCGCTGGAGAGCGTTCTGGACCAGATATCAAAGGAGCAGATGATCTCCCTCAAGGAGTACAGCCAGAAGCTCACCCCGATAGTGATGTTCTACATGGTGTTCGGCATAATAGTCCCGACGCTCGGGGTGGTCCTCCTTACGGTGATACTCTCCGCAGTCGGCAGCAAGGGCCTCCCCCCGGAAAGCCTCCTTATGGTTTTCCTCGTGATAAGCGTCATCCAGATCCTCTTCCTGGGGCTCGTGGAGACGTCCAGGCCGAAGTACCTGATATAGGAGATGCTTATGAGCGATAACATATTCGAAACGACCGGGCGCCTGTTCTTCAGGCGGGAGCGCATCAAAGGCATGGAGCGGGAGCTGAACACCGCCGGGGTGAACATGCCCGCCGACTCCTTCGCCGGTTTCGTAAGCCTCGTGGTCATCGTCCTCACGGTCTTCACGACGCTTTTCGTCATGGTCTACCCGCCCACCATGCGCGGGATTTCCGAGTTCGCAGGGAGGTACGCGGAGCTGCCGCTTCCCGTCATCGGCCTTATCATGCTCATCCTTTGCTTCGTGTTCTTTTATCTCGGAGCGAACGCTGTAGTCGCAAGCTTCCTGCTGATGAAGGCCGACAACCGGCGCGCGAAGCTGGAGGAAGTCCTGCCCGACTTCCTAACCCTCGTCGCCTCGAACATCAAGGCCGGAATGACGCTGGACCAGGCCATGTGGTATTCCGCGAAGCCGGAGTTCGGCCTTCTTTCAGTGGAGGTAAAGTCGCTCATCAAGAGCTCTTTCAGCGGGGAGAGCCTGGAGAGCACGCTCGACCGGCTCGGCGGGAGGTTCGACTCGAGAGTGTTCAAGAGGACAATCCTCCTCCTGAAGCAGGCGACCGCGACGGGCGGCGAGCTGACTTCGGTCCTCGAGCGGACGGCTGACGATGTCCGGAACTCGATAATTATGAAGAAGGAAATAGCCTCCACGCTCATAATATACGAGATATTCGTCATCACCGCATCGGTCGCGGGGACGCCGTTCCTGTTCGCGGTGGCCTCCAAGCTGATTCAGGTGTTCGAGAGGCTCGGGCCCCAGCTCGGAGGGGGCGCATCCAGCTCCGGCCTCGGGGGGCCGCTCGCGGCGATAAGCAGCGTGAGGTTCGAGGGCGTCCCGATAAGCTCTGCCGATTTCTTCTGGTTCAGCATCCCGACCATTTTCGTGACGATACTCGTGTCGTCCTTCATAGTAAGCGTCATCCGGACCGGCTCGAAGGGGCAGGGGATGAAGTACTTCCCTTTCATGCTCCTTGCGGCCTACGCCGTCTACTGGGGAGTGCTCCAGTTCATAGAGTCTCTGTTCGCTACTATCGTATGAGGGGTAGATATGGACCTGAAAAAATACAGTCTTGGAAGGAAGCGCGGCCAGGCAGTGATGGAATACCTTATCACATACGGCCTTGCCCTGTTTGTCATACTTGTCGTGCTGGCGATTCTCGTCGCGGTCGTGCTGCCTTCACTGCGCGCCCCCGAGGCGTGCCAGTTCACGCAGCCCGGATTCACCTGCAACCAGAATCCGCACACCCTTGTCGCCGACAACAGCAATGAGGTGACGCTCCTCTTCGAGCTCGCGAACACGCAGGGGAAGAGCGTAATAATCAAGGGAGTGCTCTGCTCCGATGAGCCCCCGGGGAACATCAGGAAGGAGGATATAGACCTCTGGCCGAGCGAGAAGCAGCTGGCATCAGGCGAGGCGCGTACGCTCGGCGGGCCGAATTCAGACTGGAGCGACGTTTCCGACCCGGTCGAGTGCGTCATGGGCGACGGGACCACCGTCCAGCTTGCGCCGAACTCGAACTTCGACGGCAGCATAGGCGTGCTCTACAGGTTCGCCGAGGACCACCCCGACGCGCCTGACAGGCTCGCGACGGCGACCGTCACCGGCGTCGTGCAGGCCGGCTGAATTTCCTCTTTTATTTTCCTTTTCGGTTTTCTTCTTTCCTCGCGTCCAGAAAAAGACTCGTCGTTTCCTAGGCCGCACACATCTGGACCTCGTTGCTTCCTGAGCCGCACACCAAAACTAGCTGCCGTATTTCTGCGCCCTCCCCGTTATGTTCAGGATGAGGGGTATGACGTCCTTGCCGCGGATGTGCCCGAGGCCGCCCTGGGCGCAGCTTATCTCGTCGAATTTCGGGACGT
>JBFLVW010000022.1:0-14976 GCA_040758235.1 Microcaldota archaeon
GCCCATGTACTCGACGACTTCCTCCTCGGTGATGGAGCTTTTCACGAGAGCGTCCGCGATGAGGCCGAGGGTGTCGTCCTGCCTCAGGTCCTCCTTGTCTATGTCGACCTTCCTGTCCTTGAGGCGCTCGATGGCCTCCCACCTCGCGTCCTCGAACTTCGAGGCGTAAGCGATGTCGATTAGCCATTTCACGTCCTTAATCATGCCGAGCGCGCGCATGCGGACCTTCCTGTCCCTGTGGTTGCAGACAAGCGCGCACAGCGCCCGCCGATCGTCCAGGGAATCGAGCATGGATGCGAGCAACTCCAGGGCCTCGGACGACGTTTCCCTGGAAAGCGACTCCGAGAACACCATCTCGAGGAGTGCGGGCTTGCCCTTCAGGCGGGCCATTGCGGCCTTCCTCCCCTCCGGATTCTTCGAAAAAATCGCGATTAGCGCGAGCCTGCCTTCATCGGATATCCGCCCGATAGAGGCGACGGCCCTCGATACCGTCTTCGGGTCCCTGCTCTCAAGCATCCCGATGACCTTGTCGAATTCAGCGAGGGAGCCCGGTTCGTCGATGGTCTCCCTTATCGTTTCGACGTCCTCCCCCGGGAAATCCTTCTTCTCGGGCTCCTCCTTGCGTCCCCCTTTCTGCCCATCCTCCTTCTTTTCGTATATCAGTTCCGAGAACGCGGAACTGAGCATTTCGGATATCGCTGACATCTGGCTACCCCGTAATATGAGGTGCGCCGGTGCTTAATAATCCTTTCGCCGTCGGAGCGGTAAAAAAAGGGCCGGATGCTGGTCATTTGTGTTTTTTCATGGATTTTTCGAATAGCCTGTCGATTTTCGCGGCGAGTATGAAGTCGTTTTCGTGCAGGCCGCCGATTGCATGGGTGTATATCTCGACCCTCACATGGTTCCAGCGCTCGATGTGCATGTCCGGATGGTGCCCCTCCCTCTCCGCAATCGCTGCGACTTCGTTGACGAATCGCATGGCGCGGACGAAGTCCCTGAACCGGAACTGGCGCGAAATCCTCTTCCCCTTGAGCATCCTCCAGCCTATGTCCACCTCATGGAGGTACTCCTTCGCCTTTCTCGGCTTCAGCGGCTCCACTCCGCCCTCGCAGGGCACGCATTTCATCCGGATGAGCTTCATGCTTCCGCGTATCCGCGCGCGCGTTTATCTTTTTTCCGCTCATTCATCACATTTTAAAATGTTTTACAACACTATACCATGGGGTCCGAAATGCCGCCGTCAGGATATTTCACTTTCAGGAAAATCAGGGGAATCACCGAAGTCAGGGTCGCCGACGACCATGCGCTCAGGCAGGAGGCCATAGCGGCATTCTCGTCCGTGGCGCCGCTTCTTTCCGAGAGCGCGAAGAGCGCAGTGCCGACTTTCGACGAGCTGAAGGGCGCTCCGCCCCTCCGCGAGTTCATCGACTCGCAGGAGAATGCGGGCAAGACATACCATTTCATCCTTCAGGTTTTGGGGAAGGAAGGGGAAATCGTGGAGAAGGCAGTCCTTCTTGTCAACGAAATGCAGCAGGTGTGCGCCGTCTCCCGCTGGAGGCCTGACGAGGGAATCACCTTCGGAAGGATGAACTGATGGCGAGGTTCAGCGCAATAAGGGCCCGGCATCTCGCGGAGAGCTACATCCCCCGCTACGCGTCCCCGGAAATCGAAAGGGCGTTCGCGGCTTACGACCCGAAATGCGATGAGATGCCGGGGCGCCCCACACTCGACGAACTGAAAAACCACCCGCGCGCCGCGGAATTTGCGGGACTGGATGTAAACCTTCATGTCGCATCGATAAAGGGCGTGACAGTAGAGATGTCGGTCACATTCCTCTCACCGGAAATGAAGCCGGTCGCGCAAGTGTGCTGGAAGGCGGGCCGCGGCGTTACGTTCGATCTGCTTGACCCCTCAAACTGAGAGAAGTATTATATTTTTTCCCCGCCGTCTCAATGCATGACCAGGGTTGAGTGGTACACGGAATTCGTGGATTATAGTTACGAGCCCGCAAAGGACGACCTTGTAGTCCTTTTCTACTTCGAGCCTGACGCAGGAATAAGCGTGAAGGAGGCGATAGGGAGGATAGCCTCAGAAAGCTCGACAGGCACGTGGACCACGCTCTTCAAGCTCCCCGCACGCATGAAAAAGCTGCAGGCGACCGCGTTCCACGTCGAGGGGAATTACGTCAAGGTCGCATACCCCATCGGCCTGTGGGAGGAGGGCAACGCCCCCCAGCTCCTTTCCGGGATTGCGGGCAACATCTTCGGCATGAAGGCCATCAAGAACCTCAGGCTTGTGGATGCTTCCCTGCCCCCTGCATACATCCGGCACTTCAAAGGCCCTCATCATGGCATAAGCAGCATCCGGAAAATGATGAAGGTCCCGAAGCGGCCGCTCACAGGCGCGGTCCCAAAGCCGAAAATCGGATTCAGCGCGGCCGAGCACGCGCAGATAGGATACGAAACGTGGATGGGAGGGTTCGATTTCGTGAAGGACGACGAGAACCTGACATCCACGAGCTTCAACAGGTTTTCCGAGCGGGTGAAGCTGATGACGAAGCTTCGGGAGAAGGCGGAGCGGGAGACCGGCGATGTCAAGGACGCCTACATCAATATCACCGCGGAAACCGACGAGATGAAGAAGAGGGCGGACATGCTTGCCGACAATGGCTGGAAATACTGCATGATTGACGTCGTGGTGTCCGGAACCTCGGCGGTGATGACGCTCCGCGACCACTGCGCGGACCTCGGGCTCGCCATCCATGCGCACCGCGCGATGCACGCCGCATTCGACCGCAACCCGAAGCACGGCATGACGATGCAGTTTTTGGCCAAGATGATGCGGCTTATCGGAGTGACGCAGATTCACTCCGGGACTGCTGTTGGCAAGCTCGTCGGGGACAAGCGGGAGGTTACCGCCATAGCCGACACCCTGCGCGAGAAGAAAACGCACGCTCTCAAGGGCCACCTTCTCGAGCAGGACTGGAGGCACATCAAGGGCGCATTCCCGGTCTCGTCTGGCGGCCTGCACCCCGGCCTCGTCCCTGACGTCATGAAAATCTACGGCAACGACCTCGTCCTCCTAGTCAGCGGCGGCATCCACGGCCACCCGAAGGGCACGCGCAGGGGCGCGATGGCGGCCATGGCCGCGATAGACGCCGCGATGGAGGGGATGACGCTCCAGGAAAAAGCGAAGGACAGCGCCCCGCTCGCGGAAGCCCTCGTGAAATGGGGGCAGATGCACCCGAAGTAGTCGCCATGGCAAAAATCCTCTGCTGCCCGTCGTGCCTTCGCCCCGTGAAGGCGGCGGACTTCATGAACCCGGCGATGGTCGGGCTGCTCGATTCGATAATGACCACCATCGACTGCGAATGCGGCTACTACGGCCTGCCGATAGAAGTCAGGCCCGCAAAGCAGAAGAAAAAGGACAGAAGCTAAGTTTTTCCCCAAAAATGCCCGAATAGCGGGTGGCAGGCGTAAGTGAGGGCGATGTTGTATCCTGCCGCGGCCCCGTCATCGGGCCTCGATTCCGGGAAAACGGCGCTGATTCCGCCCTTCGCGTCGCGAATAAAACGCGCCCCGTTCTCCACATGCATCCCTATGACAGGGTCGCGCATCTTCCTCCCGCTGAGAATGACGAAATCCTCGATGGTCATCTGCCGTCCGTAAATCTGGGCAAGCGCCGGGGCGTCTTCAAGGAGGAATCGGGCGAACGCGGTCGCCCCCGGTTGCGCGTCCAGCGGGTCGTCCCCGAGTTTTTGATATCGCCCGAACATGGAGCGGGAAACCGCGCGCGGCACTCGCGGGACCCCGTTTGAGAATGCCGCCGCAATCCTCGCGTGCGCGGCGAGCGCGTCCAGCCGGGACGCGTAATCCTCGTAGCCTGCGGGTGACGCTTTCGTCATGTGCAGATAGTCGTAGATTCCGAGCTCCGGCAATCTCCTGCGCGCCGAGCCGAACCCCCTCGGAGCGCTGTATGGCACCGCGGCCATGCCGTTCGCCTCCGCGAACCGTATCGCGTAGTTGAGCGTTTCTATGGCGTACCCCTTGCCCTGGCACTCCTTCGCGACCGCGATGGAGACGCAAAAGGCGGCAGGGACCGAATCCGTCGACACCGCCATCCGCGGCAGGAGTTTTTGGGGTGCGATGTGGGTGGAAAACGTGCGGTCCCCGGTCAGATTAGCATACCCGGCAGGGATTCCGGCGGCCGGGTTGAACTCCCCCAGCATCATGTTTATCATCGTGAGGGGAACGGACGAGCCGGGCTCGCATCCGACTATCTGCCCGGCCGGGAACCGCTCCATCTGCGATTCGAGCTGCTCCCTGCTTATGGTGATGCCGCCCCCCCAGCTGCTCTCGTAAAGGTCTTTCAGGTATCCGACTTCCCCGGCCTTCGCGCGGCGGAAGCGGAGATTTCCCGGCAGCGGCAGGGGCTTTGCGAGCCCCCTGCCCTCCCGGACGAATGCTGCGGGGCAGTTAATCAGGACCATATGTGAAATACGCCCAGAAAAAATAAAAATATCACTTTTTTTTACCGCAGGCGACAATCAGCCTTCCATTTCATGCATGGATTTTCCGCAGCACCGGTTGACCGAAACGGTCTTGCCGCAGCTTCCGCATTCGAGGGTGTCCTCCTTCAGGGCCATGGGGCTGCCGCAGCACCTGTTCGATTCCACTTTCGCCCCGCAGTCATCGCATTCCAGAACCGCCAACTCTTTCACCTCCTTACAACTGCATGATGCTGGAACAGATTTAAACCTTGGCAGGGCATTCTTCCCATGCTCATAAGGGAAAATATCGAGGGGGCGAGGCACCTGGACCCCAGGATACGCATCCGCTGGTTCCTGTGGCGGCTCATCCTGCTCCTGCCGATTTTTGCGGCCCTGTACGTCCTGTTTTATGTGGCCCTTCCCGCGCTCGGCCACCCGGCCGGCATCCAGCACGACGTCATCTTCTGGCTTCTTGCCATCGCTTCGGTGGCGCTGAACGCCCTTTTCATATCCCTGAGGTACAGGAAGTTCGTCTATGCCCTCAGGGAAAAGGACCTGATAATCCAGCGCGGAATCGTGGAGAAGCTCCGCTACGTCGTCCCTTACGAGAAAATACAGAACGTTACGGTATCCCGCGACTTCATCGACGTCCTGCTCGGGACCGGCACGCTCCACATCGAGACGGCCGCCCACATGGTGCTCGACAACGAAATCCGCCTGCCCGGGATCCAGAACGACTCCGACCTCGTGAACGAGCTGGTCGCGCGCTCGAAGGCCGCGAAAGCCGGCGGGGCGGACGAGGTCCCGATGAGCGACGGCGCGGTCCTCCGTGAAATCCTGCAGGAGCTCCGGGGCATCCGCTCCGCCCTGAAAAAGGAGGAGCCGAAGAAGGAGCCCTCCCCCATCACCCACAAGGAGGCCCGCGGAAGCGCCCGGCCGGCCGAAGAGCTGAAGAATGCCCGCGTCCTCTTCGAAAAGCCCGGTGCCGGCAGGAAGAAAGGCATTTAATCATAACTTTTCATATTATATCACATGGTCCTAATCGATGCGAGGGAAGCCTTCCAGAAAAGGCGCCCTGCCGGGATACGGCCCCTCCGCCTCCCGGAGCGCGGCATGGCCGAATCCGCCCGCGGCCTGGAAGAGCTGAAGAGGCGCAGGAAGGAGGATACCCTCGCGGTCGCGGCCAGGCTTATCGAGCAGATAGAGGAGCTAAGCTCATTCGAAGGCCGCCTCAGGGCGCACTCCGAGGTTCTCGACCGCGAAACGTCCTGCCTCCTTCGCCAGCTCTCGGCCACGCTTTCCATCGACCACGGGCCGGGCATGGGAAGAATCAGGAAATAACGAGGGCCAGCTTCAGAGGCCATGAAGTTTTTTCGGGGGCGCAAAAGCCTTCGTGCATATCATCGACATCTCAGACACGATGACGAATGCGACGGAAAGCTGGGGCTGGCCAAGGAACCAAAGCGCCAGCGAAAAAATGATGACGGCAGCCGCGGTCGCGACTAGCTCGATTTTCGTGCAGTTCCTGAAAACGTACCTGAAGCTGCGCGCGATGTTCACGGATTTTACCATTCCGATTACAAGGAACAGACCTATCGCCCAGCTGACGGGCGTTCCCCATTCCATCGACCCGAGCCAGTATATGCTCGCATCGAGCGTCGCAAGCGCCAGCAGGAGCAAAGATGTGCCGACCATGAGGGACGTGTACTCCGCGCCCGGTTCATCGTCGGTTGCGGAGAACCAGAAGGTGACCGCGAACGGAACGAGCAGGAGGATGGAGGCGGGTATCAACACAATCCCGAGAACCGGGGCGGCATTCAAAAACGTGATTAGGGAGCCGCCAAGCGCGACCGGCTGCCCGAATATCAAGAAGCAGACGAGAAGGGAAAATGCGAGGGCGAACGCATCGGCCTCGCGGAATTCAGGCGAATCCGTCCCCAAAATCCCGGCAAAGTCCATACCGCATTTTTGCGGAGAAAAGGAATAAATCATATCGAATTGATTATCTTCCGCCTTCTTTTTTCCGGAATATCGTTCCTGATTTTCTTCTTGTCCGCCTCGTAGTATCCGAGGCCGACCGTAAACCCCTTGTACCTGACGATTACGAAGCCGTTTTTTTGCCCAAGCTCCATCTTCCCGAGGCCCCGCCCCACCGCGAATTCCTTCGCCTTCGCCTCATCCACCTCCACGACGTTTTTCGAGGCAAGGTGACCGAAATTCTGTATGATGGCGTTCGTGGGGTTGAACCCCGCGTCGCATGCGGCGTAGCCCAGCTCGCCATGTATCGCGCTTCTGGGAAGCTCCCTGTTTCCGATGCGCACCCCCTGCGCATAGAAAATCGCGACAGACCCAGGCAGTTCTATGCCGAACCTCTTGGAAAGGAACTTCCGGAAATTGTCCTCCCTCTTTCCGATGAACGCCATCTCATCCCCCCTTCCGTATCTTCGCGATGAAGAAGCCCTCGCTTTCAAGGTGATGGGGATATATCCTCATGCATTTTTTCATCTCTTCCCCGGAATCAGCCAGTCCGCGCTCATGCGGGATGTCGAGGCCGACGTCCTCCAGTTTTGCGTCCGGGACGTTCTCCAGCAGGTTTTTCACGACATCCTCGTTCTCCTCCTTCGCATACGTGCAGGTGGAATATACAAGGACTCCGCCGGGCCTCAGGGCGTCGTAAGCGCTGAAGAGCATCCTTTTCTGGAGGCCGGAGATTTTCATGGAATTCGCGGGCTCCCACCTCCTGCCCGCCTCCATCCCGCTTCCGAGGGCGGTGCACGGCGCGTCGAGAAGGACCCGGTCGAAGCGCCCCCTCCAGTCGAGGCGCGAGCCGTCCCTGCAGGTCACGATGCAGTTGAGGACGTTGAGCCGGTTGATTGTGGAATACAGCGCGGATATCTTTTCCCCCTTGAGGTCGTTGCCGACAAGCACCCCCCTGTTCTCCATCAGCATCGCCATGTGCGAGAACTTCGAGCCGGGGGCGGAGGCGACGTCCAGGACCGTCTCGCCCGGTTTCGGGGCGAGAACGAGCGATACGAAGATTGAGGGGAGCGCCTGGGGGTGAATCAGCCCAAGAAAATACTCCCACGTCTTCCCTACCTGGAAGCCGTCGCGCTCCTCCAGCCTGAATGCCGCGTCGCAGAAGGGGGATTTCGAGCACCGTAGCTTCGTCTTTTCCTGGAACTCCGCCACCCCCATCTTGAGCGTGTTCACCCTGAAAAACCGCTTCTGCGAATGGAAGGCGGCAAGGCACCGATCGGCATCCGTGAAGGTGGCGAGCCAGTCCCTGAAGGACAAGTCATCCATGGGGAACGTATGCAGGGAACGGTTTAATATCATCCGGGCTTGCGGTAGAGCTGCTCCATCACGGTAATATGCGCGCAGTCGGTTTCCTTCACGCGCTCGAAGCCCCATCCCGAAAGCTGGTGGAGGAGAGGCGACATCACGCCGAATGCTACACCCCCCGGCGGCACGACGCGCGCAATCTGCATGACAAGCAAATCCACGTATGCGTCCTCTATGCATGCCAGGGGTCCGCGAAGGACGGCATCATCTATCGCGAGCATCGACACGTTCGTGCTGTCGTCGGGCCTGTCTGCAAGGTGAAGGAGCATGTCCCTGTTGACAAGCGTTACGCCCGCGATATCGCAGAGCCCGTTTTTCGAATAATCATGGTACCTGTCCACCCCCACGTACTCCGATGCGTCGTATTCCGAGGCGAGGTAGGCCATAGACTCCGGGTTGCCTGCACCGAGGTCGGTCAGCATCCGCCCCTCGAGCGCCTCCCTCATGAAGCGCGACCTGCGCTGAATCATGAAGAAGCTGTAGTCATAGACCGCGTGGCATGCAAGCTCGGCGGTGGGCACCCGTCCATTCTCCCAATACCGCTCCATGTGCTTCACGATGTTTTCGATGAGGAGCCGGTCTTCCTCCGGCACGGACCGTTTGGCCTGCCGTGGTGGCTCCCTAAAGGACCCGAGCATGGGGTTATTGTGATAAAACGGTATTAAATATGCTTTTTAATTGTCGGGGATTGGATTAAAAACCTATTTTCCGAAGTAAATTCACAGAAAATATACCAGAAAAAAGTGAATCCCATGAAAACGGAAGAACGGATGAAAAGCGTGGTCCTTGGCCTCGGCCTCGTCGGCGGCGGAATGTTCCTGTTCATCACGCCGCTAAACATCGCGGGCCTGCTGATAGGGCTTATGCTCTCCGGATTCGGGGCGAACCCCCGCGCCGGCGAGGACAACGGCGTAATGGTCGCGCCCAGGAAAGCCGCCGCTCCGAAAAAGAAGAAGGCCAGGAAATCCTGAATTTTGGGGTTTTCCTATGCAGTATGCCGTCGCCTCAAGCCTAATTGTGATGACGATACTCAGCTGCTGCGGGACGAGCGGCGTCTCGGCCTACTGCGGCGATGACGACTATTCCTGCTTCGCAGGATACGCGGAAAACGGCTGCCAGCCCGTCCAGATGAAGACGCTCTCGGATGTAAGCGTCCGGATGGAGATTGTCGGCGAGGATGGCTACGGCGACTGCGAGATTAAGATGACCGCGCTGTCGCGGGGCGAGTTCAAGCAGGACTTGGTGTCAGACATGGAAATGACCGAAACCGAGGCCGAGACTATGCTCGCCATGATGCAGTACCAGAACATCGAGGGCAAATCAGCCACCTGCTACGTCGCGCCCCAAAAAGTTTTCGACTTCCTCGCCTACGGCGACGGGGCGGAAACGTGCAGCGGCCCGCTGATCGACGCGTACATGTCGGTCGCAAGGTAGCAGTTTTATTGATTTCCCCGCAATACATTTTCCGGGTCCGAAGCTGGAAAAATGGAATTTCGGAAAAAGGGGAATGCGCCTGACCTGCAGAAGCCACATTCATTGAAGCCGCTCGCTGAAGGCTTGACGACCGCTCCGCCGGCCTCGGCCGTGCGCGCAAAAGGGAAGGTTCTCGTCGCGGAAGACGAGGCGCTCGTCATGAGCGTCGCCAAGCGCATTTTCTCGCTGGTCGGGGACGGCGTCCTGCCTGCCGAGACAGGTCGGCGCGCTCTCGAGGTGTTCCGTGAAAACCCAGACATCTCGCTTATCGTCCTCGATTTCCACCTTCCGGACATGAGGTGCGGGGACCTGATTTCCGAAATCCGCTCCTCGGGAAGGGACGTCAGGATAATAGTCTATTCGGGAAACCTGCCCGGTTCGATGCCCGAAGGCGCGGACGCATTGCTCAGCAAACCATTCACCACCGTCCAGGTCCTCGAGGCGGTGAACGCGGCCTTCCTCGCGGGGCGATGATTTTTTATTCGGCGCATGCGATAGGCTTCAGGGGAAAATGGCAGACTCACGACAATATACCGGTATCGGAATCGGAGGGGCGCTTCTCACGGTCTGCTATTTCCTGCTCTTCGCCTTTCCCCTCACCCTCGAAAGCGTGCAGGAAGTCGGATTCCTCGCGATATACACGATGGCCTGGGCTTTCTGGGTCTTCACGGTCCTTTCGGTTTTCTGTGCCTTCATTCTTTTCCCATTCCTGAAAATCCCCAAAGAGGAGATACGGAAGCGGCGCCCCTACATCGTCAATCTGAATCTGACCGCCGCCCTTCCCGCCAGCCTCGCAGCATTCTGGCTGATGGATTCGCCTGCCGCAGGCGTCCTTGTCGGACTGCTGGTTTTCGAGGGCATGGCATGGGTCCGTGGAAAGCTCAGGCCTCGGAAGCCGCAGACGAACTCGATAGAGGAATTCGGGTGGGCCGCATCATGACCAACAGGAGATTCATAATCAGCGTGATTTTCGCCGTTCTTGTCTCATTCCTGCTGCTGGTGTCCGCCGATGGAACGGGGTTCTGCCTGAACGACGATCAAACATCGGGATGCATCGCGGATATCGATGAACCCGGCCCCTTGTGGGTGGCCATACTGGCATCCCAGCTGTTTGGTTTCCCCGCAATAGGCTATTTCGCAGGAGCATTCTTCCTTTTCGGCGGAAAACGTCCGGCCTTGATAGACCTGGCGATATCGCTCGGCCTTCTCGCCGCCGCAGCGACCTTTGGGGAGATGCTCGTCGAAAGCGCGTATTTCAGGCTGGTCGGGCAGGGCGAGGGGTTCGCGGATTACACCTATTTCACATATTTCCTTACCTTCGCGGCGGTGTTCGGCATCTGGGGCGCGATGAACGCGGTTTCCTGCGCCATCGGGGGGACCGCCGCTTATCTCCTTAGCAAAAAAGAGGGCTGATATACGCATCCGGGACATTCACCCGAAAAAGCTCTGCAGGCAGCATCTTCTGGTGGAGCACCGCGAGCTCCATGCCATATGGAGCGTTCTCGCGAACAACAAAAAAAGGGTACTCCAAGCACCCGGAAACGCTGCGCTGGCGCGGAAAGCTCGCCGCACTCTACCTGCGCCATGAGAGCCTTGTTGCCAAAGAACGCGGGTATTCGCACCATAGCCCGCTCGATTCACGCCTTGCGCGGGGAAAAAAGGTCCAAGAATCGTTCCTTGACACGCCCGCAGAGCAGGGACTC
Source organism: Microcaldota archaeon (assembly GCA_040758235.1). Taxonomy (GTDB): domain Archaea; phylum Micrarchaeota; class Micrarchaeia; order Anstonellales; family Bilamarchaeaceae; genus Bilamarchaeum. Next base: position 11,008 of record JBFLVW010000022.1, read on the forward strand.
GTCCTGAAGCGGAAGGGTTGCGGGTGCAGGATTTAATACGAACGGCGCATTCAAACCACCATGGAAAACACGCTGAAAGGATGCATCCTGCTCATAGCGCTTTCTTTCGCGCTCGGCGCGTACGCATACCCCTCCCTGCCGGAGCAGTCGGCCTCGCACTGGAATTTTGACGGGGAAGCGGACGGCTATTCGCCAAGGCTCTTCGTCGCGTTCTTCATCCCCGCCCTTCTCGCGGCTCTTACGGCCCTTCTCGTCCTCCTTCCCCGGATAGACCCCCTGCGGGCGAACATCGAGTCGTTCAGGGGGCACTATTACGGGTTCATACTCGCGATGGCCATTTTCCTCGCCGTCATACATGCCCAGGCCATCCTCTGGAATCTCGGCTATCCGGTAAGCTTCAGCCTTACAATGCCCATCCTGCTCGGCGGCCTTCTGTTCTACCTTGGAATCGTTCTCGAAAAATCGAAAAGGAACTGGTTCATAGGGATACGGACGCCCTGGACTCTCTCTAGCGACGTGGTCTGGGAAAGGACGCATAAGGCCGGCGGGAAGGTTTTCAAGGTTGCGGGCATCCTGATGCTTTTTGGGGCCGTGCTGCCATCCTTCGCATTCCTTATGATAATCGGGCTCGTGGTTCTGGCATCACTCGGAACCGCCGCTTATTCGTACTTCGTCTTCAGGGAAGTCGAAGGGGGCGGAAAACGGCAAAAGCGCTGAGAATCAGCCGAGGCCGCGCAGGAACCTCATCGTGTCGAAAAATTCCGCATCAGTTATGTCCATCTCCCTGAAATACTGCCATTTTTTCGCTATGTCCGCTATTTCGGCAAAGAACTTTTCATCCTCTATGCCCTGGGGGAGGACCTCTATTATGTCCAGCCCGGCAAGAGAGCGGCCTGATTTGCCGAAAAGCGTCCGGAGCGCGCTCCTGCAGGTTTCTGCGATGTCAGTATCTACGAGAAGAATCTCCTTTTCCAGCTGGACGGCGTTGGAAGTGAAAGTTTCTTCGCGGTGGAGCTCCTTGGCCGATTCGGCAATTAAGAAAGCGGCCGTAGTCGCCTTTCCGGATGCTTCGGTTTCGCCCTTTACCTCCCCCGCGATTTCCTTGCCCCTCCTGAGAACAGCCGGGGTCGCGGCGGTCTCGCCGATGAAGACGATGCTGAAAAGCGAAAGTGAAATCTCCCTCTGCCTCTGGTTCATCGCCCTGAGGAATGGCTTCATGTCGTCGTAGACGGCCATCGCCGCCGAGCGGTCGGGGGGCAGCGCCTCCAGCTTCGTGCGGAAGCCCCGCCTCTCGCTCTCCGGCATCACCTGGGCTAGCTGTTTCATTTCAATCAACTGGTCGTTACATTTTCTTACATAAACTAATATTTAAAGATTATCCCGGGGCCTCAATGAAAAGTTTATTAGGATGACCTAAGACTTCTCGGACGGTGTTGAAATGGGAAACATAGCATATTTCGAGATTCCGGCGGACGATCTGGAGAGGGCGAAGAAGTTTTATCAGAAGGTTTTCGGATGGGACATCCAGAAATACCTCATGACCGGCGTTCCGGAGGACTACCATTCCGTGATGACCGGAAAGCCCCAGAACGTGAAAGGCCCGAACTACGAGATGAGCCAGCTCAATTCCGGCGGCATGATGAAAAGAATGTTCCCCAATCAACCCATAATGAACTACGTCCAGGTCGATTCAGTCGAGAAGACCATGGAGATGATAAAGAAGAACGGAGGCAAGGAGATGGGCGAGAGGATGGATATCCCCAACGTCGGCAAAATCGCCTTCTTCAAAGACTCCGAAGGAAACGTGCTCGCGCTCTGGCAGCCCATGAGGAAGATGTGATTTCATGTCAAAACTGCTCCCCATTTTCGCCGTCCTTGCCCTCGCCGGGGTCGTTTCCGCGGCCGCATGCGCCCAGCTGGCGTATTCTGCGGCATGCAACAGGTGCTCTTTCGATTCTTCAGGCAAGATGGATAGTGCGTGTTACGAAGGAAAGCAGGCCGGTGGCGTCTCCTGCCTTTTCGCTGCATATCCCCTCGAAGCCATCAGCTACCAGATGAATGGCTGTCCTGCCGTCGAAGTTTGCAAGGACAGGCTCGAGACCTGCAAGGCCCTTGCGACCAGCGGAAGCGACAGGACTGACTGCGCGGCCGGGACAATAGACCACTGCTTCGCGAACGCCGACCGCTGTGTGGATGCCGCGATAAAGAGCTGCGACGAGGACCCGCCCGGAGAGCTGTCCGACATAGTTCCTCCGGCTGGATGGTGCGACGGGTTCTTCTTCGCGATTCTGCCGATTTTCGGGATGCTGTTCTTCCGGATGAGGAGCTGAATGAGATACCGCTATCCGGGCGATCTACGAGTCAAATCCGTGCTTGACGTGAGTGCACCCCCCACGGGGGATGCATATTAATAAATGGTTAAAATCCTGAAAACCGCTCACGAACAAAGAGGTGAATAGTTTGACTAAAGTACTTAGTGTGGCGATGTATGCACTGATCTTATCCGCTGGATCGGCATTTGCATCGCCGGTATTTGAAGCGGAACTTGATCCGTACTTGGGGGCTATCCAAGACGATTGGACTGCTTTCGGCTGTGACGAAGGCTGGGGTGAGTGGTCTTGCGTTGATGATAACGAGGGAACCGAAGATTATTTGAAAACCAATGACATAAATATTGGTGAACGCTTTTATATGGAAAACCTTCCGTCTTCCGCGGAATCGGTCGATTATGTGAAGGTCAGATTTTACGCTGAAAGATACGACTGGATCAAAAACCGTTTCACGGTATTTCTTTGGAATACATCAGAAGATTATTATCAAATAAGCATTATAGAAGCAACCTCGATTCCGGAATGGCATGAGGTTGTCTTACACTATAATCCTATGACACATGATCCATGGACTGTCTCGGATGTCAATAACCTTCAATTAGGAATGAATTCGAGGACAGGGTGGTTTTCCGGCGCAAAGGTCTACTCCATGGATATGATTGTCGGATATAGAACCTAGTGATATCTTCTTTTTAACTTTTTTTTATCCAATAACGTTTTAATAAAAAGAGACTAATGCTTTTTATGAATCTGGAAAAGGCAACATTCGGCGGCGGGTGTTTTTGGGGGACTGAGGAGCTTTTCCGCCAGATTTTTGGGGTAAAAGAGACGCTCGTCGGGTATATGGGCGGGACGAAGGAGAAGCCGACCTATGAGGAAGTTTGCGACGATACGACCGGCCATGTGGAAGTGGTCCAGATGACCTACGACCCTGCGGAAACAACATACCAAAAACTCCTGGAAGTGTTCTGGATGGCGCACCACCCAACCCAGGCGAATGGCCAGGGGAACGACATAGGCTCGCAATACCGGCCGGTGATTTTCTATCACACACCAGAACAAAAAGAACTCGCCGAAAAATCGAAAATGGCGGAACAAAAAAAATACTCCTCGCCGATAGCGACCTCCATCGAGCCGGCCGGTACTTTCTGGCGGGCGGAAGAATACCACCAGAAATATCTGGTGAAGAACCCCGGCGGCTACTGCCACATAAACGTGAAGGCGGTGCTGGAGAAGGCCCAGCCGAAATGACGTCCCCTCTGCCGGGATTTATAAATTTTGGCGGTATCAAACGACCAGTGTCGGGCGCAATCGGGTCCTGCGGACGGCATGCAGAAGAGGATGCGAATGGATGCCATCACGAAAAGGCCGCTCGCGCCCAGGGAGCGGATAGACGAGACCAACATAAGCTTTTACGAAAGCGATGCCATGGCGCAGGCCAGCAAGATGATAAGCGCTCTGGAGTCCGCTCTTGCGAAATGGGACTCCTCCCCCGCCAAGCCCCCGCAGATGAGGGGGAAATTCGAGGGCTACCGGGCTTTGCTTGCCCGCCTGAGCGAGTGGGAGCGTGGGGCGCTGCTCTCGAAAAACAGGAACGAAGCGCTTCCCTCGAGACTGGCACGGCTCAGGAATTACGTTG
>JBFLVW010000023.1:0-14618 GCA_040758235.1 Microcaldota archaeon
AACGATTATTTCGCACTCCCCCCCATGGCGAGACGAAACCACCACCCTCGCCCCCGCGCGGGCGAGCGCGGCCGCGACCGCCGCGCCGATCCCCCTCCCGCCGCCCGTCACGACGGCAACTTTTCCCTTCAAATAGGACATTCGCTCACTCCTCCGTTAATGGCATCGATGTTGGCACGCGTATATCTTTCAAGCTTTCGCAGGCTTGCATCCGTTAGCTTCTCCACGGCGACGCCCCAGTGGACGGCGAGGAAATCGCCCTTTTTTGCGCCTTGCACCATGCTGACGCCCGCGCGCGAGAGCGCGACGCGCTCATCCTTTTCCTCCAGCGCGAAGCCCCCGTCCCAGGTTATGCAGGCGCGCCTCAGCGTCGCCGAGTTTTTTCCGGCCGACAGGACCTCCCCCCAGGTGATGCAGCATGAATCGAGGTTCCTTACCGAAGGGGCGACCTTACCGGTCACGAAATTGACGTAGAGCGAATTGAAGCTGTGGTGCGGAAGGATTCCTTCGGGCAAATTGCGCGCAAGCGCCTCTGCGCGGGAGCCCTTCCTCCCCCCGAAAAGCTCCTTCCTGATGAATGCGCGCAGCGCGGCCCGGGAAACGTTCTCGAGAAGGCGGTTCCCGGTCCAGAAGGCGCGAACGACGCGGAGGTCGAACGGCCCGAGGCCGTTTTCGCGTGCGATAAGGGAGAGGTAAGCGTAGTGCACTTTGAATTTTTTCAGCTCTTTTTCGAGAACCGCCTGGCTGCCGGATTTGAGAGCGCCCCTGAATTCGCCGCTGCCGCAGTATCCGAGGGCGTTTGGCGGGAGGGCGTATTTCGCTGCGAGGGCGGCGCCGTTCATTCCACCCTACCCGGAGAAGGTTTGGAGCGCCGGAGCGCCGACGCGAACCCTGATACGCCGGCGGCGATTGCCGCGCCTATGAGCAGGAGCGTGAGGCCGAGCGCGGACTGGATGGAAAGCGCCCTGCCCAGGAACGAGTAGTCGAGCGCCGAGGTCACGATGCCGCCGAGCGCGAGGATGGCCGTCGCCCTGAACACCGGAAGGTGCTTCAGGGCGGTGTACCAGGAAACGAGGAAGCCGCACAGCAGCAGCGAAGTGACGGCGAGCCACTGCAGGACGCTGGCATCCGCCGCGAGCAGGGCGCCGAGCGAGCCCTCGTAGGCCATGAACCCGACGAGCACGAGCGAGCCGAAAAGCATCCGGCAGAGCATCACCGCGCGCGGGTGGACTTCGGAGAGGATTTTCCTCGAGATGGTGTATTCGAGCGCCCACAGGAGCGTCGCCCCGAGGACGAGTAGCTGGGCCGTGCCGAACATGAGGTCGCCCTGGACGAGCAGCGCGTTGCCTGCGAGCATGATGAAGCCCGCCGCGGCGTCCCTCCGCTCCGGCTTCTCCTTGAGGAGCAGCCAGCCGAACACGCCGGCGAAGATGAAGAGGGAGCGGAAGATGAACGAGCTCACGGCTGGCCCTCCGAGCGAGAGCCCGGTGAAGAACATTGCGAAAGGGATGCTGCCCCCGACAATTCCGATGAGGGCGAGCATGGCCCACTGCCTGCCAGAGAGGCTCCGGAAATGGCGCCAATCTGCGAAGGCGAACGCGACCGCGGCAAGCAGGGCAAGGGCCCCGGCATTCTTAAGGAGGGTGTATGCCACAGGGTCGGCGAGTTTCACCGCGTAGCCGTTCACGAAGACCGCAACTCCGCTGATTAGCGCCGTGAGCAGCGCGAGCGCGATGCCCTTCTGGTTGTCCTCCATGGCAAGGGCTTTCGCGGAAAAAGGTATTAAATCATAGGCCCAGAACATGTGAGCGATGGCGAAAAAACTGCGCATAGGCTGGTTCACATTCACCTGCTGCGAGGACAGCTCGATAATCCTCCTTGAGCTGATGAACAAGCATTATTTCACCTGGCGCGAACAGCTGGATTTCCGCTACTGCAAGATGCTGAAGTCGAAAAACGTCCTCGATGAACTGGACGTCGCCTTTGTCGAGGGAGCGATATCGAACGACCGCGAGAAGGAGAAGCTGCTCGAAATACGGGCGAAGTCGAAATACCTAGTCGCCATCGGCTCGTGCGCGTGCACGGGATACCCATCAGCCCAGAGGAATGATTTTTCGCCGGAGATGAAGGCGCGCATCGACGAGTTCCTGAAGAAGTGGGACCTCTACGAGAACGTCCTGCGGCTCGAGCAGGTCGTGAAGGTGGATGAGCGGGTAGACGGCTGCCCCATGTTCGAGAACATCTTTTTGAAAACGCTGGACAAGTATCTGGAGGAGTTCGGAATCCCCGCCCCGGAGGAGGAGCATGCACAAGCAAAGCTTTGATTTGACCATAAAGAACCTGAGCAAGATTGAGGGTCACACGGACCTCGACATAGAGGTGCGCGATGGCAGGGTAGTCAATTCCCAGCTCCAGATTTCCGAGAACAAGAGGTTCTTCACCCAGGCTGCGGTCGGGAAGCCCGCCCTCGCGGTCCACCAGATAGTGTCGAGGATTTGCGGGACCTGCTCCATTGCGCACCTAATGTGCTGCATAAACTGCGTCGAGAATGCCCTTTCGGTCAGCCCGAGCGAGCAGACCGTGAAGCTGCGCGACCTGCTCCTCTACGGCCTGAACATCCGCGACCATGCGATGCACCTCTACCTCTTCTGCCTCCCCGACATATACGGGAAGGATTCCGTCCTCGAATTCGCGGACACCGGCCGCGAGCACGAGCTCGTCCACATGGCGTTCGACGTGAAGGGCGCCGGGAACGACCTCTGCGTGCTCGCGGGGGGCCGCGCCGTCCACTCGCCGTTCCCCCAGGTGGGGGGCTTCATGAAAATCCCGAAAAAGGAAGACGCGGAAAAAGCCGCCGCCTCCCTGCGCGCCGTGCGCGAATCGGCAATCGAGTTCGTCGAAATCTTCCACGAGTGCGATTTCTCCCTGGATACGGACACGACATACATAGCCCTCCGGAACGATAGATTCAGCTACCTCGGCGGGGACCTGATGACCTCGGACGGGCTGTGCATAGGCCACGGGAACTTCCGCGAGCACCTGAAAAAGACGGTCATCCCCTATTCTCAGGCGCCGGGCTTCAGCTTCCAGGGGAAGCACTACGTCGTGGGGGCCCTTGCCAGGCTGAACATAAACAAGGACACGCTGCACAGGGAGACGAGGAAGGACCTCGGCCGCTACCTGAAGGCGTTCCCCTCGCAGAACATCTTCCACAATAACCTCGCCCAGGCCATCGAGATAGTCCACTGCATCGATTCCTCGATCGAGCTTCTTGAGAGCATGGAGTTCAGGGAGGAGCCCAGGGTCCCCGTGAAGCCGAAAAAATCAGAGGGCATCGGGGTCCTTGAGGCCCCGCGCGGGACCCTTTACTATAACCTCAAGATAGACGATGCCGGGAAAATCGAGTTCGCCGACCTCGTGATTCCGACTTCGCAGAACCAGATAAAGATGGACAAGGACGTGGGCGCGCTCGTCCAGCAGAAGCTCGATTCCGGGATGGACAAGGACGACATTCCGCTGGAGGTCGAGAAGCTGGTAAGGGCCTACGACCCCTGCATGAGCTGCGCTACCCACTTTTTGAAGATAAACTGGAAAGCAGGCGGCGCGCGCCCGCGAGCGCCTTAGCTGCGGAAAAAGAGCAGGGGATGGCGATGATGCGGACCCTCTGCAGCCTCCCCAGCTTCATCAGGAGCTTCAGCGTGATTGCCAGGTCGAAATCGTGCATGGAGTAGATTTTTCCCGAAGAGAGCGAACCGATGTCCTCGATGAGGGAAACCTCCCGGATGCCCTCCGCCGCATCCAGTATGACGAGGTCCTTCCCCTCGCTCTCGAGGTTCTCCGCGGCGTCGAACTCCTTGAATTCGACGTCCGGGAACGCTTCCCGAAGTTTCGGGAGAATCCGAAGCGATATCGAATCCTTCCTGACAAGGGGGTTTCCGAACACGAGGACTTTCATCGACAGGAAGTCGCCTGCGCGGGTTAAAAACCTTGCACGGGCATCGGAATCCATGGAGTTTTTGCTGCCGGCAGTCCTGCTCGGCATCAAGCACAGTTTCGATGCCGACCACCTTCTCGCAGTGTCGAACATGCTGGTCAAGGCCCGCTCCCCGGCCGAAGCCGCAAGGCTCTCCCTTTCCTGGTGCGCGGGCCACATGGGAGGCGCGCTCTTGGTAACGGTCCTGCTTTTCCTGTTCAGGGATTCGCTCCTTTCGCTAATCCTGGAAAGCTTCGAGACGCTCGTCGCCCTGACGCTTGTCGCCTTCGGCTTTTTGGGATTATACCAGGCCATCGCCCTGCATAGCCATGGGCATTCCCACGGCGGAGGTGCGCATTCCCATACCCACATGCATCTTCGCGGGAGCGAACGCGACCATTCGCACGCCCACATCGCGGGAATCGGAGTCGTCCAGGGGCTCGCGAGCAACGACGAGCTTCTGCTGCTCCTCACGGTCTTTTTGGGGCTCTCGAGCCTCACTGACATGCTCTTCGGAGTCCTGTTCTTCACGGCGGGCGTCGCGGCCGGAATGGTCCTATTCGCCTCGGCCTTCAGCATCCCCCTCCTCCGCAACCGGTCCGTCGCGATCAGCAGGGCAGTCAACTTCGCGGTCGGGGCGGGGTCCGCCGGCTACGGGGCCCTCATCCTGCTCGGAGCGCAATAAAACGCAAGGTATTTATACTAATGTGAGCAAGTCTTCACATTAAGTGATGCCATGCCAAAGGTAGACGGATACTGCACGACATTCTTTTCGGCGCTCGCGAACAGGCAGCGCGTGAGGATACTACAGGAGCTTTGCAGGGGGCCGATGACCGTGAACCAGATAGCCCAGACGCTGAAAAGCGAGCGGACTCTCGTTTCACATAACCTCGCCCTGCTTACGAAGGCGGACCTCATAAGGTACACGAAAGTCGGGACGACCAGGGTGTACGAAGCGAACGAGCAGGTCGTCCCGTACGTGTTCTTCATGATGGAGAACCTCGTATGCGGGAAATGCTCGCTCCGCGCGACCTGCGAGAACCTGCGCCAGAGGAAGGCGCTGAAGGAGGCCGGGGCATTCAGCGCGCCATGCGATAACTGCAGGTGAGCTGAGTGGTTCTCTGCATAATAGCGTTCTTCGTTTTCTCAGCGATGTCCATTTTTTCAGCCAAATACAGGCCGCTCGCCAGAAAGGGGTTCGAGTGCGTCTTCAGGACCGTGACCCTGCGGCCATGCGACACGGGGCTCGACGACCAGATAAAGGCGGACATAGTGTCGGGCCTGCTGAAGCATTCGCCCCCGCTCGCGAAAGCGGTGAACAGGCATTTCGTGCTCCTGTCCTGGGCGTTCGTCATCCTCACGCTGGGGAGTTTCGCATACGCGGCCATCGGCGTATATAATTTCTACGTTTTTGGCAACTGCGACGGCCCGGACGCCGCCGGCGCGTGCATCCTCAACGACCTTACCGGCGACTACGGCAGGTTCAGCGAGCCCAAGGACCTGGTACCACCGACCGGGCTGGACGGGATGAGCGCCGGGAACCCGAATGCGAGCGTCGTCATAGTCGAGTTCGGGTGCTTCACCTGCCCGTACACGGGCAAGGCCGAGGGCACCATGGACCAGATCCTCAGTGAATACAACGGCTCGGTCTATTACGTGTTCAAGCCGTTCCCCCTGCCCAACCACAATTACAGCTTCGAGGCCGCAAGGGCGGTGCTGTGCGCGAGGGACCAGGGGAAGCAGGACGAGCTGAGGGACTCCATCTTCGCACAGCAGGAGGTGTGCGCGGCGGACGGCCACCTTGCGATAAAAACGCTCGCGCAGAAGGCCGGCCTGGACATGGCCCGGTTCAACGACTGCTATGACAACAACAGGACCGATGCGGAGCTTGAGCGGTATGTCCAGCAGGGCAAGGATTCGCACATATATGCGACTCCGACGTTCTTCATCAATGGCAAGCCCATCGTCGGCCCGAGGCCGATAGAGGAGTTCAGGGCGGCAATCGGGGAGGCGATGGGCGGTGGATGATATCCGCAAGGACTTCCCGGTCCTGAAGAACAACCCCTGGGTCGCCTATCTCGACAGCGCGTGCACGTCGCTGAAGCCCCAGGCCGTCATCGACGCGGAAGCGTCCTATTATTCGGAGATGGGGGCGTGCGGGGGCAGGAGCTCCCACCGCCTCGGGAGGCGGACAAGCGAGATGGCTGAGTCGGCGAGGGAGGAGGTCGCCCGCTTCGTGAATGCGGATGCAGGGGGCCTGATTTGGACGAGGAACGCGACGGAAGGGCTCAACATCGTGGCGCTCGGCATGGACTATGCCGCAAGGAAGAAAGTCGTCACGACATCGATGGAGCACCACGCCGTCCTCCTTCCCCTGATGAGGCTGAGGGACGAGGGAGTGATAAAGCTCGAGGTAATAGGGCCGGAGCCGGACGGGTCTGTTTCCATGGAGACCTGGAAAAACGCCATCGACAGGGAGACCGCCCTCGTGATGACGCACAGCTGGGATAACACCACAGGCTGCGGCCACCCCGTCCGTGAGATAGCCGCGATTTCCCATGAGCGCGGCGCGCTTATCTGCGTGGACGGGGCGCAGGGGGTGCCCCACCACCGGACGGACTTGAAGAAGGAGAAGGTAGATTTCCTCTGCTTCTCGGCCCACAAGATGCTCGGGCCGGGCGGCATAGGGGCGCTTGCGGCGAGGAGGGAGCATTTGGGGAAGCTTCGGCCCCTGCTCACCGGCGGGGGGACGGTGAAGGCGGTCAGCGGGGGCAAAATCGTCCCCGTGGACGACCAGTCCCGGTTCGAGGCCGGGGTCCAGAACTACGGCGGCATGATGGGTTTTGCTGAAGCGTGCCGCTACCTCAAAAAAATCGGGATGGAGAACGTCGAGCGCTCGGAAGAGGCGCTCGCGGCTGGGCTCAGGAAGGCCCTCGATGCCGCCGGTGCGAAAGTGTATGGGCCGGCTTCGGGCGCGCACGGCTCGCTTTTCTCATTCAACATCGGGGGCGCGAAGCCGCACGATGTCGCGCTCATGCTGGACAAGGAGGGCGTCGCGGTCCGCAGCGGATTCTTCTGCGCGCAGCCCGCCATGGAGGCGCTTGGCGCGAAGGAGGGGGCGGTCCGCGCGAGCTGCTACGTGTATAACAACGCCGACGACATAAAAAAATTCCGCGATGCGCTCTTGAAAATCGGGAGCCTGTACTCATAGGTGGAAAAATGAAGGCAACTCTGACTCATATAGGGGCGGTTTCCCTGGGGAGGCTGCTCGCCATCTGGTCTTTCGTCCTCGGAATCATCCTGCTCGTATTATGGGGCCTGATGTCCATCGTCCTCGCCCTGATTGGGCTCGCCGCAGGCGCGGATGCCGCCGCCATGGTCATAAGCATAGTCATAGGAGTCGTCATGATGGCGGTCGGCCTTGTCGTGTTTTCGATAGCGATGTTCGTTTTCGGGTTCCTGAGCGCGATAGTATACAACATCATCCTCGGAGTCGGCGGCGGCATCGACATCGACTTGAGGGAAAGGACCTGATGTTCGCGGAAATCCCCTCAGCACGGGAAAGGATATTTTCCACGGCCGAGCGTACTGCCCGGTGATGAGATGAGGGTATCCCTGAGCAGGGAAGACATCAGGGCGGTTTTGAGAATGCTTGGCGGAAGGTTCTTCCTGCCGTTCAGCGTGGCGGCCTGGCTTTTCCTTTCTTCCAGGTGCTGAGCATCGTCAGGGGCCTTGCCGCAAGCCTTAGCCGCACACCAAAACTAGCATTGCCTCCTCAGGCCGTCCTTTATCTCCTTCCCCTTCGCGAAGAGCTTCCTTTCCTCCTCGCCATCCAGCACCGGCTCCGGGACCGGGACGGGCTTCCCGTCCTTGTCGACCGCGACGAAAACGAAGTCCGCGCACCCGACGACCGTCTTGCGCTCGCCTGCCTGCGTCTCCGATTCCGCCCGCACGCGCACGAGCATCGAGGTTTTGCCCACGTATATGACCCTCGCGCTCACGATGCTTGTTTCGCCGAGCTTCACCGGCTTCGCGAAAACGATGTTGTCCACGCTGACCGTGACGCAGTCCGTCTTGCAGTAGCGCGTCGCCGCGATGCTCGCGGCCTTGTCCATCTGGGCGATGAGTATGCCCCCGAACAGGGTGCCGTAGTGGTTGGTCTGGCCGGGCATGACTATGTCGATGACTTCGGCCCTGCCGGTTGAAATGTTCTCCTGCATGAAACTGATTCCCGCTTGGGGATTAAAATCGTAGCGGCGATCGGACGCAGCCTGTTTATATAGATGAACGCTGACAGAAAGGCATGGCGGAATGCGTGTTTTGCGGCATCGCAAGGGGAAAACTGCCGAGCACAAAGGTCTACGAAGACGACAGCCTCATGGCTTTCATGGACATAAAGCCCATAACCAAGGGCCACATGCTTATCATCCCCAAGGAGCATGCGGAGCTGCTGACCGAGCTCGGCGACGAACAGGCTGGAAAGATGATGGTCCTCGCCAAAAAAGTGGGGAAGGCCCTCAAAGCGTCCAAGCTCAACTGCAGGGGGATAAACTACATCCTCGCGGACGGCGCGGAGGCGGGGCAGGAGATATTCCATGTCCACATGCATGTCGTGCCCAGATACCGCGGCGACGGGTTCGGGCTCCGGATGCCTCATCGGGACGAGGAGGATACCGACGTGAAGAAGCTCGAGAGGGCCGCCGCGAAGATAATCAAGGCGCTTGAGAGGTAGGCCGCTGAACGAGGGGGCACATGGACAGGAGATGGATGGGTTTCCTGGGATGGGGACTCGCACTTTGGCTTTTGGGTTACGCCCTGGGGATAGCCTTTTTCTTCCTGCTTCCGCCATCGATATTCGGCTGGGCAGTAATGCTCATCGCCACGCCCGTCACGGTTTTCGTCGCCCTGAAGAAGATTGAGGCAAGAAGCGTCAGGGAGTATTTGCCGGTGGCGCTCTTGTGGACTGCAATGGCAGTTATTCTGGACTACATATTCATCGTAATATTGTTGGGTTCCCCGGATTACTACAAGCCGGACGTCCTTGTTTATTATGCCCTGACCTTCCTCATCCCCATTGCGTCGGGATTCTGGAAGAGCAGGAGAACGTAAAGCCGCGAGCGGAGCGAGCGCAGTGAACAAAAAAGGGCCACGACCGGGCCCTCATAGAAGAAGATAAGGGCCATGACCGAGAATCGAACTCGGGCCTAGAGGGCCACAGCCTCTCACGCTACCATTACGCCATCATGGCCATCTAATTTGGCGCAAAGCGCCAAATCTGGCCATGACACTTGGAGCGCACTCCAAGCCCATCATGGCCATTCTGGTCAGTTGGCAAAGGACTGCGTCCTTTGCGCGCATCGTTCGCTGTGCCGAACAAAGAAGAATATTAGACTCATACTCTCAACTATTTAAAACCGCTCCATTCCCCGCCGCAGCGAGCACTCTCGAACCCTCGCCGCAGAAAAACTCCACCCGCTTCGCCCCGCTCTGCCGGACGAAATGAACGAGGTCCGAAAAATCAGCATGGTCGCTGATTGCGAATGATGCATCCGTGTCGAAGCGGTAGTGCAGGGCCCAGCCCGTCGCGACCGCGCACAGGGTCTTCCTCCCGAAGGCTTCCGAGAGCCTCCTCGCGAAGTATCTTTTCGCCTTCCCCATGGGGACTATACCCACGAAGCGGCGCGACATCGCATCCTCGCCCCCCTCGCTTCCGACTACGGTGCGGTCGAGAGGGTAGCCGAATTTTTCATACACATCGCAGAAGGCGTTCGTTTTCGGCGTGACGACCGGTGCGATGCCGCATTCGTTCAGAATCCGGATGACCTCCTGGGCCTTCCCCAGCTCGTAGCATCCGATTATCAGGTTGGAGGAGTCGTTCTCCCGCACCCATCGTTGCAGTTTTTGGTGTGTTACTTCGGCATCCGGGAAGACGTACGCAGGGTCGCCGTAGGTCGCCTCCATTATGAGGCGCTCGCACTGCGGAATCTCGCCCTGCATCCCGAAGACGTTCGGTTTCAGCGAGAAATCGCCGGTGTATACGATGCGCTCCCCGTCGCCCTCGATGAGCAGCTGCCTCGCTCCGAGGATGTGTCCGGCATCGAGCATCTTCGTGTTTGGGGGGGTTTCGAGCTTCGCGCCCATCCCCGCGAGCTCCAGCGTCGCCTGGGTTGAGATTACGCGCTCGAGCCTTTTCATGCCGCTCGTGTGGTCGGAGTGGGCGTGGGATAGGAAGGATATGTCGCCCTCCGGGGAATCGAGGCCGATGTGGATGCCTTTGAGGGGGACGCGCATGTGGATATTTCCTGCGCAAAAATTAAAACCGCTCCGCGCGGCCGGTCAGGACGCCGGGGGCGAGGGAGCCGGCCTCGTTCCCGAGGCGCTCCTCCGCGAATTTCCGGGCGGTGTCGAGGAGGACGACGAATTCCGTGAATTCCGCGAGGGTCAGCTCCTCGCCCGGGAGCCGCTCGCTCCAGGCGGTCCCCTCGCTCTGGGTGATGCGGACCGCCTGCGGGGCGATGCCTGCGAAATGGCTGAGGACGGCTGTCGGGTTGCTGCGGAGGTCGCGCTCGATTGCCCGCTCGTCCACCTGGTGCCCCGCCGCCCGGACGGCTTCCAGGTCGATGGAAATCGAGAGGTGGCCCGCTTTGCGGAAGCCGTAGCGCTCGAGAAGCCCCTCGAACCCCAGCAGGCGCTGGACCTCCGGGGAGGCGTCGCGGGAAAGGATTGCCTCGAGGTTCCGGTTCACCTCGTCAGAAACGGCCGAGAGCCGCGAGTCGTCAAGCCGGAACTCGAATGAAAGCGCCCTGAGCATGTGCCTTTCCCCGGTCCTGCGCGGGGTCGCAGTGCGGGGCGAGCCGAGCGGCTGGATGCGCTTTCGCTCGGATTCTATCCGGTCCGCCCGGCCGAGAATTTCCTCGCGGGCCTGGACTGGGTTGAACACCCCGTCCCTTCCCGTGGTGAAGAGCATCAGATTCGGCGTTCCTGCGTTTTCTCGCATGTATGCGGCGAGCGCGCGCGGGCTCTCGTACGCCGAGCGGTCGGCTACGCCGACGATATACGGGCCGACCCGCGCCGGGATTAGCCCGCTGAGCCGTATAATTTCGACCGCCTTGTCCACCGACTGCGAGCGCAACTGCCTCTCGGCCATGCCACCACCGGTATTGTTATCAACGTGAGGATTAATACACCGAGCGGTCCTCGCTCTCCTCGTAATGATAGCACAGTATCTCCTTGATTATCTTCGCCCTCTTCTTTCCGACTCCCTCGACTTCGGCGATTTCGCGCTCGTTCGCGTGCGCGAGAGCCTCGACCGAGCCGAAGTGCCGGAGAAGGGACTTTGCCAGCTTGGGGCCTATCATGGGGAGCATCTCGACGATGGAACGCGCGGTCTGAGATGGAGTATGCGTCCTCTTCTTGGCGTAGATTCTCATCGGCTGCTTTTTGGCAAGCTGCTCATGCACCGCGAACTGGAAGACGATTTCGGCCGTAGCCCTCTTGTCGCGCGTGAAGACCAAGGAAGCGCCGAAGTCGGCGATTATCGTTGCATACGCCCCGAGAAGGGAGGAGCGCGAGAGGCGCTCCTCGTCAGCGATTCCCTCGACGACCACGACGGCCCGGCCGTAGTTCGAAACGAGATTGGGGAGCTGGGAAAAAAGGCGGCCGTCTATCACCGACTGCTCGAAGTCGGCCCGCGTCTTGCGCTCGATAGCGAGTCGGGCCGAGCAAAGGAAGTCCCCGACTTCGAGAACCCTGCGCTCGACATCCGCCCCCATGCCCTCAAGCATCCGGTCGAAAAGCTCGTCCTCGCGCTGGTCGATTGCGATGACGACCCTGCTGGTCTGCGGAGGTTCCAAGAATTGCTGCACCCACTGCACCTGCCCGGCGGCGAAAAATCATCTGGCCATCATGACATAGCTTGAGATTTCCTCGAATGATATGGAACAGCCGGAATACTTCATCTTGTAGAGCGCGGCCTCGAGCGCCTCCCTCTCGAGCTTGCCGAAACTCTTGAAATAGCCGTTCTCGTACGCGAGCATCACGAGCTCGCTGCTGCGGATGGCCTTAAGGGAGCTTATCTTCGATTCGAGGTCGCGGTAGCTGCCCTTGTTCACCATGACGTTCACGTCGAATTCCTGCTCGAAGTGCTCTTTCAGCCGGAAGGGCGCCTCGATGAGCATCCTGGTCGTCCTCTCGTCTATGAGGATGTTGTCTATGCCGAGCTCGAGGGCGAGGGCGAGCATCTCCGACTCCCCGGTGTGGATGAGCCTTATCGGCTTCCCTTTTATGTAGAACATGCTGTTCGCGGCGTTCATCAGCCTGCGCGTCTGGTCCTCGACCTTCGCGTCCACGACTACGACGACGCCGTCGTCAATCGCGTCCTTGATGCGGATTGCGGAAAAGAGGTGCTTCTTCAAATCGCTCTGAAGCGGCCTCGTCACCGACTCGTATTCGACGGAAGGAGGGATTACGAACCTCATGTCGTGCTTCTCGGCGAAGAAATAAAGGATGCTGTCGAGGCATCCGGCGGTCAGTGATATCAGTACACCCGAGTCGCAGAGGATATCGCGCGCCATGCCGCTTTTTGGGCGGGGAGCTATATAAATGTGCTACCGCATCACGGCTTCCACGACAAGCAAATCCAGTTCGGATATCGCACGCCCGTCCATCGGCGCATCGTGGGGCCTTCCGAGCCATGCGTTGAGGGAGCGGAACGACTCGGCGTCGCTTTTTCCGGAGACGGGAAGGGGCTCGAAGCCGTATTCCTTTCCGGCCTTCTCGTTAAGCTTCGCAATCGAGCTGAGAAGCCGCGCGATTTCGGCGTCTTCGTGGGTGAGGAGGGGCTCCCTGCCCTCCCGCTCCATCGACGCGAGCTTTTCGCGGATATCAAAAAACTCCATCCCGAGCTGAGCGAGCCAGAACGTTTTGGCGCTCTGCGGCGCCCATGACCCCTCTTTCAGCTCGAACACGCAGTGGTCGGTGCACGTCGAAGTGGGGGCTTTGGCCGGTTCTGCGGGCGCAATCTCCCTCGTCCTCAGCGGCTCCTCGGCGGGAATGCAGTTTTTGTAGAGGAAAACGCCGCCTGCCGCCCATGCGACGAGGTTAATCGCGACTAGCGACTTGAAGTTTTCCCTGCTGTGCCTGAACCGCATGGCTCCCCGCCTCAAAGCCTTCCCGCTATCCGAAAGGTGCCATTCCATGGCCCCGAAAACAACCTGCCCTTTTTCCTGCCTGGATTCATCTGGCCGCTTCATAATGAAAGCGATGCAAGAGGCGGTATTTATCCCGGGGCTTCCCCTGCGGGGGAATCATCAGAGAGCGCGCTCGAGCGCCGCGAGCTCCCCTGGGCCGAAGGGCGAATCGCGCGGGCGCCCGAGCAGGGAGTTGAGCGAGCGGTACTGCTCCTCATGCGTCGAGCCGGAAAGCGGGAACGCCTCCGGCCTCCCGGAGCGGGCCGCCGCGTTCGCCGCGCCCGAAAGGGCGCTGAGAAGCTCCCTCATGGTCGGGTCGCTCCAGCAGACGAGGGGCGGGATGCCGTATTCCCCCATCTCGCGGAACTTGCCCCGCAGGCGGGCGAGGACGTCCGGGACCTGCGCGGACGCCGGGGTGCCGATGAGGAGGATGCCTGCAGCCATGGCCCCCATGGCGATGAACTCCCTGCGAGAATAGTGATGCCTTTCGCTCGGGCTCCGGATTTTTCTGTCCATGAAAGAAGATATCCCATAACCGAAATATATAGTTATCGATTATAGAAGCCGGTGTCAGGCAGAAAGGAGCTTGCGGGCGGCCTTCATGCGCTCGTGGACGCCCACCTCGTCCTTCAGCCGGTCGAACATCATCGTTTCACCGGCGTAATCGAGGATTTCCTGCTTGTCGAGGCCGGTCGTCTCGGCTGCGATGCCGAGGCTTATGCCCTGCGCGTACATGGTCGCGGCCATCTTGAGCTTGCCTTTCGTTATGAGGTCCACGACGAAGCGGGGGTCGCGCTCCTCGAGGCAGGCAATCGAATGCTCGAGGGCAGTGAAAAGCTCCTCGAGCTCCTCCTCGGAGGCGTTGTCCATCCTCGAAGCGAGGCCGCCGAGCGCCTGCTCTATGTTCTGCATGCATGATTTGTACTCGTCGCGGAGGTATCTCGGCTTGGACACGACTTTCGAGAGGATGTACGAGTATACTGCGAGATTGAAGCTCGCCGGGCTGAAGTCGAGGACCGCAAGGCGGAGCACCTCGTCGTTCAGCTTCCTGAGCCGGCGCTGGTTCTTCTTCCTGAACGACGAAAGGATGCGTGAGACCAACGGGGTTAGTGGCTTCATATGTTCACCGGTGGCAAGAAAAGACCGATAGGTTTATAAAATGTATCATGATACAATCATGATTGTTGCGTGATTTCATCGCAACACGCTGGTGATACGATGGCTGACAAGTCAGACAAAGAATATAAAGCTATTGACACCGCGTTCACCAAGGAGATACGAAGCGACCTCGAGACTCACATGGACAAGTACAGGGACCCGATAGTCCTGGGCGAAATGGTGTACCGGCTCATGGAGGAGCGCGAGAACACCAACAGGCTGCTCAAGAACATACTCCAGAAGCTCGATTCCATCGAAGCGAAGATGGGCGGCGCCTCCCCGATGATGGCCGCGCTTGC
>JBFLVW010000024.1:0-7259 GCA_040758235.1 Microcaldota archaeon
CCTGCAGATGCGCAGGCACGGGGGGAACAGGACCGAGCTTTCACCCAAAAACGCGCTTGCCGCAGGATTCGCCCAGGGCCTCGCGGGGATTCCCGGCATCAGCAGGTCGGGGACGACGCTAGCCGCGCTTCTTGGCGAGGGGTATCCGCTCGCCGAGGCGATGCGGCTCAGCTTCCTGATGAGCATTCCCGCAGTGATCGGGGTGGAAATCGCGCTCCCGCTCATCAGGGGGGGTTTCGAAATAAGCGGGCCGCTCGTTGCGGGAAGCGCCGTGGCGGCAGTAGCGGGATACCTTACGATAGGCGCGCTCCTCAAGGTTGCTGCTCGGCCCGATTTCTATAAAGTGACCCTTGCCATCGGTACGCTCGTCGCGCTTGCCGGGATAGGGCTCGTTCTTTAGCCGCCGATGCGCGCGCCGCGCGCCTTCCCGACCTCTTCGGTAAGTCCGGCCCGGTGGCGGGGGCATCTCGTGAACGTTTTCCTCGAGGGGTTGGAAATGGTAAGCCTGCTCCACCCCAGCATAACAAGCCGGTCAACATCGGCGTTCGCGCTGGTGTCGCACTTGTCGCATTTGACCTTCATTTTCCCTTCCTCCACAGAATTTGCAAATTTGCATATATATAGTGTTTGAACGTGTTAATAAACAGATAGGCAGTTGTAGCCGGATTTTAAAACACTTGGTTATACAAAAAAACACAATAAAGGGGACTTGCATGAAGCTCAAGCATGATTCTGAACGGGGGAAGGAAAGAAGGGGCATATTGCCGAGGCTGAGGGAGGCCGCGGCCATTTTCGCGCTTGCCGCTGTTTTCAGCTGCTCGAAGGAAGCGCCTGGGAACATGCCCGTGAACAATGCGGGTGCATCGGCGCCCTCCGTTCAGCCCGCAAGCGCAACGCAAACACCATCGGGTTCGGCCCCGCAGGGTTCGTTCGATTTCGGCCCCGCTGCGCCCATCAACAACCAGGCATATTGCTCCGCGTTCCCCGAAATAGAGCAGTTCTCTTCGAGGAGGAACCTCGAACCCATGCTCGTCCGGGCGTTCGTCCTCACCGAAAGCGGGTTCGATGCCTGCTCCAGCGCGAAGGTGTGTTCCCGAGCGGCGATTCAGTCCGGCTCGGTATCGGGGTGCTTCCCTGCAGACCCCTCAGGCAATAGCGCAGGATATGCGGCAGGCTTCGATGAGATGCATGACCCCGCCGGCGCCTGCTCATTCCAGAATGCCTCCCCCTCTCCGGTCCCTGCATGGAGATGGCTTGGCACCGGCTTG
This sequence comes from Microcaldota archaeon, assembly GCA_040758235.1. Lineage (GTDB taxonomy): Archaea > Micrarchaeota > Micrarchaeia > Anstonellales > Bilamarchaeaceae > Bilamarchaeum. Next base: position 1,269 of record JBFLVW010000024.1, read on the forward strand.
ATGCAGACGGTTGAGCCGCCCTTCACGTACTGGCCCGCGGCGTCCCATCCTTCCGGAACAAACGGCCCGCTTAACAACGTATTCGCGCGCTCCCCGCTCTCTTCGATGAATCTTGCGGACGCGCAGTCTTGCGACCCGGCATTCAATCCATTCAATCCCGGCCATTCGGTATGCCTCGGAACGATAAAGATGAGGAATGCCATCAATGCCGCGACTTTGTTCATCAACACCCACCGCCAGATGCTCGGATGGCCGGCCTCGGACGCGGAGCGCGACCGGCTTTTCTCGATGTATGTGGCGGGGAACATGTATGACGGCGTGTGGAACAGTTCGTCGAGAAACTCGTCCCACCCCCGATGCTCGAGCGCAATCCCGAACGGGGAGTGCTGGACTTACGGCTTCTCGATGAGCAGGGTGGTCGACAGCGCATATTGCTCCTCCGGCAACGGACAGCAGGACGCCGAGCGTTGCAGCTCGGGCGCGCCCCGCGTGGAGCCGCCCGCCCGGTGCTACGGCTACACGGATTTCGTCCGTTATGTGAGGGATTGCGAGCTTCCATTCCTCCCCCGCCAGGCTGACCCTGGAGCGATGAAAATGAGGGCGTATCTCGGGATTGTGCAGGGCTGCTCCCGGCCTCCTTCAGTCCCGTAAAATTATCAGGATGCAAGCCGGATTCCGGTCGCCTTCTCGAACTCCGGAATCCACTCCCTCGCGAGCTTCGGCACGTCGAATTTCACGAAGCGGTCGATTCCGAACCGGTCGCCGCGCGATACTGCCGCCGCATACAGCTTTTTCGACTTCATGTCGCTTATCATCCTTCGGATTACCGATGACGCCGGGTCAGTGCCAAGCTTCGCTTCCGCCCCAGAGCGCACCGCTTCGTCCGCCGACATAAGCCTCTGCGCAAACGAAACGAATTTTTCCGCCGAGCCGAATTCCGCGTATTGCGGGGCTTCGTTTTGAGGAGTTCCCGGGGGCGAACCCGGCGGTGAAGGCACGGCGGGGGGCGTTACTGCTGGCTTATCAGTGCCGGAAACTGCGATTTGCGGGGAGTGTTGAGGGGATCCGGGAGTTACGATTTCCTGTGGCCGGGAGGGCTGGACCGGCGCGAGTGGAGTCGGTTTCTGGGCTTCCTTGACCCCGGCAAGCTCCGAAAGACGGCTGAGGGCGTCCTCGGGGGTCATCACCATGTCCGCAAGCTCGATTATCATGCGTCCCGCCTCCTCCCTTCCTGGAAGCTCCCTCTTTCCGGCGAACAGGTAGAATTCCGCAAGGAAGGCGGCCGCCCGGGCGTCCCTCAGGTTTTCTATGCTGGGCATCTTTTCCGCGAAACCTGAGAGCATGGCAAGCGGCCCGGTGATTCCAGCTTCCGGGATTTCCCCGGCGGCGGCCCTGATGCGAGAGGAATACAGCTCCCCGAGCAGCGCAATCATGTCTACCCCCGCCTTCTCAGACCATGCGAAGAGCCCATCAGGGCATTTTGCGCAGCAGTCCTCGGAAAGGAGCGAGAGGAGTTCGGGCGGAAGCTCCGGTAATGGGGCGCTTTCCGGCGCAGGCTCAGGGGGGGTTTCGGCCGGCGATTCGGGTTCCTTACCGGCAGGTGGCGGCGGAAAAATGGCGGTTGGGGGAGTTGGGTGGATGGCGGGAAGGACGGGGCGCAAGCGGGTTTCTGGTTTCGGCGGCTCCGGATGGGGCAGTCCACGGACAAGCGCGACGGGCTTCGCGGCCATCGCCGGTTTTCTGATTTCCTCCATTATCTTCTCCGCCTCCTCGAGGTGCAGGAGGGAGAGCTCGATGTATTCCGCGGCTTTCGCATCATCCCCGATGCGTTTCGCGTCTTCCGCCTTCGCGAGGTAGCTCAGCGCGGGTCCGAGAAGGCCGGCCAGATCCTGCTCCCGTTCAGGGTAATTCGCGGACGACTGGAGGGCAAGGATGCGCTCCCGTATCTCCCCCGGCGGGATTCCGGCTCCGGAGGGGCCGGTCCTCAGAATGGAGATGAGGGCCATGGCGTCGGACGCGCTCATTACGCCCTTCGCGAGGGACGCGCTCGCGGTTTCGGCCTTTTTCCTGTCCCTCGGCCCTGCTCTGGCATACTCCTTCGCAAGGTCCCGGTGGATGCCCGCTTCGGCAGCCTTGCCCCTGCCCAGGGCGAAGAACGCCCTCGCGAACATCGCGCTCATGGAAAGCCGTTCCGCCGGCGATGAGCGGATGGAATCGGATGCCGCCCTCGCAAGCTCCAACATCGCCCTCGCGGCCGCGGGCGTCGCAGACTGCAGCGAAACTGCCCCCTTCATCGCGGCCACCAGCTCCGCAGGGGCCTCCGCGCCCCGAAGGAGACGCGCCGCCTCGGCAAGCGTCTCAAGCGCCGCGCCCCTGTCGGACGCGGCGTTGTAGAGGTCGCACGCGCGCTCCATGTGTATGAATTCAAGCCTCTTGTCGCCGGCCGCGCGGGCGGCCTTGGCCTCGCTTATTTCCCTCTCTGCCATGTCGGCCATGCCCTTCAGCGTCGCCGATTCGGAGGGGAACTCCGCTTCCGCCGCCCTGCGCTCCTCGCTCACCTCCTCGCGCCTGAAATCCGCCGCATGCTGGGTGAACGGAAGGCCTGGTTCGACAGCGCTGCCCTGCTCGCTCAGGTCTGAGCCCGCGTCGCTTAGCGAGCCTGAAAGGGCCTCGGCCTGAGCCTGGTCCTGCTGGGGCGTGCTTGCAGGGGCGCGCTGCTGGAACTGCCCGCTCTTTTTCGCCGGCGCCTGGGCCGTGCGGGGCCCGCCACCGCCCATCATTTTCTGGCCGGCCACTCATCCCACCTTCCGCAGGGCGCGGCAGAGGGCTACGTAATCCCACATCCTGTTGGCCCGGGCCTCCTCGGATTCGGCCTTCGATGCGGAGATAAGCGCTTTCCGCGCCCAGTCGCTCAGCTGGCCGTGCAGCCTGCGGTACTCCTCGAATTTCCGCCGCAGCTCCGGGGGCTTGTGCTTGAGCGAGTCCCAGCTCGCGATGGCAGTCTCTATCTTCGGAAGCGTCTTTACGACGAGTTCCAGGGTCTCCTTCTCCACCCTCTCGACGTCGCGGGGAGTGAGCCTCTTCCTGTTTTCCGCCATGGAACAGCATGAGGATGGAAATCTTAAATAGGTGTTGGGGGGGTGAAGATTGAGCTGGATGCGTCCGGAGGAGAACGAGCGAACCCGGCAGGGCGAGCGCAACTGACAAAAAACGCTGACGGCAGGATTTGAACCTGCAATCCCAGGGGGACCGGTTGGCTCGGGTCTCCAGTCTCCTGTTTCCAGTTCCCGGTCCCTTAACCCAAAACACGGAACCGAAAACCGGTGGCGGGATGCTGGATGCCGTTCAAGACCGGCGCACTACCAGGTTGCACGCGGATGCGGGCAAATCTTGGACGGAACACCGTCCAAGGCTTTATGCGACGTCAGCTTGCGAGTGCAAGGTGACGGCCTTTGTTCGAGCACGAACAAATGGACGTCAGCTTTTTGGGATGATACTTCTGAAAGCTACTGCTCCTGAAGCGTGGTCTGGGCCTCCTCGCTCCCTGCTGCGGGCGGCGGGGCGGGCCCGGCCTCCGTGAAGTATTTCCTGAACTTGTCGGTGAGCGTGAGCTTCGATGTCCGCCCGGCGCGCTGCGCCTTGAGGAATCCCGCATCGACAAGCTCCTTCACCTCTCCGTAAATATGGGTGCCGATTCGTTTCACCAGCTCGGATTTCAGTATGCCGTCGTGCTTCGATATGTAGGCGAGAGTCCGGAGGGCGCTTTTGCTTATCTCCGTGTCCTGCGCGAACTGGCGGACGCGCGGGAGCAGCTCGTTCCGGACGCGCATCGAGAATTTGCCGTCGGCCTCCGTTATCTCTACCGCGCTTCCCCGCTCCTCGTATTCCTTCTTCAGCTCCGCTACGACGCCCTGCAGGTAGCCGAGGGCGCCGATTCCGGTGAGCGTGCGCAGCTCCTCGAGCGACATCTCCCGCGAGCTGATGAAAAGCGCGGCCTCGATGAGCCTCTTCTCTTCCTTCATGGCTACCTAATCTCCAGAAAAGCTTTTAGAGAATCCGAATAGTCCACGGAGTCGATTTTCTTCCTTCTTCCCCTTATCGCTTTCGCGATTTCCTCCGCGGCCTGCAGGACGCTCCTTTTCGAGGTGTCGAGCTCAAGCGGGGCCCTGCCGTATATTGATTCCACGCGCTGGGTGCAGTAGTCGAGCATCTCCGCCATAAGATTATCCTCCAGTTTTTTCCTGGGGTACTTCCTGCGCTTCAGCCTTTTTTCGAGAATTCGCGGGCGGCAGCGCAGGACGACCACGAAATCCGCGGGAAGCCGGATTTCCGCCGCGAGGTGGCCCTCCGCGACGAAATCCTTTTTCGTTTTCAGGAACGAGAGCGCGCGGGCGAGCTTTTTCACGTCGACTTCATGGTTTTTTGCGCGGAGGCCGGCTGAGAGGGCGATTTTTTTTATGTCGACAAGCTCCAGGCCGAGTGTCGAGGCAAGCGCCTTGCCGACCGCGGATTTTCCGGTGCCCGGAGTCCCGGTAAGGATTATCCTCATGGAATCACAGCTTCTCCGAAAGCGTGCCGAAGTATTCCCTCGCGCGGGAAAGCGCCTCGTGTCCGGTTTTCGTCAGACGGTAGTATTTCCGTCTCTCGCGGAACTTCGACTCTATAAGCCCTTCCGCCTCCAGCTTGTAAAGGACTACGTATATCATAATCCTGTTTGGCCGGAAGGAGAACTTCTCCTCTATTTTTTTGTCGAGTGCATAGGCGTACAGCTCGCCATCGCCGTTAATCAGGGAAAGGATGTACAGCCACAGGTTCCCGTTGGTGAGGAGGTTCCTGAGCCGGCGTATCGGAGTATGCTCCATTCGCATCAGGCCATTCTTGATTCGCCTTCATCGCCGCGGGGCGGGCTGCCCGGCTCGCGCCGTACCGGGGGAGGCGTCGGGAAATCGCCGACCGGAGGCCTCTCCCTTCCGGGGACCTCGCGCTCGCCCGTCTGTATGCCGCGGAGGGCATCCCTCGTCCGGACGACCGCATCAGCATATTCGGACGTCGATGCCGCGCCCGTTATCGCGTCAACGACGCTTGCGGCCTGCTCGTCGCTGCCACGCCCCCCAACCGTGCCGAGCCTGTCCATCGCGACGCTGCACCCCTCTGCCCTCCTTGAGAAAAGTGCCGCCGCGTCGGTGTCCCCGGCGGCACGCGCGGCCCGTTCCATCTCCCGGCTCGCATTGTATTCCTGTAAGACTATGGAGCGGGCGCTCCCGACATCCGTCGGCCCCTCGGCATCGATATAGGACCTCAGGCTTCCCAGCCTCGAATCCGTCGTGCCCGCAACCGTCGGGAGCTGGGAGGCTACCGGCTCCGGAAGCCCGGGGGGCGCCGTCGCGGGCATGCTGCCGAAGCGGTCCTCGACGGAATAGTAGTGGAGGCCGGCATCCAGGCGGCCGCGTTCTTCGACGTATTCGGGACCGAGCCTGCTTGCGGGGACGACCTGCTGCGCGGTATCGAACCCCGCGGACTCTATGCGCCCACGGTTCAGCTCTGAAATCCTGTCTATGGCCGCGCCGGTTTCGGTGCCGGGCGGGGGCGGATTATCGAAAGGATTGTTCTGGTCCGGCATCATGCCAGCGTGTGCGTTGATCTGCCTGCTTAGATAAGCATACTCGCTTGCCGGTTCAGCGACAGTTGGCGGCAGACGGGCGATGAGGTCGGGGCGCGAGGCAACGAAATCAGGCAGCCTATCGTCGCTCATCATGCTGCCGGTCCTGGATGCGCCTGCAAGGGCTGACGCGTCCCCGAGGGCGTTGATGGAGGCCCAGTTGAAGCCGGCGCTGTGCATCTCGTTCCTAAAGTCGGTCGCGGCAGTATTGACGCGGGGCGCGATTTCGGCAGCTATTCTTGTTGCTTCCACGCTCCCCACGCCCCTCGCTTCAAGCATCTGGCCGAGGACGGCCGGGTCCAGCCTGGAAAGTTCCGCCGGGTTCATCGAAC
>JBFLVW010000025.1:0-3217 GCA_040758235.1 Microcaldota archaeon
GTCCAGGTAGCGGATGAAGTAGTCTCCGGCCATTATGCTTCCCAGTATGAAGATGAATGCCGAAACGAGAGTGAACGCTATCGGGGCGAGGGAGCCGTCACCTCCGGTGAGGTTTATCACGAAGGACAGGACGAGGAGGCCGAGGACGTCGTCGATTATCGCCGCGCCGATGATGACCTTCGCGAAACGCTCCTCCATCTTTCCCAGCTCCTTGAGGATGGCGACGGTGACGCCTACGCTGGTCGCGGTCAGGGCGGCGCCCAGGAACATGGAGTAGGCGAAATTTCCGCCCTCGATGACTGCGTATGCGTAGCCGGCCGCGAAGGGGATAAGGACCCCGGCCATCGCCACAAGGAGGTTGTCCTTCGAAAAGATGCCCTCGATCTTGTTGTGGAGGCCGACCTTGAAGAGCAGGATTATCCCGCCCAGCTGGGCGAAGACGTGTATGACTTCATCGAGCCGGAATATTTCGGGGGGTTCGGGCGGCAGGGAAAGCGGCACGGACAGGAGGAAACCCCATGCGGCATCGAGGAAGCTGTGACTCAGGAGCATCCCCAAAACCATAAGTATCATGACGGTCGGCTGCTTGACATAGGCTACCGCAAGTTCGCCCGCCACCGCGATGAGGAGGAGGAATACTATCTCGAAATAGACGTGCTTCTCAGGGTCTATGCTGTCGAAGAAACTCGCGCGGAGCACGGTCAGCATGAGTATCGCGAAGAGCGAAAGGACGAAGAGGGGGGCCAGCCTGGACACTATCTTGCGCATGGTCTTGAGTAACTGTTTAAAGTTTTTTATGCCCTTGCATTAGTGATGGTTTTACTCGAGCTTGGCACCCTGGTCTTATCGGTGCTCGTCCTTTCCCGCTCATCCGCGATGGTCGTCAACAATGTCGTAAGGCTCTCGAAATTCTTCAGCATCAGCCAGGTGGCGATAGGATTCATACTGCTCGCGCTCGCGACCAGCCTCCCGGAGCTTTCAGTAGCCGTCGTGTCGTCGTCCATCGGGGAAGGCTCGATAACCGCAGGCAACGTCTTCGGCTCGAACATCGCGAACATCCTGCTCATTCTGGGGACGGGCGCCTTCTTGTACGGGATGAAAATCAGCCAGAACGACCTGAGGGACATAGGCCTGGTCCTGGTCCTCACGACGTTCATATCGGTCTATATCGTGTTCAATTCCTCGGTCCAGCAGGGTGCGCTCGGGGTGGCGGAGGGGGCGGTCCTGCTCGCGATTTTCGCGGCCTACATCTGGCGGACGATGAAGAACAGGAAGGCCGAGGATGAGGAAACGAACGGGAAAGTGACGAAAGCCGAGGCGCTCAACAGCTTCCTCAGGTTCGGGGCGGGCGTCCTGATCGTAATCGTGAGCTCGGGCTTCGTAGTGAATTCCGCCGTGGACCTTGCGCGGCTCGCCGGAGTCGCCGAGAGCTTCATCGGGGCAACCATCATAGCCATAGGGACATCCCTTCCCGAGCTGAGCATAGACCTCCAGGCCATCCGGAAGAAGCAGTACGGCCTCGCCCTCGGCGACGCCATAGGGAGCAACATGGTGAACATCACGCTAGTCCTCGGCGTGGGGGCCGTGATAAGCCCGATAGGGGTGAATCTTGCGGTGTTCGTCGCCGCGCTCCTGTTCGCCGTCATCGCGAACACACTCCTGCTTTATGCGGCCGCAGTCAACAAGGGCCTGCGCCGGTTCGGGGGCACGGTTTTCCTCGCAACGTACGCGCTTTACCTTGCAGTCATTTTCATCCTCCAGGCCCGCGAGCTAGCGCCTTAGCGATGAAGAAGAGGAGCAGGCCCGCCGCCAATATGACCGCTTCGAGCAGCCAGATTCCCGCATCGAAGAAAGCCAGCATGAGGAGCGAGCTTGCCGCCCCCAGGTATGCGAAAACAGGAATTCCCAGCACCCGCGGGGAGCGGAACCTGCGGGATATCGCCTTTCCCGAAAGGGCGATGAGAGAGGCGTTCACGGCGAAGTACGCGATGAAAACCGACATGTCCGACAGCTGGGCCACCGTCTTTATGTCGAACACGGCCGCGCAGAGCGCGGCGGCCGCGCCCACAGCGATTACCGAGACGTAGGGCGTCCCCCGCATCCCCACGACGCTGAAAATCGGATGGATGGAGCCGCCCCTGGACATGCCGTATAGTATCCGGGAGCTTACGATGAGGAAGATGAGGACGGTATTGGACGTCGCGAAAAGCGCTATCAGGGAAAGGGCCGCCGAATAGCTTCCAAGGGCCCGCTCCGTCACGAGCGCGAGGGGCGCCTTGGACTGGGAAAGCGCCTCCCACCCGACTTCGCGCACGGCCGCAATAGCGACAAGGACGTAGAGGAGGGTGGAAATCCCGAGTGCGAGGACGAGAGCCTTCGGAACCGTGTTCCTGCTGTCCTTCACCTCCTCCGAGAGGTTGGTTATGCTCTCGAACCCGATGTATGCGAAAAAAATCACCGAGACGGCCGCCATCACGCCCGCGAAGCCGTCCGCGGGGGGAATGAAGAGGTCGAAATCGGACGCCGGGGGCAGGAGGAAGCCGATGGCGATGACTATGACGAGGCCGAGCGCCTCGAGTATGGAGGAGAAATTGTTGAAGTTAGCCGATTCGCGGATGCCGAGATAGTTCATTATCGTCGTTGCGGCGATGACGAGGGCGGCGATAAGCGTCAACTGCCCCCCGAAAAGCGAGGAGAAGTAGCCTGCGAAGCCGAGGGCCACGGTCGATGCCGCGATGAGGATGCCGACGACAAGCAGCCAGCCGATTATGAAGGAGAACAGCTCCTTTCCGAACGCCTTCCGGGTGTAGTTGTATTCCGCCGCCTCCTTGGGGAACATGCTCGAGAGCTCGGCGTAGCTGAGGCCGGTGAAGACGGCGACGAGCGCCGCGGCGAGGAATGCCAGCCAGAGCATGTTGCCGGCGAGGCCCGCGCCGACCCCTATCAGGGCGTAGATGCCCGCCCCGAGAATCACCCCGATGCCATAGAGGGTGGTGCTGAAAAGCCCCAGTTCGCGCTTTAGCTTCACTGCTGATACCCGCTCTGGATATCCTCGCGTATCTTATAAACTTTGGCGGCCCGCTCGAGCGCCCGCGGGGGGACGTCCGCGACGATGAGAGCCTCGCGCCCGTGCGCGGCCTTCCTTACCGCGCCCCTGACGGGGACCGTGAGCTGGGAGTGGCCGATGAGGTTGTCGCCCTTATCGTATTGCCCGGCG
>JBFLVW010000026.1:0-30160 GCA_040758235.1 Microcaldota archaeon
GATGAACGCAACGGAAGGGGCGAACATCATCCTCGACCCCCTCTTCGTCTCGGTAAACGACTCCAGCCTGACGCCGATGAACCGGACCGCCGAAATCACACTCGAGACGGACGCACAGTGCTTCAACGCGACCATCTTCAGGCAGGCAGGATTCCCCCAGGACCGCCCGACCATTCTCAATGGCAGCGTCATCGGCATCTCATCCTGCGACTCAGGGCTTGCGTCCTTCTTCGTCTCGTCGATGGCAGGCTACGCCCTCAACCAGAGCGAACAGGTCAGACTCGTGGGAACGCTTCTTGCCTATCCCGCCGTTGCCAGCACATCCAGCACGACGCCGGTTTCAATAGGCAGCAATGCCCTCTTCGTCACATTCCCCTTCCCCGGCCTGATGACCGTCCAGACGACGTCCAGGATGCTCTCCGGCACGACGGACAACGGCCACTGGGGCGTCTTCGTCAACGGCATCCTCGTCTCGGACAACGATTCCCTCCAGAGATTCATGACCACCCCGGACAGCTACGGCAACACCTTCTACATTTTCCTGTATAATTTCTCCTCGCCCGGCACTTACAACATAAGCCTCGCCCACTGGACGGAAGACGGCAACATGACCATGGAAACGAGCCAGTCGTCCATCTTCATCGGCTCCGCAGGAACCGAGGAAGGGACTTCGGTCGATGCCCTTATCGCGGACGTCCCGGCTAGCTTCGACAGCACAATCTACCAGCCGGTCGCCCTTCTTCCCGCGAACCGTACCCGCATCGAGCCGCTTTTCACGTTCATAAGGAACAAGATGCAGGCGAATGGGACTACGCTGACGTCTTTCTTCAGCCGAGTCGAGGACAACTCCACCGTCTTCGAGCGCGGCCTCTCATCAGGCTCATTCTTCAGCTCTGCCCAGAACAACTTCATACACACGGCAGGCGAAGGAAATACGTTCCTCACCCTCTATGGGAAAAACAACGAATCGGGAGTCAACACAACAATAAACGCGACGGTGCTCTTCTTCTCCCTCGCGGACAACGAGACCCAGCTCGTCCCGCACATCCAGGCATCGAACTCGTCTTGCGCTTCCGAGGCGCCCTGCGCCATCGGAAACTCCTGGACACTGCTGTCATCCCGGACGCTTTCCACGAACTTTACAAACAACGGGAGCATCTACGCAGCGGCCTCAGCGGCCCTGGGCGCGAGCGCCACCAACACCACGGGCCTCTACAAGATAAACATTACAGGAACGAACTGCACGAGCGAAGCAATACCCCGCACGATAACCGGCGTCGTGAACGTGAGCTTCCTCACGCTTCAGATGATGTGCCCGGACCTTCCCGGCGAGGGCAACTACACCGTCAACCTCTACGCCATGAGCAACACCTCAGGCCAGAATATCACCCAGCTGGACGAGTCGCTCTCGGCTGTTGCCATGCAGCAGCTCGAGGCAATCCAGCAGTCCACCTGCTTCGCGATATCGTCCCCCGGCGAATACAACATGACGGAGAACGCCCTCGGCGCGCCCATATCCGCCTCCCCGCTGAACGACACGGCATGCATCAAGATAGCCTCATCGGACGTCCTTCTGGATTGCATGGGCTTCAACATCACGAACAACGGCACGAACGGGACGACATACGGCATCCTGCTGAACGGCTCTCTCACGAATGTGACGGTCAGGAACTGCCCGCGCGTTTCGGGTTACACGCACGGCGTGTACATCTACCAGTCGAACGACAGCTCGATAATTAATGTGACCGCCCGCGACGGGAACCTGAGCGGCTTCACAATTTTTGGGGGCTACAACAATATCATCGAAAACAGCACTGGGCAGAACTTCTCGCACCACGTTTTCGCAGTCACGGGAGGCGCGGGCAACAACATGACCGGAAACACGGCGCTCGATACTCCTGACCACGGCTTCCACCTGCAGGGGACGGCGAACAACACCCTCTCCGGCAACATTGCGGCCAACATAAGCGATATCGGCATTTTGCTCAACCTGAGCGACGGCAACGTCATCGCAAACAACACGGCTAACGGGAATGCAGAAAGCGGCTTCGAGCTGAATTCCAGCAGCTTCAACGTCTTCACCGGCAACAACGCAAGCTCGAATGCGGACGCCGGCTTCCACCTCCTGTTCAACTCGAACTTTAACAACTTCTCGCTCAACTACGCGGCCGGGAACGCTGAGAGCAACTTCGAAATCCACAACCTCTCGAACAACAACCTCTTTTCGAACAACACCGCAACCGGGAGCACCGATGCAGGCTACACGCTCATAAACGTCCACAATAACTCGTTCACCGGAAACATCGCCGCCAACAATTCCGTCCACGGCTTCGTGCTTTCGGGCTCGCACGACAACAACTTCACGGCCAACTCGGTTTCGGGCAACCTCCGCGGCTTCTCACTCGACGGCACGCTCGCAACCGGCTCGCTAAGGAATATATTCTTGGGAAACAACGCCAGCGACAACTTCAACACCGGAATCGTGGTGTCGACCCAGTCCCACGATACTATCATAGTCAACAATACCCTGTCGGACAACTCCGACAACGGCATATCAATGAACGACGTCGAGAACGGTACAATCAGCGGGAACCTGATAAGCGGCAACGGCAACGACGGCATCACGGTCGACAACAGCTCCTTGAACAACATCAGCGGAAACAACATAACCGGGAATGCGGCGAACGGCCTGGGATTCACGAACACATCTCTTTCAAATTCCCTGCTCTCCAATTTCGTCTGCTCGAACGGCATGGACATAAACAACCAAGGTGCCTCAAACGCCGGCGACCAGGACCGCTGCGACTCATTCCTCAACTGGAGCGAATCGTCGCACCTCGGCTGCACCTATTCGTGCTCCACGATGTGGCACAGGTTTTTTGGGGATGTGAATGGCACGCTCATACTGGGCCACAACCAGTCCCCCCCATACGTCTACAGCTGGAACGCCTCAGGATTCAACGTCTATTTCGCCGACATAGACACGAACGTGGACTGGTATTCCCTCCAGTCCATAGGCCTGGACACGTCCAACGCATCCTCCTCATCGGACTTCGAGGAGCTGGACATAGCCTTCAATACAACGGGCTTCAGCGACAACATCAATGCGACCTATTCGACAGACGGGTCGGCACCCATACAAACCGACAACTACACGGTCTTCCTTCGGCCCATAAACAATGTCCCGATAGCCAACTCAACAGCATTCAACACTTCATTCAGGACGGGAATCCTCTGGGACATGTCGGACGGGGGCACTGAATACTCGAATTCCTTCAACCAGAGCACGGTCTGGCTGGTGAAGGTGAACGCCAGCGCGAACGACACCTACGGCACCTACGACTACCTGATACAGGTTCCCTACGCCATTGCCGACTACGAGGGGAATACAAGCGCCGTCTCGATATACCTCGAACTCAAATAGTAATAAAATCCTTCATTCCGATAACGCTTCGCCTATTTCCGTGGTAGCTATGGAGCAGAGACTGGAACTCACAGCAAAGCCCCATCTGAGGGACGTGCAGGGGGAGCAGCTCTCGGCCCGCATAAAAAAGGAGCTTGGAGCCGCCATCGGCTGCCGCTTCGTCGAAGCCTACAATTTTTGGGAAAACCCCGGGCAGGGCGAGATGGAAACGCTGGCATCGGATGTTTTCGCCGACTCCATTATTCAGGACTATTCTTTCAGGGAGCCGCTTTTCCGGGACCGCTGGCGCATCGAGATAGGCCTGCTCCCCGGCGTGACGGACAACGTGGGGCACACGGCCTCGGAAGCCGTCCGGGACCGCCTGGGGCGCGAAACGCAGGTGTTCTACTCCCGCATGTATGCGCTGGAGGGGGACCTCAACGAGCTTCAGTGCGAGAAAATCGCGGCGATGCTCCACAATCCATTAATCGAGAGGTTCATAGTCCACCCCCCGGGGGCGGAGCCGCCGGCATATCTTCCCAAAGTGAACATCCCGCACGAGCCAGCGGTCCAGAAGTTCAGCCTCCACATGGGCCGGGAGCGGTTCGAAGCGTTCGCGAAGGAGCGCCTCCTCTCCCTCTCCTACGACGAGTTCAGCGCGATAAAAGCCTACTACAAGGACGAAAAGGTGCTGGCAGAGCGAGAAAAGGCCGGCCTCGACAACAAGGCGACTGACGTCGAGCTCGAGGCCATAGCCCAGACGTGGAGCGAGCACTGCAAGCACAAGATATTCAACGCAATGATAAGCTATGATGAGGAAGGGGAGAAGCACGCCATAAACTCGATATTCAAGACTTTCATCCGGGGCGCGACCGAGCAGGTGAAAAAGCCCTACGTCGTCAGCGTCTTCAAGGACAACGGCGGAATCATCAAGTTCAGCCACGAATACGACATAGCCGTGAAGGTCGAGACGCACAACGCGCCATCCGCCCTCGACCCGTACGGCGGGGCCCTGACCGGAGTCCTCGGCGTCCAGCGCGACGTCCTCGGGACCGGCCTGGGGGCGAACCCGATTGCGAACATCGACGTCCTCTGCTTCGGCCCGCTGGACACCAAAAAGGACGAGCTTCCCAAAGGCGTCCTGCATCCGAAAACCGTCTACGAGGGAGTGGTTCGGGGGGTGGAGCACGGGGGCAACAAGATGGGCATCCCGACCGTGAACGGCTCTATAATCTTCGACAAGGGCTATTCCTGCCGCCCTCTCGTCTACTGCGGAACCATCGGAATCATGCCTTCGTCCATCAGCGGCAGGAGGACCTCGGAAAAAACCATCGAACCTGGATTCCTCGCGGTCATGGTGGGGGGCAGGATAGGCAAGGACGGCATACACGGGGCGACGTTCTCATCCATGCAGATAGACGCGTCGGTCCCCCAGAGCGTCGTCCAGATAGGCGACCCCATCACCCAGAAGAAGGCGCTGGATTTCATACTGGAAGCGCGCGACGGGCTCCTTTACGAGGCCATCACCGACAACGGCGCCGGCGGCCTCTCATCGAGCATAGGCGAACTGGCCCAGATTTCCGGGGGGTGCGAAATACACCTCGACAAGGCGCCCCTCAAATACCCGGGCCTCGACCCGTGGGAAATCCTTGTTTCGGAGTCGCAGGAGCGCATGACGCTCGCCGTCCGGCCCGAAAAGCTCCCCGAGCTCCTCGCCCTCGCGTCGATTCACGGAGTGGAGGCGACCGCCGTCGGGACTTTCACCTCATCCGGGAAATTCCACGCCCTATACAAGGGGCAGACCGTCGCATACCTTGACCTGAAGTTCCTGCACGAGGGCGTCCCGCAGCTAAGGCTGAAGGCCTCATGGAAGAAGCTGATGTATCCGGAGCCCTCCATCGGGCAGGTCGACCCCAAAACGATACTCAAGAGGCTTCTCTCTTCCCCGAACATCACGACCAAGGAAAGCGTCATCCGGCGCTACGACCACGAGGTGAAGGGCCTCAGCGTGATAAAGCCGATAATGGGCGGGCCGAACGACGCCGCGGTCATCCGGCCGGTTTACGGGAGCGAGGAGGGGCTCGTAATATCCCACGGCATCTGCCCCCGCTACGTCCAGGACGGCTATGCGATGGCGGCGCTCGCTTTCGACGAGGCGGTGCGCAACGCGGTGGCGGCGGGCGCGAAATTCGGCTACCTCGCCTGCCTCGACAACTTCTCATGGCCTGACCCAGTGAAATCCGCGAGGACGCCGGACGGGGAGCAGAAGCTCGGCAGCCTCGTGCGCTCCTGCATCGCCCTCTACGACTGCTCGACTGGATACGGAATCCCGATGATTTCAGGAAAGGACAGCATGAAGAACGACTACTATTCCGGCGAGAGGAAGCACTCCATCCCCCCCACGCTGCTCGTGACAGTCATAGGCAAGATAGACAGCATACGCCGCGCGGTCAGCGCCGAGTTCAAGTCTCCGGGCGACTACGTCTACGTCCTCGGAACGACGAAGGAGGAGCTTGGCGGGAGCGAATACTACCGACTTTTCGGGGGCGTCGGGGACAATCCGCCGGAGCTGCGCCCCGACGAGCACCTTCCCCTCTACCGCGCCCTCTCGCAGGCCATGGAAGAGGGCCTCGTCGCGAGCGCCCATGACGTCTCGGACGGCGGCCTCGCAGTCGCCTTCGCGGAATCCGCGCTGGGGTTCTCCCTCGGCGCCGAGCTCGACCTCGACCAGGTCCCCTCGGGGACGGGGCGCGAGGATGCGGTCCTGTTCTCCGAGAGCCCGGGCCGCTTCGTCGTGAGCGTACGGCCGGAGAACCTGGAGAAATTCGAGCGCCGGATGCAGGGGACTGTATGCCGCAGAGCCGGGCGAGTCCGGGGCGACAAGCGGTTTTTGATCAGGCGCGGCGAGCAGATAATAATCAACGACTCCATCGAGGACATACGCCAGGCTTACGGCAAAGGTGTGGAAATTGCTTGATTCGCTGAAGGATGAAATCGCCGCCATGGTGGCGGACGCGGCCGGCGCCGGAAAGGAAGACGCCCTCAATTCCATCGAAACGGGGAAGGTCGGGGACCTCTCGAGCAGGATTGCGTTCACTCTCGCAAAAGAAAGGAAGGAAAATCCGGCCAAGCTCGCATCTGAAATCGCGGCCAAGCTCGCATCTGAAATCGCGAAAAAATCCGAATCAACCAAACCAACTAATCTCGCCAAGGTTGAAGCTGCCGGTCCTTACATCAATTTCTACCTCTCGGACGAGGCATACCGCTCGATTCTGGGCGACGTCCTCGAAAGGAAAGGAAAATACGGCTCCGGGAAGAAGAAACAGGGGAAAGTGATAATCGAATTCCCCTCCGTCAACCCAAACAAGCCCTGGCACATCGGGCACCTGCGAAACGCGCTGCTCGGCGACTCGGTGGCTCGCATCCTCGAGTTCGACGGCCACCCAGTCGAGAGGATGGACTACATAGACGACCTCGGCCTTCAGGTCGCGCAGAGCCTCTGGGGTTTTTTGAACTACGATTCCAATCCGGTCGGGAAATTCGACCTCTGGCTCGGCACCCAATACGTCGGCGTCGCCAAAAAGTTCGAGGAGGACAAGTCCGTGGTCGAGGGCGTCCGCGAGACGCTGAAGCAGATGGAGGAGGGCGGCAACGAGATTGCTAAAGCCGGGCGCGAGCTCGCCGAGCGCTGCGTCGCCGCCCAGTACCAGACCTCATTCGCCTTCGGAGTGTACCATGACGTGCTCATTTTCGAGAGCGACATCCTGCGCACTATTTTCGAGGACGGGATAGGGTACATAAAGAAGAACGACGCGGTCGTGCTTGAAAAGGATGGCAAGAACGCGGGCTGCTGGGTCGTGAAGCTCAGCGAGGAGTTCGAGAAGGAATTCGGCAAGATGGAGAACCCGGACAAGGTGCTCATACGGAGCGACGGCACCGCCGTATACACGGGAAAGGACGTCATTTTCCATCTCTGGAAGTTCGGCAAGCTCCGGAACTTCCGTTACGAGCCCTTTATCGAACAGCCGAACGGTAAGACCGCCTACAAAAGCTCGCCTTCCGGGGAGGACATGGATTTCGGGAATGCGTCCGCCGCCATCAACGTGATAGGGGTGGAGCAGAAATACCCCCAGCGGGTAATCGTCGAGGTCCTGCGGAGGCTGCATTTCGCGAAGGAGGCGGAGAACCTCCACCACCTCGCGTACGAGCACGTCGGCCTCCCCGAGGAGAAATTCTCCGGAAGGAAGGGGACGTGGGTCGGCTTCACGGCAGACGAGCTCCTTGCGGAATCGGAGCGCCGCGTGATGGAGAAGATAAAGCCGGAAGTCGTTGAGAACGAACGGAAGGCGATATCCAGGCTCGTGGGGGCAGGCGCGATAAAATTCTCCTTCCTCCGGACCGGCTCGGAAAAGAGGATTACGTTCAAGTGGGAGGACGCGCTGAACATGGAAGGGGACTCGGGCCCCTACCTCCAGTACGCTTATGTAAGGACCCAGGGCATCCTTTCCAAGGCTAAGGACGCCCCCGCCGCGGAAGCGGCGGCACTCAATGAAAGCGAGCGCGCGCTCATACGCAAGCTGTCGCAGTTCCAGGAAATAGTCCGGAGGGCGTCAAAAGAGCGCGCTCCCCACCACCTCGCGCAGTACGCCCTGGAGGTCGCGGCCGGCTTCACCTCGTTCTACACGAACTCCCCGGTGCTCGCGGCGGAAAGCGCTCCGCTCCGCCGCTCCCGCCTTGCAATCACGCTCGCGGCCAGCATTGTTTTGAGGAACGCCCTCCACCTGCTTGGCATCGAATGCCCCGAGAGGATGTGAATGGAGCTTGCGGAAGTGGCGACGCAGGACGGGCTCCTTCTCCAGGGCCTCGTCTTCGAGCCTGGAAATGCCGGGGCGGCGCTCATCTACGTCCACGGCCTCGGGGGCGACTTCTACGGAAGCCCCAAAAAAGTGAACGCATTCGCCTCCGAATGCCTGAAAAGAAAAATCGCGTTCTTCATCTTCAACAACCGCGGCAGCGGGCTTTATTCGGGCGTGAAGAAGCTCGACTCCAAGCGCCCGAGCGGATACCGGTATGTGATGGCGGGGAAAT
The DNA here is from genome assembly GCA_040758235.1 of Microcaldota archaeon. Lineage (GTDB taxonomy): Archaea > Micrarchaeota > Micrarchaeia > Anstonellales > Bilamarchaeaceae > Bilamarchaeum. The sequence continues at coordinate 8,492 of JBFLVW010000026.1, forward strand.
GCTTCGAGCGGTTCGAGGATAGCATTTTGGACATCGGGGCGGTCGTTGCAGAAGCGAAGCGCCGGGGCTATTCCAGAATCGCGCTGGTCGGCCACAGCACGGGGGCCAACAAGGCGGTCTACTACCTGTCCAGGAAACATGACCGGGCCGTGAAAGCCGCAGTCCTTACCGGCCCCGTGAGCGACGTTCCGAACATCGAGGCGGAAGCCGGAAGAAAATACAATGCGCTCGTGAAGGTTGCCAAGAGAATGGTCTCAGGGGGAAAAGGGGATTCCCTCATGTCCCCGAAAACGCCCGGCTGGCCCATTTCGGCATCCCGTTTCCTTTCCCTTTCGGTCGCCGGAAGCGCGGAAGACGTCTTCCAGTACCATTTTGAGGCTCCGGGCTACAGGGCCCTTAAGCGCATGCGGGCGCCGGTCCTCGCAATCTTGGGGGAGAAAGACGAATACGCCACCATGCCGCCCGAAAAAATACTCGCTTCCTACAAAACCCAAAACCCTAAACTCGAAACCAGAATCGTCCGGGGCGCGCTCCACTCCTTTGCGGGAATGGAGAAGGAGCTCGCCCGCATTGTCTGCGCTTGGGCCCAAAACAAGCTCAATCCCTGATGCGGCGCATCGTTTCTTCGAAGTCCCTTTTGACCCCGTGCCTCTCGAAATACTTCAGGATTATCGAGACGTCCCGCTCGAGGAACCTCTCCGCGTTGGGGTGCCTCGTCACGACGCCCTGCCCGAAGTCTATCAGGTAAGGGACGCCCCCGAGCATGATATTGTACTCGCTCAAATCCGCGTGCACGAGGCCTGCCTTGTGCATTTTTTTGATGTCCTCAAGTATCGAGTCGAGGTCGCTCTCCCCATGCAGGGGGCCGACCATGTTCATTGTCGGGTAGGGGAGTTCCCCCTCGCCCAGAAAGCCCATGACGACAATCCTGTTCAGGAGGTAGAACGGTTTTGGGGCGTGGACGCCGGCCTTCTCGCAGATTTCGAGGTTCTTGTACTCCTTGCGGGCGAAGGCCTTCACGACCTCCTTGTCGGAATACTTGATGCGGCTGAAGCGGGGGTCGGCCTCCAGATACACGTCCTTCCTGAAGAACGGCGCGGTCTCTATCTTGTAAATCTTCACCGCGACGAAGCTGCCCTCCGGGGTGGTGGCGCGGAAGACGTTCGCCTCCTTTCCGGTCGAGACCGGATAATCGACGGTCTGGAGTATTCCCTTCTTTATGAGCCGGGAAAGGTCGAGGAGCGCGCTCCTGTCGAAAACCTCGCTCTCAATCTTGAAGCGCTCCTTGAGCTGGAAGTCCTCCTTCAGGGGCTTCTTCCTTTTCGACACCCTCCTTGCCATATGGGTAGGACTAAGTCCCTGAGGCTTTATAGAAGGTGGTTTCCGGCAGCCGGTTTCCTGTTTTGGGCAGATGGCTCGCTTTTGGTTAGTTGCGCTGGCAGGAAGCGCTACGCGCTTCCTGACTGTCTCGAACGACTCGTCGTTCGGGGACATCGCCTGCTGCTCGCGGGTGTTTCCTGAGAGTGACACTGACCGGCTCACGCAGCCTTAGTTAGGACTGATTCGGAGAGAACGGCGGACCGTTCTCTACGCGCAGGGAACGAATCGTCGTTCCCTCGCGCTGCGTGAATATAGAAAACAGAAGAGAAGCGACGTAGCACCTGATAATGAGAAGACATTGGTTCTCAGATATGCCCCTCTTCCTTCAATATCCTGGCCTGGAGCGGGAAATACCTCCAGATGATATCGCCCTTCTTGTCGCCCTCTATCTCCCAGGGCTTCACGATGACGACGTCCCCCTCCTTGACCCATATCCTGTTCTTGAGCTTGCCGGGGATGCGGCACATCCTCTCCTTTCCGTCCTTGCAGGTGACCCTCATCCTCGAGCCGCCCATCAGCCCGATGACTACGCCGAGCACTTCGCCCTCGCGGGGGAACCTAAGCCTCCTCCTTTCCTCTTCCCTGCTGAACTGCTGCGGGGGTCCTCTGGGTTTCTTGTGTCCACCAAATGCCAATTTCTCACCTTATGGCCTTGCGCGCTCCGCACGCCTCGCATACGAGCTCGCGGACGCGGTGGCCGAGGTCCTCTATGTGGGTGTCGGGGCGGTTGCACTCCTTGCACATCACATACTTGACTATGAACTCCTCCAGCTTCCTGTTTATCATGTCCCCCATGAGCTTCCTCTGGAGGACGAGCCTGTCGCCCGCGACTTCGGCCGGGACCGCAAGCTCCTTCGTGAGGTATTTCGAGAGGACCGCCGGGTCCCTCCGAATCTTGTCGCAGACCGCCTTGAAATTCTTCAGGATTGTCTTGTTGCCCTCTGTGAACCACTCGAACTTCGGCATCTCGAACCGCTCGCCGCTGTGCTTCGCTTTCTCGGGCAGCTTCTTGTATATGTCGTCGAGTAAGCGCTCGTAATCAGCATCAGAACTCATGGATGATTAACGAAGGCATCATTTATAATCTGAATTCCCGCCCGCCTTTTTCGGCTTGCGCCGAAAAAAATGCGCGACGGTTAATAAACTTGCCGCGAATTCCACATTCATGAAGCAGGCTCTGGCAATTCTCGTGCTGCTCGCGCTCTTCGGATGCGCGGGAAGCGGGACGGAAGGCGGCGTCCCAAGGGCGGCATCGGACAAATACTCCGAGCTAAGCGGGGAATACTCAGGAGGCCTCGGCGCCGTCCTCAGCAACTGCACCAAAAACGGGCAGAACGTGTTCATCGTCTTCGGGAGCGGCGGCTTCTCGGGCGTGACCTACATATACGATTCCCAGGGCAGATTGCTCCAGCAGTATGACTGGGATGATATGGTGGAGCCAGGCGAGACGCCCCCTCCCTACGACAGCTCAGCCTACGAATGCGCAATCCTGAACCGGTCGAAGCCGGTCGCGCCTCCGCCTTCCGGCGGGGTGCCGCAGTCGGCAAGGGACAAATACGACGACCTTGCAGGGGAATACTCCGCGGGGCTGGGCGCGTACCTCGAGAGGTGCGAAAAGCCGGGCTCGACGGTCTACGCGGTCAGCGGAAGCGGGGGATTTTCGGGCGTTACCTACTACTATGACGCGAACGGAAGCCAGATAGGCCCCGCCTTCTACTGGGACGACACGGTCGAGCCGAACGAGCCGCTTCCTCCTGTAGACACCTCCTCCTACTCCTGCGACATACTCGAGCGCTCGGGAGAGGGCTTCGTGCCTGAAACGCCTTCGGAAGTGGAGGATGGCTACCAGAACCTGTCGGAGGCATACGACGAGTCGCTCGGCGCGTCCCTCTACGACTGCTCCGAGAACGGCTCCAAAAAATACATCGTAGTCGGAAGCGGGGGCTTCAGCGGAATCACCGTGATATACGACGCGAATGGCTCGGAAGTCCGCAGGTATTCATGGGACGACATATTCATGGCAGGCGAGGAGCCGGCTCCCTTCGACACGGAGCGCTACGACTGCGCCCTCGTCCGGGAGTCGAAGCCGATGCCTCTTCCGACCGAGCCTGAGGACGAAGTGAGGGAATTCATCGACGCGGGATGCACGTTCGACGGAAGCTCCCTGGACTGCTCGAACACCAGCATCGACTTCGGCTGCACCTTCGGCATGCAGAGGCGGGAGGAAGGCGCGACCCTCGACCCCCGGCTGAACCTCGTCCAGTGCAATGTCTGGGTGCACCAGCAGAACCTGAGCGCGGAGGAGATGGACACGTTCTTCTACTGCAGCGGAGGCCTGCTGTTCACATGCAAGTCCTACGTCTATGGAGAAAACGGCTCGTTCTTCCAGATAAGGAACCTGACCGGGCTCGCCGCGAAGGCCGGGCCTGTCGATAGCGCGGAGGAGGCGATGGCATTCGTCATGCTCTCGAATCCGGTCTACGGCTCGCTGACTGTCGACGACAAGGCCTTCTTCGGAGGAAGCGAGCCCTCCGGCGAGGACTACAGGGTGACGGTTTACGCTCCCGACCGCGTGTTCGGATGCTACGACGAGGTGAACTACGAGGAAATAATCTTCACCGTCGGGAAGAACGGGAGCGTGGCGGAGGAAAGCCGCTCGGTCGTGCACAACCGCAGGCTGGATGGGGCCATCTGCGTGGATTGACCCGCTAATGCCCCAGTATCTCCATCCTTTCCCCTGAGAAGAGGTCCACGAAGCCGACCTTCGTGCCCGAGCAGGCCGCGTAGAGGTCATATCTGGCCTCGCGGACCTTCTCCAGGTCCTTTCCCACCTTTATCATCCTTATCGTCCTGAGTATCTGTATCAGGCTCTCGGCATCCATGTTCATTATCGCGGGAGTTACGTGGACCGCATACGGCTGTATGTTAATGTCCCTCGTGATGTAATAAGGGCCGGCGGCCGAGAGCAGCTTCCTCCCGTTCCCAAGCTTCACAACGTTGGCATGCCTGCGTATCGCGAAAATCCGCCTCGTCTCCTCGGCCGCCTTCATCTGCTCAAGCCAGAGTTCGATACCTGCGGTGTCTTTGGATTCGGTTTTCTCGATGTTGACCGACCCCCCAAGCCTCGCTGCGTGCTTCTCGATGTTGTCTATGAATTTTTCTATGTCTTCAGGAGCGAGGTTCTTCGCATCCCTGAAAAAGTCCCTCACGCTCTTCTGGTCTTCCGGGATTATCCTACGCAAAAGCAGGGGGCGCATGGAATCCACCCTGCGGCGGCCTATATAGACCTCTTCCCTGAAAAAAGGGAAAAATTTCAAACTCCTCCAGCTATCCGTCTCCGGGTTTGGAAAAATTTTACGCTCAGAGCGGGCGGTCTCCGCGCTGACGTCAAGTCCCTTCCTTCCAGCCGGAGAGGTATTCCTTCTGCTCCTTCGTCAGGGAGTCTATCCCGATGCCCATAGCGTCGAGCTGGAGCCTCGCGATTGCGTCGTCTATCCCGCCCGGAAGCACATGGACGCCGGCCTTGAGCTTCCCCCTGTTCTTCACCAGAAACTCGCAGGCGAGCGCCTGGCCGGCGAAGGAGGTCGCCATGACCTCGCTGGGGTGGCCCTCGGCCGCGCCGAGGTTGACGAGCCGCCCCTCCGCGCAGAGGTAGACGCGCTTCCCGCCGACCATGTATTCGTCAAGGAAGGGCCGGATGCGCCGTTTTTTGAGCTTGTCGAGTGCCGCGACGTCGATTTCGATGTCGAAATGGCCGGAGTTCGCGAGTATCGCCCCGTCCTTCATCCTCTCCATGTGCTCCATCCGGATTACGTGCTTGTCACCTGTCACCGTAAGGAAGATGTCCCCGGTTTCCGCAGCTGCCGAAATCGGCATCACCCTGAAACCGTCCAAGCTCGCCTGCAGGGCGCGGAAGGCGTCCGTTTCCGTCACCACGACGTTCGCTCCCATCCCGCGCGCGCGTAGCGCGACTCCCTTTCCGCAGTCGCCGTACCCGCAGACGACAAAGCATTTTCCCGCGATAAGCGTGTTCGTGGCCCTCAGGATGCCGTCTATCGTGGACTGGCCGGTCCCGTAATAGTTGTCGAGGAGGTGCTTGGTTTTGTTGTCGTTTACCGCGATTACGGGGTATTTAAGGGCGCCGTCCCTCTCCATCGCACGCAGCCGGATTACCCCGGTCGTTGTTTCTTCGCAGCCGCCAATCACGCGGGCGAGCCCGCTTTCGTATTTTTTATCGGTATGGAGCGCGCTCACGAGGTCGCACCCGTCGTCTATCGTGATGTGCGGGCCGTGCCCTATCACCCGGCCCAGATAATCGTAATACTCCTCCTTCGTCTCGCCCTTCTTCGCATAGACCGAGACGCCCTCCTCAGCGAGGGCGGCCGCCACATCGTCCTGCGTCGAGAGCGGGTTGCACCCCGCAATCGCGACCTTCGCCCCGCCCGAAACGAGCGTGCGCACAAGCGCGGCGGTCTCCTTGGTCACATGCAGGGCGAGCCCGACAGTGAGCCCCCGAAAAGGCTTTTCCTTCGCGAACCTCCCCCTTATCGCCATGAGCGCGGGCATGTTCCTTTCCGCGTATTCGATGTTGAGCCTCCCCGCCCCTGCGAGCGAGGCGTCCTTGACTGCTGAATCTGCCATAAGTGAAATAGCGATGATGGGATTATATTGCTTGGTGCGGGGGCATCGGTTTATATATATGTCAGTAATCATATATATCGAATTTCATGACTAACCAGCCTGCAAGCTCCGTCGCCGAGTTCCAGAAGCAGACCATGCGCCACATGTTCTCGGCTTTTCTTCTCTGGTACATCTCCAAGCACCGGGCCCACGGCTACGAGCTAATAAAGAGGCTGGAAGAAGAGGAGGGGGCGCGCGTCATCACCGCGAGCCACCTCTACCCCATCCTCAAGAACATGACGCGGCAGGGCCTGATCGCGCAGAAGCGCGAGATGCGCGGGCGGCGCGCAAGGAAGGTCTACCATATCACGCCGAAAGGGCGCGAGGCGCTCAGGGGCGCGAAGAAATGCCTGCACGGAAAGCCGCTGAGAAGGCAATTCCTGAGGGAGCTGGTCGCATGAGCGCAGACGTAATAAAGCTGGAATCCGTCCGCAAGACCTACGCGATGGGCAAAGACGTGACGGTCGATGCGCTCCGCGGGGTGACGCTTTCCATATCCAAGGGCGAGTTCGTCTCCATCCTCGGCCCGAGCGGCTCCGGAAAATCCACCCTCCTGCACATAATCGGCCTGCTGGACACCCCCACTTCCGGAAAGAGGTTCATCGACGGCATCGACACGAGCACGATGGACGAAGCGCGTCGAGCGAAGATACGGGGAGAGAAGATAGGGTTCATTTTCCAGACCTTCAACCTCATCCCCTCCCTTACCGCCCTCGAGAACGTCGAGCTTCCGCTCATGCTCAAGGGCGACCACGCCGATATGCGCAGGAAGAAGGCGAGGGGCCTGCTGGAGCTTGTGGGCCTCGGGGAACGGCTCGACCACCATCCAAGCGAGCTTTCGGGAGGGCAGAGGCAGAGGGTCGCAATCGCGAGGGCCCTCATCAACGACCCCGAGCTGATTCTCGCGGACGAGCCGACAGGCAACCTCGACTCGAAGACCGGCCACGAAATCCTCCAGATTCTTGGGGACCTGCACAGGCAGGGGCGGACCATACTCATAATCACGCACGACCAGTACATCTCCAAGGTGACCGACCGCGTGATAAAGATAAAGGATGGGCAGATTGACAAGGTGTGAAAATGAACTTCAAGGCATTTTTGCTGGTGTTTTTGGCGCTCGGCGTGTCTTTCGCCGGGCTTTCCGTGAACAACTTCACGGTGTCGAAGGAGACGTTCAACCAGAACGACCCGGGCGTGCTGACCGCAACCGTAACGAATCCGACCGGGGCCGAGAGGGTGAGCGGGGTCACTATGGATATAAGTTCCCCGACGGAAATAGCGCTCACCGGCACTCCGTCGCTATCGGACATAAGCAGCGGCGGCTCGACCATCGTCACCGTCCCCTTCAAGGTAGCCGCGAACGCTAAGCCGGGCATCTACCTCGTGACGCTGACCTTCCGGGGGTTCACCGAAGTGGAAAGCCAGGCGAAGGTGTCCATCAACTCCGTCTCGATACCCGTCGTGGTCGTGGACCAGCCCGAGCTTTCGGTGAGCATAGACCGGCCCCTCCTCACGAGCACGGACGACGTAACGCTCACGATAACCAACGACGGCGGGATAGCAAGGAACCTGCGCGCGAGGCTCCCCGGCCCCATAACCCTTTCCGGGGTTTCTCAGGCCTATGTGGGCGAGGTGCAGACATCCGGCTCCTTCATCGCGATGCTGGACTCGCGCAACGCACCCGAGGGCCCGACCGACCTCGTGGTGACCCTGCTGTACGATGACGAGCTGGGCTTCCCCCACGAGGAGAACAAAAGCGTCAGGGTGACCGTCCGCCCCGAGAGCCTCGACCTCACTTTCACACAGCAGACGGACCTCGTGACGAAGCAGGAGGGCCCGCTGACGCTGTCGATAAGGAACGACGGCAACGAGTCGCTCAGCGACGTCCGCCTGAGGTTCACGAACGGCACCCTCCGCCTCAAGGACCACGAGGAGCTGAAATTCGGGGGCATCGCGCCCGGCCAGTCATCCTCTGCGACCGTCACCGTTTTCTCAGACCTCCCGCCCGGCGTCAACCTGGTGGACGCGGAGCTGAGCTGGATAGAGAGGGACGTCCGGAAGGACGAGGAGCGCAGGGTGCCGATAACGATGACCTCGGATTCCGACGTAGGCGTCTACCTCGAGGCCACCCCCCTCCCGCTGACAATCGGCCAGGACCACACCATCTCCGTGCTGGTCTCGAACCTCGGCTCTTACCGCATCGAGAACGTGGACGTCTCCCTGTCATCCCCGGCCATACGCTCGGTCGACATCTCCGACAGGCAGTACGTCGGCGGGCTTTCGAACGACGACTTCTCGACCGTCCAGTTCAAGATGAGGGTGAATGCGACGTCCGAGGGCACGTATCCGGTGAAAGTCACGATACACTACCGCGACCAGTCCGGGGAGTGGAAGCAGAAGGAAATCGAGCAGAGCATAAGCGTCTACGGCGCTCCGGTCCAGGACGGGGGCACCATGCCCCTGCTGCTCGGCCTGCTCGTTCTGGCCGCGCTCGTGTGGTGGTTCAAATTCCGGAAGAAATGAGCACTCCGGGGGCAAGATAAGGAATGAACATCTGGGAGATGCTCTACTACTCCGCCGACTACCTCCAGCACCACAAGCTCCGCTCGGTCCTGACGGTCCTCGGAATAGTCGTAGGGGTGTCTTCGGTGATACTCCTCGTGGGGCTGGTCCAGGGCCTCAAGCAGGACATTTTGGAGCAGCTCGAGGATTTCGGGCCGAGGACGATAGTCATCGCGCCCCAGACCGCGAGCGGGGGAGGGGGCCCGGGCTCCCAGTTCCTGCCGACGACAGGCAAGCTCTTCGAGAAGGACTTCGAGAGGGTGAAGAAGCTCCCGGAGATAAAGAGCATAACCAAGATTATTTCAGGGCAGACGACGGTGGTATTCAAGAACGAGTCAATCACCGCGTCGGTGTATGGAATCGAGGCCGGGCTTTTCGACGACACGGTGCCGGTCGAGCCTGATTCGGGCCGGTTCCTCCAGGACTCGGACCGGGGCGTCGCGGGGGTCGGCTGGGACATCGCCGACGGGTTCGAAGAGCAGGTCAGGACGCAGTCCAGCATCGAGCTTTCGGGAAGAAAGTTCAGGGTGGTCGGCGTCCTCAAGCCGACTGGCAACTCCTTCGCCCCAATAGACAACGTGATATTCATACCATTCGACGACGCGAGGGAGCTGTTCAACGAGTCGCTGCTCCCGGACGAGATTTCGGCGATGCGGCTAACGCTCAAGGAGGGCGCGGACGTGGAGGCGGCGGGGGAGGAAATCGAGGACATCATGCGCTCATCGCACCGGGTGGCTGAAGGGGAGGAGGATTTCAGGGTGGTGACGCCGACGTTCATCAACAGGCAGTTCACGGGAATCCTCGACCTGCTCTCGCTGTTCCTGGGCGCGATAGCATCCATCTCCCTCATAGTAGGGGCGATAGGAATCTCGAACACCATGTTCATGAGCGTTCTCGAGCGCAGGCGCGAGATAGGGACGATGAAGGCGATAGGAGCGACCACGGGGCAGGTGCGCGACCTGTTCCTCGTGGAGAGCGCGATGATAGGGTTCAGCGGGGGGTTCATGGGAATCGCGACCGCGGCCATACTCGGCGCCGCCATATCAGCCATATTCGCGGTGACGTTCGTCTTCGACCCCCTCGTCATGGCCGGCTCGGCGCTGTTCTCGATGGCGATAGGGCTCTTCTCGGGCACATTCCCCGCAATAGAGGCGGCGAAAGTGGACCCGATGGAGGCGCTGAGGTACGAGTAGATGGACGCGAAGGACCTGTTCTGGTATTCATACAGCAGTCTCCTCAGGCGCAGCCTGCGCAGCTGGCTGACCATAACCGGCATGGTCATAGGAGTGATAGCGATAGTGGTCATACTTTCAGTGAGCGAGGGCTTCAACGACGACATCACGAAGCAGATATCGGCATTCGGCGCAGACCAGATGTTCATCTACCCCGTATCCGACATAAGCGAGGCCTTCAGCGGGGGCTCCGGGGCGCTGCCGCAGACGAGCGGCAAGCTGAGGCAGGCCGACGTCGACGACATCGACGGGATACCCGGCGTCAAGAACGTCGCCCGCTCCCTCTTCGGCCGCGTAAGCATGGACTTCAAGGACAACAACATCACGGGATTCGTCTTCGCGGCAGACCCGGAGTTCTTCGAGATGTACCCGGACTACATCGAGGTCGAATCAGGCAGGGCGTACAGGGAGGGGGACGCGCGGGTGGCCTTCTTCGCCGCGGACGCGGCTACGAAGCTGTTCGGGAAGGACGAAGTGAAGGTCGGGAGCGTAGTCCGGATGAACGGCGAGGACTTCAGGGTGGTCGGAATCCAGAAGCGCATCGGCACCTCCCTCTCCTCCCAGGACGACTCGGCGATATACGTCCCTTTCGATGACGGGAAGGACCTCTTCCGCGGCCAGATACTTGAGGACGAGGTGGCCTACATAGCGGTGCAGGTGGACGAGGGTTTCGACCCCGACGAGATAAAGGACACGATAGAGCACAAGCTCGCCGCGAACCACAAGGTCAGGCCCGACGACCTCGACTTCTCCGTGATAACCGCGGAGCAGATTTCCGAGATAGTCGGGACCATACTCCTCAGCATCCAGGTCGTCCTCGCGGCGGTGACTCTCATCGCATCGCTCGTCGGGGCGATAGGCATAGCGAACACGATGTTCATGAACGTCCTCGAGCGGGTGCGCGAGATAGGCATCCTGAAGGCGGTGGGGGCCGGGGAGCGTGACATTTTGCTAATTTTCCTTATCGAGAGCGCGATAATCGGCGTCGCAGGCGGGAGCATCGGCCTCGTCCTCGGATACGGCGCGCTGAATGTCATCCGCGCCCTCTTCGCCATCCCCTTCGTGCTCCAGCCCCAGGTCGTGGTTTTCGTCTTCATCTTCTCCATGGGGACCGGCATGGCCGCCGGATTCATCCCCGCATGGAGGGCCTCGAAGATGGACCCCGTGGAGGCCCTCCGGGACTAGCGGCACGCCGAAAAAGATTTAATGCTCATTACAATAAACCGGGCATGGACAAAAAGGAACAGATGGTGCTGCTGATTTTCGCGGCGGTAGGGGTGATCCTTTTCGCGCTCGTGCTGGCCTACAACCAGCCCGCGGGCGACACGACGAATTCCGAGATGCTCGCCATGGAGCCGAAATACCAGGTCGAGGCGGGGGCCGTCAGGTATTTCGGAGCGACCGAAGGCTATCTCGCGAAGCCTGCGGCCGAAGGCGATTTCCCGGGAGTGGTGATGATACACGAGTGGTGGGGCCTCAACGACAACATCCGCGACATGGCCCGCGCGCTCGCCTCGCAGGGCTACGTGGTCCTCGCGGTCGACCTCTACGAAGGGGAATACGCCACGACGCAGGATCAGGCCCGCGCGCTCGTCTCCTCGCTCAACCAGACCCGCGCGACCGAGAACCTGAGGGCGGCAGCATCCTACCTCCGGAACAGCGAAGGCGCGCCGAAAGTGGCCTCCCTCGGCTGGTGCTTCGGCGGCGGGCAGAGCATGCAGATGGCCCTCAGCGGCGAGAGGATGGACGCGACCGTCATATACTACGGGAACGTGAATGTCAGCGAGTCCCAGCTTTCACCAGTGAAATGGCCGGTCCTCGGAGTGTTCGGGGCGGAGGACACCGCAATCCCGGTCTCGACCGCGAGGGACCTCGAAATCAAGCTCGACCGGCTCGGCGTCGAGAACGAGGTGTACATATACCCCGGCGTCGGGCACGCGTTCGCGAACCCCTCCGGCATGAACTATGCGCCGGAGGAGACGAAGGATGCCTGGGCGAAGACCGTTTCGTTCCTCGAGCGCCATCTCAAATGACCTTCCACAAAGGCCCTCCCGCAAGGCGCGCCGGAGCCCAGTTACCTATTTATAATTTGCGATTTTAACTCAGGAATCAGATTCCTATGGAGCTAATTGTAGCTGAGAAGCCACGCGTAGCGGAAAAGATAGCGGCCGCAGTCGGGGAAAAGGTCCAGAAGAAGGCCTACAACGGGGTGTCGTACTACGAGACCGAGCACCGCGGCACGCCCATAGTCGTCGCGCCGGCGGTCGGCCACGTCTACACCCTCGTCGAGAAGGAGAAGTCGAGGAACTACCCCGTCTTCGACATCGAATGGGTCCCCTCATACACTGTCTCCAAGGAATCCGCCTACACGAAGCCATACGTGGAGCTTCTCCAGAAGCTCGCGAAAAAAGCCGACACCTTCGTCTCGGCCTGCGACTACGACATCGAGGGAAGCACAATAGCATACAACGTGTTCCGGTTCGCGACCACTATACGCGAGGGCAGGAGGATGAAGTTCTCGGCCCTCACGAAAGAGGACCTCTTCGACGCGTTCGAGGCTCGCGGCGATTTCGACTACAACAACTGCTTCGCGGGCGAAACGAGGCACATAATCGACTGGTACTACGGCATCAACCTGAGCCGGGCCCTGATGGGCGCCCTCCACCGGGCCCACAAGTACAAGGTGCTCTCGGTGGGCCGCGTCCAGGGGCCGGGCCTGATGCTGCTCGCGTCGCTCGAAAAAGACATCCGCGCGTTCGTCCCGACGCCTTATTGGGAGCTGACGGCGAAGATAAAGGAGACCGAGTTCACGCACAGGACGTCCCGCTTCCTCGCCGAGCCGGAAGCGGACGCCGCGCTTTCCCGCACGCAGGAGCGGGGCAGGGTCAGCGCTGTCGAAAGCAGGCCGCAGGACGTCCCGGCGCCCCCCAACTTCGACCTCACGTCCCTGCAGGTCGAGGCATACCGCCTGTTCGGCTATTCGCCCTCGCGCACCCTCGAAATAGCGCAGAACCTCTACGAGGCGTCCCTCATCACATACCCGAGGACGTCTTCCCAGCAGATACCGCCCAGCATCAAGCTCCAGCCCATACTCGCACAGCTTTCCAAGAGCAGCGAGTACGCGGCGCTAGTCCGGAAAATCACCGACAACAAGTGGCTGCGCCCGGTCCAGGGCAAGAAAGAGGACCCGGCGCACCCTGCCATACACCCGACGGGAATGCAGTCGCATGCCGCAGGCCCGGACAAGAACGTCTACGACCTCATCGTCCGCAGGTTCCTCTCCTCATTCGCCCCGACGGCCGTCCGCGAGCGGAACAGGGTGGAGGTGGACGCCGGAGGGGAGTCCTACGCGGCATCCGGCAGCAGGCTGGTCGAGAAAGGCTGGACCGAGTTCTACGGGAAATACTACACGTCCGAGGATATCGAGCTGCCGAAGTTCGCCGAAGGGGAAGATGTGGCGGTCCTCGAGAAGCTCAAGACCAGGAAGGAGACCAAGCCCCCGAAAAGGTATACCGTCGCGTCCATCGTTTCCGAGCTGGAGAAGCGGCACCTCGGGACGAAGGCCACGCGCTCGGTCATCGTGGACACGCTGATGAAAAGAGGATATGCGAGCGGCTCGAAATCCATCGAAGTGAGCGACTTCGGCCTGAAGGTGAGCGACGTCCTCCGAAAGTACGCGCCGGAGATACTCGACGAGGCCCTGACGCGCAGGATGGAGGACGAGATGGAGGCCATACAGGAGGGGAAGCTCGACAAGGAGAAAGTCATCGCGGAGAGCAGGGAGGTGCTGGGCGGCATACTCGGCAAGTGGAAGGAGAACGAGGCGAAGATAGGCGCCGAGCTCGCCGACGCCCTGAAGCTCTCCGAGGAGCGCGAGAACCTCATCGGCCCCTGCGACAAGTGCGGCAAGCAGCTCCGGATAATCCGGATGAGGGACAGGAGGCAGTTCGTCGGCTGCTCGGGGTACCCCCAGTGCCGGAACGCATACCCCCTGCCCCCCGGCTCCTACGTCCAGCCTGCGAACAAGCCCTGCCCGGAGTGCGGCAAGCCCTCTATCAACGTTAAAAAGGGAAGGATGAGATATACAATGTGCATAGACCCGAATTGTCCATCCAAAGCCAAATGGAAGAAGGCGAAAAGTGATGGTAATGAGAAGGATAGCAGACCATGACGTGCGCGGGAAAAAGGTCCTAGTCCGCGCCGACCTCAACTGCCCGGTGCGGGAGGGGAGGATAATCGGCGACACGAGGATACGCGCGCATGCGGAGACCATACGCGACCTGAGCGACCGCGGCGCGCGGGTGATAGTCCTGTCGCACCAGGGGCGCAAGGGCAGGGAAGATTTCCTCCCCCTCGAGCAGCACGCGCGGGCATTGCACCGCATACTGGGCAGGGACGTCATCTACGTGGATGCCGTCGTCGCCGAGAAGGTCCGCAGGGCCATCGAGGGCCTAAAAGACGGGGACGTCCTTGTCCTCGACAACGTCCGCCACCTCCACTGCGAAACGGAGCACCCGCACGGCGAGGGCGAGATAGTCCACCACCTCGCGCCGGTATCCGACTTCTACGTGCTGGACGCCCTCTCCGTCGCCCACAGGAGGCACTCCAGCGTGGTCGGGTTCTCCAGGCGGCTGCCGTGCTTCGCCGGCAACGTTCTCGCCGCCGAGCTGGACGCCGTTGACAAGGTCAGGCACGGCAGCGACGTGACTTTCGTCTTCGGGGGCTCGAAGGTGGACGATTCCTTCGCGGTCATGAAGAAATGGCTCTCGGACGGCAGGGCGAGGGAGGTCCTTGTCGGCGGGGCGCTGGCCGTGCTTTTCCTGTATGCGAGCGGCCGGCCGGTCGGCGATTCGGTCGGCTATCTCATTGATTCCGGCCTGCAGTCCAAGGTCCCCGAGGCCAGGGAGATGCTGAAGCTCTTCGACGGAAGGATCGTGCTCCCCCTGGACGTCGGGCTGGCAGTGGACGCGAAGCGCGTGGACTCCGGCCTTGATTCCATAAGTCGGGGCCAGATATGGGACATCGGGCCGAAGACCGTCCAGCGCTTTCGCGAGATACTCAACAACTCCCATTGCGTCGTGATGAACGGGCCGGCCGGAGTGTACGAGCTTGACGAGTTCTCGCACGGGACGCGGGCGATACTGGAGACCATCGCGAAATCGGACTCGTTCTCGCTGATAGGCGGGGGGCACACCGTCTCCGCCATCGAGCGCTTCGGGATAGACAAGAGGCACTTCAGCTACGTGAGCCTCTCCGGGAAGGCCCTCATCGAATACCTTTGCGGCGAGACTCTGCCGGGCCTTGCCGCCCTCGAGGAGAACGAGAAGCGGTTCCCCCTTCCAGAACCGCCTGATTTGCCTCAGAAAGCCTTATAAATCCCCGAATGGCCATATCAGCAGAACATCCCATCCGGTGCCCCAGATATGGCTCTCGACAAGGAACTGCTCCGCGACATACGGAGGAAGCACGGGGAGGAGAAGATAATCCTCTCCCTCGAGCAGAAGGGATTCTGCGTCGCACTCCAGAAGGACGGGACGACCATCGAGACCGAGGCCAGGGACGTAAGGGAGTTCTGCAGCCTGATCAACTCCTCCACAGTCTCATGGGTGGACTACATCGTCGACGACCTCGGAATGGACGCGCAATCCGTCGCGCAGGCGCTCGGATTCAGCGGCAACATCTCCGGGGTGCTGCTCAAGAACGGCCGGGCGGGATACGAGGACCTCGACACCGAGATGGGCCTTCTGATTCCCGCGATAATTGTGAAGGGTTTCGACGTCAAGATCGATTACCTCCTCATCCTGATAAGGAACAACCTGGTAGTCACCGTGCATACGACGGAAGTCAAGCGGTTCTTCAGGCTCAGGCGCTATGCGAAAATATTCATGAAGAAAATAAAGCCCGCGATCCCCCTGAAGGACAAGATAACCCATATCCTCATACGCATCATCGACGAGAACAACGCGAGGAACTTCGACCACCTGCGAGAAATAGAGACGAATGCGGACAAGGTGAGCGAGAAGCTCTCCGGCGTGGAAACTCCCCGCGAGGAAATAGGCAAGGACATCCACATGATGAAGCATGCGCTGATTTCCTACCTGAGCGGCCTGTGGGAGTCGGTCGACGTCCTCAACACGCTCCGCTACGGAGACCCGGAGCTGCTCACCGACGACCCGAAGCTCCTCCAGCGCCTCGGCGCCCTCGTGATAGAGGTCAACTACCAGATAGGCCTCGCCGAGCACCTCAGCGAGGTCCTCGCGAGCGGCCTCGAGGTGATGCAGAGCATATACAACAACCAGCTCCAGATACTCAACAACAAGCTCGCCCTGCTCGTCGCCTACCTCACGGTCATCGGCACGGCGGTCCTCGTCCCGAACACCATCGCGACGGCGCTCAGCAACCCGGCGTTCGCCATGGGCCCCCAGGACGCATACTGGTACACCGGCCTGCTGATAGTCTCCACCCTCCTCTCGACCGCTATCGCCTACTGGTGGGTGAAGGCCGCCGGCCTCCTTCCCGACAGGCCGCACTAGTCTTTCGAATACAGGTCCTTTATCTTTCCCAGAATCATCTCTTCGATTCCGAACTTGACGTCCTTGCTCGGGATGATGACAAGCGCCTTCCAGCCCATGCCCTGCGAGAAGGCGACCCTCGCCCTCCTGTGGCCGTCGAGAAGCACCATCATCTTCTTTTTCCGGAGGATGATGAGCGGGGTGGAATATCCCTCCCCTATTGCGGAGTTGATCATGCGCATCTTCTCCATCGCCGTGGCCTCGGTCTCCTCCCCCGCGTAAGTGTAATACAGCTCGCCTATTTCCCTGTGCGTGAGCTCCGCATCCTTGAGGGAGAACTTCATCGCCGGGTAAAGCTTTTCATAGTATTCGAGCAGCTTCCTGCATATCCTGCGCTCCTCGTCGGGCGGGACAAGGCCAACAACCATCCGATCACCGCTTGATAGAACTCATATCAGGTTTTAATCCCTTGCCAGCGAGTTTCCAGCGGATGCCGGTTCTCATCAAAAACGCCACGATAGTCACCCAGGACGCGGGCCGCGAAATCCTGCGGGGCGACATCCTTGCCGACGGCGGCGAAATCTCGGAAGTCGGCCAAAAAACGCGCGGGGGCGCGGAAACCGTCATCGACGCCTCGGGAAAAATCGCCATCCCCGGCCTAATCAACGCGCACACCCACGCCGGGATGACCATCCTGCGCGGGTACGGCGAGGACCTGCCCCTCCACGACTGGCTCCGGGAGAGGATATGGCCGGTGGAGGCGAGGCAGACCGCGGAGCACGCCGGAATCAGCGCGAAGCTCGCCTTCTGCGAGATGGTCCGCGGAGGGACCACCTCCTTCGCCGACATGTGCCTCCACGACCCCCGCCATGTCTTCGCGGCGGCGATGGAGGCCGGAGTGCGCGGTGTAATCTCGCGCGGCCTGATGGACTTCAACGACTCCCAGTTCCTGCCTCGGGTGATGTCGGAGATCGGGGCATCGCTGGAGCTCGGGAACGGCATGGTCCGTCCATCCGTGTCCGCGCACGCCCCATACACATGCTCGCACGAGATGCTGCTGAAGACGAAGGAGCTCGCCCGGAAAAAAGGGCTGAAGTTCCAGATTCACGTCTCCGAGACCCGGAGGGAAATCTTCGAAATCCTCAAAAAGACCGGCAAGTATCCTTTCGAGTACCTCGATTCCATCGGCCTGATGGACGAGGACAGCATCTTCGCCCACGGCGGGTGGCTCACCAAAAAAGAGATGGAGCTTGCGGGTAAAAGAGCAGTAAGCGTCGCGAGCTGCCCGATCAGCAACCTCAAGCTCGCAACGGGCGGGATTTGCCAGCTCGCCGAACTCAAATCGGCAGGGGCGAACGTGTGCCTGGGGACGGACGGGGCTGCCAGCAACAACTCGCTTAACATGTTCGAGAGCATGAAGATGGCAGCCCTGCTCCAGAAGCACCACTACTGGAGGGCGGATGCGATGACCGCGCAGGACGCCCTCGACATGGCTACATTGGGCGGCGCGAGGGCGCTCGGCATACCTGCGGGCTCGATAGAGCAGGGAAAGCTCGCCGACATCGTCCTCCTCGAGCGCGGGCCGAACATGTCGCCGGAAAACAGCCTCGTCGCAAACCTCGTATACAGCGCGGGGCCGCAGAATGTGACGGACGTAATAATAGGCGGGAAGCCCGTCATGCTGGACCGCAAGATAACAACTGTCGATGAGAAGAAAGCGATGGAAGAGGCGGACGCCGCCGCCTCCGAGCTTATCAGCCGCTAGAGGAGCCTCTCCTCAATCCTTCCGCTGACGTAGCTGAAGCGGTGCCGTTCGCGCAGGCCCGGGTCCGCGTCAAGGATCCTCTGGGCGGCCTCGGCTTTCGCCGCGAGCGTCGCCTCCTTGTCAACGGAGCCGTCCGGTTTCTTCACCATTATGGCATCGAGCGTGCCGTTCAAGGGCTCGAGCTTTATCGGCTCAGGGGCCGGCTTCGCGCCTGCGAACGGCCTCTTGCCGCAAGCCTCGTCGGCGCTGTATCCCCTGCTCCCTCCCTTCTGCGTCTCTCTCGTCATATGGGACCACCAATTGGTGGGATTAGTGCGTCGCTGTTTAAATAATATCGTGTTCGACTCCGGCTGCCGCTTACCGAAAAATATATAAATACCTATCATCATAAAAACTTTGCAAATTCTTTAAAACCTTACTATGATTTGCGGAGGATTCCGATGGTAGCAATAGCGACGAAATGCCCAGAATGCAAGAGCAAAAGGGTCGTCCGTGACTACGAGCGCGGGGAGCTTCTCTGCTCCAACTGCGGCCTGATTATCGCCGAGAACATCCACGACATGGGCCCGGAGTGGCGCGCGTTCGACGCCGAGCAGAAGGAGAAGAAGGCGCGCGGCGGGGCCCCGATAAAGTACATGAGGCCGAACAAGGGCCTCGTGACCGAGATAGATCAGTACAACAGGGACATCCGCGGCGGAAAGATCAGCCCCAAGAAGCAGGCCCAGCTCTACCGCATGAGGAAGTGGCACAAAAGGGTGTCCATCGCGACCTCGATGGAGAGGAACCTCGTCATCGCGCTCGCCGAGCTGGACCGGGTCGCCTCATCTCTCGGCCTCCCGGAGAACATCAAGGAAAGCGCCGCCCTCCTTTACCGGAAGGCGGTCAAGGAAGAGCTCATCCGCGGAAGGCTCATCGAGAGCGTCGTCGCTGCCGTCATATACGCGATTTGCAGGCTCCAGGGCATCCCCAGGACCCTCGACGAGATATCCAGGGCGTCCGGCATCGAGAAGAAGGAGATCGGCCGCGCCTACAGGTTCCTCAAGACCGAGCTGAACGTCGACGTCCCGCTCACCGACCCGGCGCAGTACGTGCCGAAGTTCGCGACCGCCCTGAAGCTCGGCGGCGAAGTGCAGGAGGAGGCGGTCAAGCTCATCCGGAAGGCGCTGCGCAAGGGCCTGATATCGGGCCGCGGGCCGACCGGCGTCGCGGCCGCCGCGCTCTACATCGCGAGCGCGATGCACGGCGAGAAGAAGACCCAGAAGGAGGTCGCGGACGTCGCTGGCGTGACGGAAGTCACGATAAGGAACCGCTACCGCGAGCTGAAGAAGGAGCTGGGGCTCAAGGTCAACCTTTGATTTTCTTATTTTTCCAAAATTCATCCTCTTTTTATCGTTTCCCGCAGCCCTATTCCGAGGAATTCCAGAAGCCTCGCATCGAAGAATCCCTGCGGCAGGTTGGGCTGGGCCAGATACCCCTGCGCGACATGCCTTGCGGTTTCCATCGCAAGGGCCCTCTCATTTGCCGGAAGCCTGCCCATCATTTCCATAAGCTCGTTCGGAAAAAGCCTCAATACCGCCGACGCGCTCGCGAAAAGCTCGTCAGGCGAGGAATGCGGGTGCCCCATGGACTGCGGAGCCCCCCTGACATATCCGGACTCGTCGAACACGGCCGCAGTGCCCCGGAGGCGCCTGAATATCCCCGTGAGCCGCCCCCAGTACTGCGGGTCGTGCGCCTCCAGGTCCCTCGCGAAGCCGTGCGCCGACTCGTGCGCGACCGCCACCCTCCCCGCGCTCTCGCCGATGGCAAGCAGGCCGGAATCCAGCCTCACCTGGTAAACGCCGAACCACGCCGTAGTCGAATCCGGCGCGTCGTATATGCTTATGCTCGTCATCCTCCTCCGGAGGATTCGGTTCATGGGAGCAAGGGCGTCCGCAAGGGCTTCGAGCGTGCTTTCGGGGAAGCCTGCCCTTCCCTCCTGCTCCACCTCGATTCCGCCCCGCCGGTAAAGAGTGCTGTCCCCCCTGGCCACGACGGTCCTCGAGCGCCGCTCCCTCCCCTGCTCATCCCTCGCTATTACCGTTATCCTCCGCTCTCCTGCCGGCATGTGGGTCGCGTTGGAGGGCCAGTGCCTCAACGCCCCCCTGTCGGAATACATCAGGGGAGTATCCACCCTCCCGTTGTCGTCCTCTATGCGCAGGAAGAGGGCGTGAGGGCGCCCATCCAGCCGGGCGTTCTCATAAGAGAGCGTGAGACCGCCCACGCGGAAATCCGCCCTGAAAACTCCTGGGATTTCCAGCTCGAACCTCCTCGGATATACGGGCGCCTCCTCCATTTCACCGACCTTGCAGCCGCCAGCCCCTTTTCGCTGATGCTTGTCAGAACTCAAGATCATCGTCATCGGGTTTCCCCTCAGCGGTATTGCATTTTCATCATTGGAAATCATTCTCAGCAAAGCATTAACTACATTCCCCAACAGGTAAGCCTGGGATGATGAGTGTTCGACAGGCTGAGAGCGAAAACTCGATGAGGAAAACATCACTCTGACCTTTTTGGGTAACTTGGGCATCTCCTCCTGTTTTTCATAGGGAAAATGCCCGCGAAACTTCAGCCGGTTTTGGCTATTTGATTTACCCTTCGGACAAATGGGTCTACCTCAGGAAGTTTTGTGAACTTTTAACATGAGAAAAACTGAAGGAAGAGTTCAAAGAAACAAAAACGGGGCAGTGGCGGTGGCAGTCCAAAATTCATTACCTCGAGGAGAGGTCAGGTGGGATTAAGGACAGGCCCTTCGCCGCCCCGGATATGAAAATAAAAAAGAAAAAGGCGGTCAGGAGCCGACGCTGACGTTCACGCCGACCTCGACCTCATCGTCGTCCTCCGACTCGTCTTCCTCATCTTCATCGTCGTCGGAACCTTCCATGCTGTCGTCATCCTCGTCGTCCGAAGCCTCCGTGCCTTCGTCATCATCCACTGAAGCTCCATCGTCGGATTCCGATTCGGTTTCGACCTCATCCTCATCGTCGCCAGTCTTCACCTTGACCTTGGTCTTGGCCTTTGATTTGCCCGGGCCCTCGGTCTCGGTTTCGACTTCAGTTTCGTTCTCATCGTCCCCTTCTTTCACTTTTGACTTGGCATTCTCGCTGTTCCCGGGGCCGTCCGTTTCGTTTTCCGCCTCATCTTCGGATTCGGTCTCGTTTTCCTCTTCCTCGT
This sequence comes from Microcaldota archaeon, assembly GCA_040758235.1. Lineage (GTDB taxonomy): Archaea > Micrarchaeota > Micrarchaeia > Anstonellales > Bilamarchaeaceae > Bilamarchaeum. Next base: position 29,833 of record JBFLVW010000026.1, read on the forward strand.
CATCGCCGCCCTTGCCCTTCTCCTCCATCTTCTCCTGGTGCCTCTCGTAATTGTTGATGGAGTTGTTCAGGGCGCGAAGCAGCCCGTCCTTGGCAGACTCCGGAGCCTTCTCGTACACCCTCTGGAGAACGATTATGCTGTTCCGGGTGTAGTTCTGGACCTCCTCGACGTCGGTCTCGTTGGCGCTGCCATCCTCGACTGCAGCCTCAAGCTCGGTTTCGGCAGAAACCTGCTCCTCGTTCGCCTCGGCGACGAGGCTCTCCACTATCTCGAGGGCCTTGGCCTCGGCTTCGGTTTCGTTCATCGCCCCGTAAGCCTGGGCCTTTTT
>JBFLVW010000027.1:0-41229 GCA_040758235.1 Microcaldota archaeon
AACGAGGCTTCGGGCTCCCTGCTCTTTTCGAGCGAACCCGACTTCCCCATATCCTCCGTCCTCTCCCTACTCTCGGCAGGCGGCGGAAAGCAGCCGTCCGGTTTCGCAATCGCCGTATATGAGACTGCCAGCACATCATATTTCCTGCTCTCGGATTCATCTAGGCGCATAATCGTGAGGGGGGCGCTTTCCAGCTACAACGACAGGCCGCCGATGAAGGAATGGGGCGCGATTGTCGAATCCATCCATGGAGCTGAGGAAGCGGCCATCAGGAATCCGGGGAAGACGGCGGTACGGGACGGCGACGCCCTCCGGCTCGTCTGATATATTTATTAACTTCGACAACCACGTATCCTCATGGAACCCAGGCGCGCATCCAGGGGCAAAATAGTCCCGTTTACAAGGGGGTTCCCGGCAGGCGGCTCGATGGTGGAGAACCCGAATGTAACGCGGGAAGATTGCATCGAATTCCTCGGCAGGCTCGGTCCCGTGAGCGACTCATTTCTTGCCCTCCTCCAGATACCGGAGCGGCTGATATTCTCGCAGGGCGAGAGCTTCCGGTCGTTCTCAGTTCCGGGGAACAAGGGCCTCCAGAGGCTCGCATCCTCATTCGCGCTCGGCCAGCCCGTCCCGCGCGACTTCCCCGATTTCGGAATCCATGTGGGCTCGGTCGGGGGCAACCTCTTCTGCACTTTCGTGGACCGCTGGAGGAAGGTCATCGTTTATGGGAGCGTAAAGAACGCCCAGGCGGGGGAGGGGTCGTGGGACATGTTCCAGAAGAACGTCGAGGCGGCGATAGCCGAAGTTAAAAAACAGGAATCGCGCGGCGAAAAATTCGATTTCGTGATATGCAGGGGCGGCTCGATGAAGCTTCTTTAAGGCATTCCGTCCATACCCATATCATGCCAAAAAGCAGGAAAGCCGGGAGGATAGAAATCATCAATCCGCACGACCAGTCATTCTCCAGGCAGGCTCCGCAGGCCGATTCGCCCGTCCCCAAGCCCCAAAAGGTGGATTCTGGAGAGGTAATAGCCGTTCTGAGGGCGACCGGCAAGGGGTGGACCGACGACATCAGGGAGCTTCTCCGCCTTCCCGCGCAGCTTTACATGATCAGGACCGGTGACGGGACGTTCTACTCTTCTGACGAGCGCCTCGGGATACTAGGCATTCCGGCCGCTCTCGGTCCAGAGCCCCTAAAGGCAGAAAAAATCGACTATGGCATCGCCCTCTACAGTACGGGCGGCAGCGTATATTTCATCCTTGCGGACATGGAGAGGCGGATAATCGTCAGGGAGAGAATGTTTTGCATACACGAGAAGCCTCCGGAAACCGACTGGACACTTGTGAAGGAAGGCATCCAGTCCGCGCTGTCAGCCTCTGAAAGCGAGACCGCGAGGAAGCAGGGGCTCATCGCAGTCTTCGACCGGGCCCTGAAGCTCGTCAAAATGTCATCGTGACCTTTTTGGAGGATACGCGTCCGGGCCGAAGCCGAGAGGCATGCGCTGGTTGACGAACATCCTCTTCATGCGCTCGTCTCCCTTTATGAGGTCCTCCTCCTCAAGCTTTCTCTCGTGCTTGACGAACATTTTTTCAATTTTCCGCCATTCCTTCGCAATGCCCCTCTCGCCCATGTCCATGATGTAATCGAACACCTGGACCGCCCCCACTCTCTCCGTCTTGAGGCCGGTCAGCTTGCCGAATCCGGGCGCCGCCCTGACGATGCCATGGTGCCCCGTCGCCGGGACCGCGTTTCCCCTCAGGTTCACGGGCACCGCGTCATAGCTTGTGAAAACCGCAAAGTATTTCCTGCCGACCTTGAACGTCCCGCTCATGCCGGCGGCCTCCTTTTTCGAAACGGGAGCGACGAAAACGAGGCGGCTCTGCGGGAAGAGGGGCGCGATCTCCGGGGCGGCGGCGATGACGTTCACCTTCTCGTAGTCCGCCATCAGCCTCGTCCTTCCGTCATAGTAGAACACCGGCATGTTATTCTCGCCGTTGTTCGGGAACGCCATGTAGGTGACGCCGTCGCGCGCGAGCTGCGCCATCTGGTTCGGTTTCAGCTTGAAGCTGCTCACTCCGGCCGACTGCCCCTCCTTGCTTCTGAACCCGTCCTCCATCGCCTTCCTGTAATCTGCGTTGTCATGCTCCCTGAACCATCTTTTCATTCCTTTGTAGAACTGCCCTTTCCCGCCGTCCATCCCCTGCGCCACCATATCGTGGACCGAGACGAATCTGGGCGTTCCCGCCGGGGCGGAGACCTGGTTCAATCCTACATTGGCCAGCCTCCGGACCTGGTCCGGATTCACCGCGTCGATGAAATAACCGGCCGCATCAGCCTTCACTTCCCACCCGTTCCGCTTGAAGTTGTCCACGGCCTGCGCCGGCACATCGAACCTCCACGTTCCGGCCTGCGTGGCCTCATACTGGTTCTTCACCCTGGTGAGGAATGGCAGGAGGCGGGGGAAGACGTGATATTCCCCTGTCCAGCCGGCGTAATAGCCGAAGTCGAATTTGCCCTTCCGGCCCTTGGCCATGTAAGTCCCGGCCGAATCGTCCGTATCTATCCGGCCCAGCCTGAACATCTTGTAGTCCCCGGCGGCATCCTGGAAGACGTAGACGCCGGAATCCCGCAGGGCCTTTATGTTCTCCTTCGTCGGGTTCTTTATGTCGAGAATCATGGCGAAGACGTTGCCCTCGTGGCCGTCCACCGCGCCCACGGCGAAACCCGCCGCGTTCATGTACCCCATCTCGTTCCAGAATGCGTCGGGATGGTTGATGAATATGTCCATTATCTCCGGCGAGCTCTCCATCTTCGCCAGCGGAAGGGCCTTGTCGGTCGTGATTTTGATTTCCCTGCCGCCTGCCTTAACGGTCCCGCTGAATTCGCCGATGTCCCTCGAGATTCCATACGCCGAGACGGTGCCGTCGGGCTGCATGAACAGCAGCGGCTGTCCGGCCTTGTTTGTGGTGATGACCTCGGGGGCAGGGATGCCCGAGCGACGCAGGTTCTCCGCCCCGGCCTTGTCAGGGACCATGTCGACCATCTTCACGTATTCCACGTGCTCCAAGCCAGCAGCATCCTTGACCCGGACCGGATACGCGCCTGTCGCGCCTCCTCCGATGGATTCTATCTTAATCTCCTTGGCGCCGGGATACAGGTCCCTCAGGACGCCTGCGAGGTCGCCCGTGATGAGCATTCCGAAAAGGCCGTGGTCAGAGTAGTTGGGGACGATTACGCCTAGACGCTTTGCGACTTCCTCCCTCGCGGCCTCAATCGTCCCCTTCTCCAGGTAGGCATTGACGAGCGAGCCTTCTGGCAGGCCGAGCGTCCCCTCGAGCCTCCTGCCGACATCGCCTTTGAGCGCCATCACTTCGCCGAGGCGAATCGCCTGGACCCCGATCCTCTGCGCGTTTTCCCGGTATACGGCGGCCGCGTCCGGCTGTGTCGCTTCGAGCGCATTCGCATCCTCCCATGCCTTCCTCGCCCTATTGTGCATCTCGCGGTACACTCCGAGCTGGGCGTCTATCGGCAGCTGCGAATACGCTACGAGGGCATCCTTTGCGTCGGGATGCCTCTCTGCCGCAAGGGCATCCACTATCTTGCCCGGAGTGAACTTTGGCGGGGCGGCCGCTGTAAGGTCCTCCAGCCAGCTCGGTGTTGGCGGCGAAGGCCCGGGCTTCGGCTCCTCTCTTTTCGACGGCACGTTTATCTCGCCCTGCACAGGCTTCTGCCCTGACACGGGTTTCGCGGGCATCATGCCGGTGGGCTGGTCGGGCGCGGCCGCAGGGACTTTAGATGCAACCGGCAGCGGAGCCTCTTCTTTCGCAAGCGGGGCCGGCTTGGCCTCCTTCTTCTTCGCATCCTCATAGGAGAGGATGTTTTTCCCGATGGAGCCGAACTGCTCCTTCATGAATCCTTCTCCGGCCCCCATCATCCACTCGAAGACCGGAACGGCGCCTGCCTTCGAGGCCTGGACGCCGAGCATGTCTCCCATGCCGGCATCGCCCCTTATGACGCCTACCTTGTTTTCATGCGCGACTTCGGACGGCTGCGGGATGTCCCTCCTCGCCCTGACCATCCCCACCCCGCTCTTCGCAAGCTCGGCTACCGCGGGGTCTGCGGCATCGATTATCGCGACTGTCCGCTTGTCGCCTGTGACTATGGTGTTGAATCTCGTTCCGATGTCGGATACCGCGCCCTTCGACTTGTCGTTTATCTCCACGAGGACAATGTCCCTTCCGGGCGGGAACATGCCGAGGACTGTTTCGTCCCATTGCTTGAGGGCCCAGGGCTGGACCACCTCGTAATCGGCCCTCATAATCGAGCGCCCGTCCTGGAAGGCGATGAGGGTGTAGGGGTCGCCGCTCAAAGGCATCTCGAAGTGCACGGCCTCTCCGCTCTTCAGTCTCCGCACAGTTCCCTCGTCCTGTGTGATTCCGAAGCCGGCCGGCTCGCCGTTGTGGCTGGCGAAAGCGGTCTTGACGCGGTCCATGTATTTCGGGTCGTTGCCGTAAAGCTTCATCCATCTGGAAATCCCCTCCCCGAGCGGGCCGCCGGGCGTGCCGCCGCTCATGTCCCCGAAGGCTTCAGCGACAAGGTCCTCCACCTTGGCCCCCCTTATCCTTGCCATGGTGGCGAACAGCCTGTGCAGGTCGGCCCCGAACTGCGCGTTCATCACCGTCATGTCGTATTTGCCGCCGGTTTCGTACGCCTTGTAGCCGGCTCCGGTGTCGGTGTCGATGCCGCCCATCATGAACGCGTATGTCTTCCCATTCTCGTCCCATACGGTATATCCCTTACCCACGAGTGCGTCCCTGACGGTCGGCGAAGCGGGATTGGCGGGGTCGGAATTGTGCAGCGGGTTCGTTATCTCGAGGACCATGGCCCGCGAGTTTATGTCATGCCGGTCCCACATCCCGACTGCGTAGGAGCCGGCGAGCATGTATCCGAGCTCCTTCCAGAACATATCGCGGATTTTCGGGTCAGCCGAATTGAGCCATCCGAGCATCGGGCTGTCGGCCAAATCATGTATGCTCGACTCATAAACCGTCTTGACCCTGGCATCCACTCCGCCAAGGTTGATGCTGCCCTCGAATTTCTTCATGTCCTCGATGATTCCATACCTCGACACGTTCCCGTCGGGCTGGGTGTACACCAGGTCTTTTCCGCCGGCAGAAGTGGTCACTCTCGGGGCAGGAACGCCGGATTCCATCGAATATTCCGAGCCTGCCCTGTCGGGGCGGAGGTCCTGCCTCTTGACGAACACGCTTCTCGTTTCCGCCGAGCCGTCCGCCCTTCTCGTTTCTATGACCACCTCGTAAGCGCCCACCGCCCCGTTGCGGAACTCAACGGACTTTATCTTCGCCCCCCCGTAAGCATCCGCTATCGAGCCAATCAGGTTCCCTGATGTGATGATGCCAAAGATGAAGTTGTCCTCGTATGGGCTGTTGAACTCCTTGTATGGCTTGGAGACCCAGCCCCTGTTCGCCTGATCATACGTCTTCCACGGCAGGTCCTTGACTGCAATCCCCAGCCTGCCCATCAGCAGCGTCCTTGCGCTCACGGCATCGGGGGCCGATGAGTATATCCAGACCAGCTCCCCCTTGTCGATGCCGTACATTTTTGCGATGACGCCTCCGGCCTCCCCCGAAATGGCCTGCATCTCGGTCAGGTGTATCGCTTCCTTTTCCCTCCCGGATTCCCTCAATTCGCTTATTACTGCGGTCTGGTCCCGGGCATCCATCTTCAGGAACGAATTTATCGCCTGCGAGCGGGCAGCCTGGTCGGCCCCAGTGAATGCGCCCGCCGCTTCCGAAACGCTCATTATCTTAGGCTGGGGCGGGGCCGGGGGCATCTTGCCCGAGGGCGCCTCCCTTACGATCGAAATCTCAGGTTCCGAAACCGGGGGCTTGGACGGGGCCGCTTTCTCCGCCGCGACGACGGCGTCCATCATCATCTTGGCATATACGGCCCTCATCTTGGCGAACTCTACCGAGCCCCTTCCGGCCTCGAGTTCCTTCGCCGCTTCCAGGAGCCGCCTGCTCTCGGTGGTCTTCCCGGCTATCATTTCGTCGACGAGCTTCCCGACGGGGTGGTCGCCAAGGGCCGAGCGGACGTGGAGCGCCCACTCCTCGCCCTTCATCAGCGCGAGCGCGAGGCCGCCCACCTTCACCGGGCTCCCGGCAAGGTCCGCAGCAACGGAATGCGACAGGTCCCTCTCGAACTCCTTGGGGACAGGCGCGGGCTCGAACCCTTCCGCACCCGCAGCCACCTTGACCCCCGGCTTTGTCACTTCGTCGCTCGGCTTAATCGCGGCACGCCGGCCGGGCGTCGTCTTCTCCGATACAACCGCCCCCGGCTTTCCTGTGCGCGGCCCGGATTCCACCGGGAGGGGCGGGAGCGGCTCCTCGTAATTCTCGCGCTGCAGGGTCCCCTCCTCCTTCGATTCCTTGGCCCGCACCAGCGCGTCGTGCTGCGCCTTCAGGAATTCCCCCTCGGCTTCCTTGCCGTTCAATTTCTTCGCTATCGGGAGCGCCTCATCGGCATAAAGCGTCATGCGTCCGTCAGCGCTTTCGATGACCCTGCTCCTCCCGCCGTAATGCAGCGAATTCCTGCCTATCCCGTATCCGGAATCGGACACGTCGAATCCCAGCCCGAACTTCTTCCCGTCGTGGGCTTCTATCGCTTCCAGCGTCGCTTTCCGGGCAGCCTCCCTGTCCTGCCTGGACTCATCCGGGAAGGCTTTCTTCTTGTACTCGGCTATCATCTGGTCGTAGAGCCTGCCTTCCGGAATGTTCCAGGCCCTCGACATGTTCCCGATGAAGCCGTCGGTCTTTTCCATGAAGTCGCTGTTGAAGTCCCTGGGCTCGCTCCCTTTCAGCACGTAGTCCATGTCGATGGGCTCGAATACGACCTTGTACCTCTCCCCTGCCGGAACGTTCGGTCCCCTGTCCACCACAAATACCGCGGTGTTCTCGCCATGCCTGTCCGCGAGCAGGGACCTGCGCGAAAGCTCGTGATACGCATGCCAGGCACGAAGTATCTGCTCGCGCTGGCCATCGTCCCGGACCATCTCGTCGAATTTCCTGACGGCCTCGTATCTCGGGTCGTTCTTGTCGCCGAGTATCTGGGCCCTCTTGCCCGGCTCCATGACCTCTTTTCCGAGTATCGCGACGCTCACCACGGTGACCTCTTCGGTCTTTCCGCCGGGCATCTTGACCTTCACCCTGCTTCCGGCGAAGCCATGGATGTCCTCGCTGAACCCGTAGCTCTGCATTTTCGTGGTGCGCCCGAGAAGAGGGTCGTTGTACACTATGCCGGTATTATAACTGAGGGGCGCCCCATCGGCGCCGGTAGTGTGGATTTTTCCCGTCACCATGCCGTTCGCCGCGGCAAGGTTCGCGCCCAGGCTGTCCGCCTCGAGGTCTATGTGCTTCACGAATATGCTCTTCTTCGTCCCGTCGCCGAGGACGAGGTCGACCTTGAGCGTCCCCATTATCCCCTCCTGGCCGCTGACCCCGGTTATCTTCGCGCCTTCATAGCCGCGGATGGATGAAATCTGCCTCTCCAGGCCGCCCCTGAAGACGAGGTCGAATATGTGCGGGAGGTTCTCCACAAGCGTCTTCCTGTCCTCGGGAAGGACGTTGTCGAGCATCCCGAGCTTCTCCAGCACCGCCGCTTTCCCTTCGGCCCCTCCCGAACCATAAGCCTTCACGAGCTCGGCCTGGAAAGATTTCGGGTCCCTGCCCCTCTGGAACGCGAGCGCCTCGATGGCCGGGGGGATTCTTCCGGCGCCCCGGTCCTCCTTCGAGCCGGTGATAAGCGAAAGCTCCCCTTCGCTGACTTGACCGGGCGTCCTGTTCGCTTTCGCCTCCCTTATTGCAGCGTCCCTCTTCGCCTCGACCCGCGCCCGTTCCCATTCCGCTATCTTCCTGTCCTTTATCGCCTGCGGCGCGTCTTTGTCGGCAAGGACGCTCAGCGTGTCGGCGAGGCCCCTGTCCACGAACTCCATCGACTTTATGCGCCTGTTGAACTCCGCCTCTGATTTCGCCTTTATGCCGGCGTATCTTTCCGAAAGCTCGACCAGGCCATTCCTGGTCTCCGGAACGCTCTTCTTCGAAATCAGCTCGAACGCCGATTCCAGGCTCCTGTTGTTCGCGAGCGCTTCGGCTATTATCGCCCTCTCCGTCGGGTCTGCGAGCATGAACCTCTCCCTGAAGGGGCTGTCCTCGCTGGTCAGCCTCCTGAAGTTGTCCGCGGCCTGGGAACTCATGTCCATGGTCAGGCGGGACACGTCCGCTTTGCTCACGTCGCTCCGCAGGCCGAGTTTCCCTTCGGCGGCCTTGAGCAGCTCGCTGCCCCTCGAGTAGGGGTCCATCCTATCCTCCTCTGCAATCCGCGAAAGCGCCTGCTCGTCGCTCTTGATTCCGGAGATGCTTTTCTTGTATTCGTCTATCTTTTCCTTCGAGGCCGTGACGGGCTTTTCCGCGGGCCGCTCAGGCTCGGCCCTGGCCTGGTTCATCCTCTGCGAGACTTCGATGACGGCCTCCGCCTCGGCCTGCGCCTCCAGCTTGCCGGCCGCCACCTTTTCCTGCCTGAGTCTCACTATCTCGTCGAACAGGGCCGCGTCCATGTACCTCCCCACCTTGTCCGAAGGCAGGGGTTCGTTGCGCAGAATCTTCTGCCAGTTCCTCGCGTCCTCGGCAATCTGGCTTTTTGCGTCTACTCCAGCGGCCTTGAGGCCGCTTTCGACATCAGTCACCTTTACCGGCTTCATCTCTCCTGCGAGGGATTCGGCTTTCGCCAACATCCCGGCCGGGTCGGAGGTCATCAGCGTGAGCATGCGGTCCCCGTACGCGCTCCCGGCGCGCACCTTGTCCGGGTCGATGCCCTGCTTCCTCAGCGCGGCATCGAACAGGTATTCCGCAACCGCGAATTTCGCCGGGTCGGCCGCGGCATAGCTCGACATGTTGGAATTCCAGTCTTTCGGGAAATCGCCCTTGAGGGCCACTTCCTCAGCCCCCGCTGCGAGCTGTCCGGCCCGTATCGCAATCCTGTCCAGCTCCTTCTTCCCTGCTTCCGACTTTTCATCGAAGAGGGGCTTCCCGTCCTCCCCGACGAGCGATTTGGCCTGCTTCCTGGCGTCGTTCCCTTCGGCGGCGAACTTCTCGAACATCTCGATGTTCGCCTTCCAGTTCTCCTTCGCCTTCTTCCCCATCATCCCGAGCACTTCGTCGATGACAGGGTATTTCACTTCCACCCCGAACTTCGCGGCGATCTCGTAATCCAGCCTGAAGCTGCCCCCCTTCCCTCCCTGGCCGACGGCCTTGAGGAATCCGCTCGTTCCGTAGAACATGTCATTCGGGGACTCGGTGCCGAGGCCCTTGACAGAATCGTGCGCCGTTTTCCTGTTCTCGACGTACCAGCTCGACTTGTCCGCGTATTCCGAAAGGATGGGAGCCTCCTCCATTACGAACCGCATCTCCTCCGGCTTCATCTTCGATAGGTACTCCTCATATAGCGCCAGCGGGGACTTCTCCGCGTACCTGTTCGCTATCCTGCCGTTCGAGCCCGCATCGACCGTGTTGGCGTCCTTCTCGTAAACCGGGACGGCCCCCCGCGGGAAGCCGAATGACGTCTTCTCCCCGACTTTAGCGTTATCGAAGGGGAACTCCGTTCGCTGTATCATGGCTTTCGCCATGGCGATTTTCCGCTTGCCGTCCTCGGCCTTCAGCGGGTCAGCGGAATCCGGGTCCCACCCGAAGCTGTCCTTCATCAGCTTCTTCCCCTCGGCGGAATCCATCCATTCGAGCGTGGCGGAAACGCGCGCGGCCTTGCCGGGCAGCCTGCCCGGGTCCAGGTCATGGAGCATGCCGACCTGCGCCAGGAATGTCGCCTTCTCCTCCCTGCTTCCGAACAGCCTGGCGTCATTCTCCGTGAACGGCCTGTTCATCGCGAGAGAATAGGCCATCTTCGCCACGTTCTCGCTGTGCGCTATGTTATGGTATGCCGGCTTCTCCACGACCGTGCCGTCCGGCAGCGTTACCTGCACTATGCCGTCCCTCTCCAGAGGGTGGAGCTCGGCGAACCGCTTCGCGCCGACATGCTCCGAGGGAACGAACGGCCTGGTGCGCTTCGCGGCCTCCGCCTCGAGCTTAGATGCAGCCGATTCCAGGGCGGAGGCGCGCTCGGTCAGGGCACCGGCCCCTTTCTTGAGCAGTTCGGCCTCTGCGCCCTTCGATGCAGCCGCCTGCTTCTCGAGCTCGGCGGCCTTCGTCCTCGCTGCCTGCGCCTGCTCCCTCCAGCCCTTCGCCATGAAGGCCAGGTCCTCATGGTTGTTCGTATAATCCTTGATGGCGAGCGCGGCCTCTGTCGCGTATGCCGCCTTGGCCACCTCGGGCTTCGAGGAAAGGCTCTCCAGGTCGCGCGCCTTCGCAAGGGCGAGGCGGAGCATCATCCCCGACTTGTTCCCTTCTGCCGCATCGGCGAATTCCGGCCTGCCCGCGAGCTCCTGGACGGTTTTCCTGTAAGCCTCCGGCACGTTGAGGATTGCCTTGTCGGATGCCGCACCTCCCCGGATTGCTTCAAGGTATCTTTTTCCGTAATATACTAGTCCGACTGCGGCGCTGAAATGCTCCTCCGAATAGTTGATGGCCGATTCATTCCTCCCTATCGTGTACACTTTGCCCCCTTCACCCGCGGCGATGGATGTGACGGTAGTCTCGAGCTCGCGGCCGAGCCGGCCCTGCTCCTCCCTTTCCAGCTTCTGCGCCTCGGCTTTCCGCGCCTCATCCAGCTCTTTGATGACCCTTTGGGGCTTCTCCGCAAGAGACTTATCATATGCGGCCATCGACTCGTCAACATTCCTCCCGGACTTCCTCGCATCAACGTACGCTTTCTGCTCGATGGGAAGCTCGGACGCGCTCTTCTCCCCCCTCCTCACCTTGTGGAAGGCCTCCTCGTTGGCTTTCGCCTGGGGCGAGCGCTTAAGCGACTGCTCGTATGCGAAGAACCCGGCTATGGCCTCGTCCCTCGATGCGCCGCGGGCCCTCTGCTCCGCATAGACGTACTCGTAGTCGCTCATCGCTGAGACGCTTTTTCTGCCGCCGGCAAGTGCCGTGTAGGACGCCTCATAGAACAGCCTTTTAGCGCCCGGGTCGTTCTCGACGTAATTTTCGAAGCTGGTGGCCTTTCCCGACTCCCGCGCCGCCCGGTAGTCCTTTATCAGCTGGCTCTCGGCATCGGGGGCGAACTCGACGCCCCTTTTCGCCTTGTATGCCGTGTAAGCGTCGCGCTCGGCAACAGGAAGCTTGCGGAATTCCCGCTTGTAGGAGGCATAGCTTTTCGCGACGGCATGTACATCTGCGGCGTCCCATGGGGTTCCGAGCGTCAGCGCCTCGACTGTCTGCAGCCACTTCGGCCTGTAGGCCGGTATCCCGGTCCTCATCCCGACCGAGGCCCGGTAGGAGTGGAGGCCCGTCTGCACTATCGGGAGCGCGACCGAGCCGATTTGCGCCGCCGCCTCCCACCATGTCATGTCGCCTTTTTCGACGGCCTTGAGGATGTCCTTGTAATTCCACAGCCCCTGGACGGTCCCTATCCCTATCATCCCGATGCCGGCATAGGAGACCATGCGCTGGCCCATAGTGAGCGTCATCGTCTCCCCGGCTCCGAGAATCATGACCCCCTCGGTCGCGGCCGCCCTGACCTGCTGCCACTTCCCGATGCCGGGGAGCACAGGCGTCAGGACCGTCGTCACGACCTGCAGGCCGAAGAAGCCCTTCTCCTTCCCGGACATGTACTCCCAGCCGCCCTCCTGCTTGTAGTATTCATAGGCGGCGGAGGCGCCCTCGACGGTGAGCTCAGCGATTGCCGCGGCGCCGGAAACGCCGCCGGTGAACGGGCTCGCAGCGAACTGGCCCGCGATGCGCACCATCTTCACCACGAACAGCGTTGTGTTCTGCGCGCTCTGCATCCATTTCATGTCCTTGACGTGCTTGTTCGTCTCCTCGTCCGAATCCTTCCAGGTTCCTCCTTCCTTGACCCACGCCTTCCCTGCCTCGAAATTGTATTTTATCTCGGCCTTCCTCTCAGCCTCCACCCTGGCTTCGTATTCCTTCCGGTCCGCTTCAGACAGGGGCAGATACGACCCCGGAAGGGGCTTGATCTGCCGGAACCTCATGGTGACTTCGGGGATGGAATACTCGTCCATCCCCATCGACAGCCCCGCGGCCTTCGTGAAATGCGTCATCCTCTCCCCGACGCGCATGTAGTAGTCGTTCTGGTCGCCTGCGAAGAAGATGTCGATTCCCATCGTGTTTCCGATGAGCGCGTTTCGCAGGAAGCTGAACTGCTCATACGCTTTGGACACCATCTGCGCGTCCTCCCTGCTCCCCTGCCACACCTCGTACTTGTAGGCGAATTTCCCCGCGGCCGACTGTTCCTTGTCCTCCGACCTCCTTATCCCTATCACTCCAAGCTCGAGGAAAGTCTGCGCATCCGCGACGTTTCTGAAGTAGTCGCTGTTGCTTATGCGGTCATACCCGAAGCTCACGAAGTCGGCGGAGGCGTATGCGCTCAGCTCCAGGCCCATGCGCCGGTTCACATTGGCGAGCTCGTCGCCGAAGCTTATTGCCCTGCGGTCCCACTGGCTCCAGTTCCATTGCCACCTGTTGTGCTGGCCGGGCTCGTTTATCATGACTACGAGAGGCTGGTCGTCATACCATGACCGTTCCTTGCTTCCCTTGAACTGGTATATCGGGGCCTCTATCCTGGTTTTGTCTGTGAGGAGGTCGAGGAACCTGTAATCGTACTCCGGCCATGTGGCCGCTATCGCCGCCTCGCCCGCATACGCCGCGTTGTTCCTGTGGCCGTGATAAGTCTTTGCATTGTATACCGGACCGGCCGTGTAATACTTATCCATTGTCCTGCTTTTCTCTTTGCGCCCCTTCTGCGACGAATCGGCGAGCGCTAGCTCGTCCCCCATCTTCCTCGCCAGTATCATTGCGTACGCCCTGCCGTATCCGCTCTGCACCTCCCTCTTCCCGGCCATCGCCCCGCTCGCATACGCTTCCCACTGCGGGAGCTGATTTTCGGCCGTGTTGTTCAGCCCTTCCTTGGCGTTCTTCCTTATCGTCGGCATTATCGTCGCGAAATCCTCAGGGTTGTCCTGCAGGGCCTGGAAGAACTGCGCGGCCCTCTGGTTTCTCTCCCGCTCGTCTCTGCCTTCCCAGATGTAGTTGGCCATGTCCTCGTAATTTTTCCCGTTTCTCAGCGTCTTCGATTTCATGCTGTCCGGCATTGCGAACAAAATGTCGCCGACCATGGCCGTGTTGATGCTCAGCGCGTCCGCCTTCCCGAACGCCATCGAGTCCCTGGCGTTCAGGTATGCTTCCTCCGCCTGCTTCCAGCCGCCACGCGTCTGGCGCTCCTGCCAGAGGTATCCTTTTTCCTGCAGGTCCAGGGGGGCGGTATTGACCATCTCCTCCCAGCCGTTCGCCATTCGGAGGTAGCTGCCTTTGATGGAATTCACGACCGCTCCCATCGCGTCGTTCCTGTCCTCGGCCCTGGCCCTCTCCTCCCTGTCCTCTATCTTGTCCGTGGGTGCAAGGAGCTGCTCCTCGACTTTCCCCGCGGCGAGTATGTTCTCCCACCTCTTCTTCCTTGAAAGTATCGCCTTGTTGTCCAGCTTCTGCGTTTCGCTGTCCCTCCTTGCGCCGAGTTCGATATCTTCCAGCTCTTTCTGCGCGCCGCGGTGGTTTCCGCTCAGATACATCCTTTTCGCCTGGTTTATCCTCTCGTAGCTGGCCTTTGCGTCGAAGAATACGGGCTTGCCCTCGAACAGCAGCAGGGAAACGTTCCTGCCATTGTGCTTCACCCTGTCGTTCAGCCCTCCCTCGTATTCCACGTAAGCCTGGAGGTCCTGGCTCGATTTGTCGGCCTTCGCGGTGAGCGCCGGAAGGTCGGAGGCCTTCACTTCGCCGGACACGATTTTGCTCCCCGAAACCGCCTCTTTGTCCTCCAGCGCCTTCTTGTAGAGCGCCTCGAGCTTCGCCAGCTCCGCATCCCTCTCCCTTCCCGGAGGCATATAGCTGATGAGCATTTTTCCGATCTCGTAGCTTCTCATCAGGTCGGTCGTTCCCGGTCCGAACGGGGTGCCGAAATCGTTGATGCTGTCCCTGGATGCAGTTATGGGGGTCCCTGGGGGCACGAATTCGCCGCCGTATCCGCTTCCAGCCTCCTTCGCGAACCTCCGCTCCTCTATGAAATACGAAGCGGCGTCGAAATTCCCCCTCATGAAGAACTTGGCCTGTCCCGCCCTCCTCTCGCCATCGCGGAAATTCTCGTTCCAGTACAGGCCAACGACCCTCTTGTAGTCCCTCTCCACACCATCGATGTCGTAGATGAAAACCTCTTCCCTGGACTTCGGCCCGACCTTCTGTCCCAGCTCGATGTATATCTTCGTGAGTTCCTTCATCTCGCCGTTCTCGAATGCGAATTTGACGCGGTAGCGGTAATCCTGCCTTTCCTTCTCCGGAAGGAGTTCGATGAGCGGATTTATCCTGTTCTCGATGAACGCTTTCGATTTCGTGTACTCCGCTTCCTCCGTGACGGGCACACCCGCCTTCAGCCCCACTTCTACGTACAGCTCCTGCAGTTTTTTGGTGTCCTTCTGCTCAATCAGCCATTTCAGCTTGTCAAGATACGCCTGCCGCTCCCCCTCAGGCAGGAGGTTGATGATGCCGCCCACTATCTGCTCGGCGTTGCTCAGGTTGACCTCGTGTATCTCTTTCTTGGCACGGGCTATCGACTGGTCCCTTCTCTTCTGGATTGCTTCCTGCCTGGACACCTCCTTCGTCCCCTCCACGGCGTGGGACTCGGCCTGCGCGGCGAGCTGGCGCGTCCGTCTCTCATCGGCGGCCACGGCCTCGCCCTCGCGCATGATGACGATTCCGTATTCATCGGCATCCACTCCCCTGCCAACGGCGGCGTAGGTCCGGATGCCGATTCCGAGGTCAAGCCATCCGTCGTCGCGGCGCTTCGTGTTCAGTTTCAGCCCCTTCTCCAGGCTGAGGATGCCCCCGACGATGGCATCCGAGCTCCTTATCATCCGGTCGCCGGTCTGGGCTTCACTGGCCGCCTGGGCGTAAAGGCCGTCCGCCGTCTTCTTGTCCCCCGCGATGGCGGCCTTGTCGCCTTCGGCCTTCAGCCGCAGGGCTTCGTCCATATGCTTTCGCCCCTCTTCAAGCAGCCTCCTCGCTTCCCCGAGCTGGGACGAGACGAACTCAGAATCCGCTACCTCTTTGGTCCGCGCATAGTACTGGGCGAGCATTTCGTAGCCCGGCCTGCGTTCGGCATCCTGCTGCTTCCCGGCTGCATATTCGTGGGCTTTCTTTATCCTGGACTTGTCGAACTCCTCCGCCCTCTTTATCTTCAGGAGCCTCTCCGCATCCATGTAAGCCGTGAGGTGTCTGGAGTTTTTCGCTGATATGTCCTCAAGAGCGGAAATCCCGGCGTCCAAGTCGCCTTTGCCGAGGGCATCCGCAAGCGGCGTCCCGGCGATTATGGCGGAGGCGGCCGAATTCAGCTTCCCCTCCTGGGGCTTGAACTTATCCTCATGGATGTCGGCGAGGCGCTTTCTCCCCAGCCACTTGAAATCGCCGAGCGTCCCTTCCACGAAAGTAAGGGCGTCCTCCCGCTTCGCCTGCAGGTCCTTTCCCAGGCTTTTCGCGTCGAGCGCGGCCCATTTCGCGTAGCCTGTCGCGAGTTCCAGGGAGACCTGGAGGTCGTCCTTGTTCCCGCTCCATGCCGCGAATAGAGCGAGGTCGAAATATGCGGAAGCGTTCCTTCTCTTATCCGCATCCTTTATCGTTCCTTCATACCGAACCCGCTGCTCATACACCATGAGCACATTCCGCGCGACGGACCCCTCTATCTCGTTTTTCCCGTATTGCCTTGCGATGCCAAGGACCCTCTGCCGGTCGCCCTTCTCATCGAGGTCGGAATATATCGCCGCAGCCGAGGAATACATGGCGGCGTCCTCGAGCGTTCCGGACCTGAGGGCTTCGATGGAATACCCATATATCTCCGCCACTCCCCTGCGCTCCTCCTTGCCGCGCGCCCTGCCAAACGCCTTCGGAATGGAATCCCCGATGTCGGTGAGGGCGGAAAGCTTCCTCTGGTCCGCCTCACCCCGGGCTATTGCGGCTATCGCATCATCGACCGAAATGGAACGCTCCTTGGCGTATGCCGCAATCTTTCCGGCAAGGTCGGGGTCGCTTTCCATCTGTTTCCGAATCCGCGCCCCCTCCGCCGCTATCTGGCCTTCCGTGGCGATGCTTTCCCCATTGACGATTTTCGTGCGGTATTCCCTAAGGAGCGAAGCCACCTGCGCCATCTGAGCTCTCGCTTCCTTTGGCGGGCCTTTCGCCGCCTTCTCGTACTCGTCGATTTTCTGGTCCAGCTGGAGGTAGCCGTTCACCATGCCCAGCTTAGAGGCGTCGCTCGCGAGACCTGCGGAAAGGGATTCGAGCTCGCCCCGTTCCGCGGGTTTTTTGCCCGGGCTCAGGTATTCCTCCGCAAGGAAGCCGTGCGCAGCGGCAAGCTCCATCTCCCCGCCGCCTGACAGCGCGGCAAGCGCCCTGTTGTAGAACGCGAGCCCGCCCTTCCTCACATCGGCATCCATCTTCCTTGCGAAGCTGGCGTCCATCCTCGAAAACATCTCGAGCGCCGCCCTGCCCCTTGCGAGCGCCGATATGTCGCATTTTGCCGGGTCGGCGGCGAAGGAGCCCAGGCCGTCCGCGAGGGGCTTGACGGCATCCGCCGTGTCCTTGCCGTATTTGCCGGCCCGCGAGTCTATTTCAGCGGACAGGGATTTCGAAAGATATGTTATCAGCTCGTTTTTCGGCGCCTCTGTTTCATCCGCGCTCTTCGCCTGCGCTACCGCGCCGGAATACTTCAGCAGCTCGGCGCGCTTCGCCTTCGATGCCTTGTCTTTCCCCGCATATCTCAGAATCTGCTCGGCTGCGAAAATCATGAAGTCGAACAGCCGGGGGTCTCCCGTATTGTCATAAGCGCTGAAAGCGTTCGAATACGCGGCTAGCGCGTCCTTGTAGAGCGCCGGGTCTGATTCCTTCAGCTCGGCAAGCGCGGGAATTACTTCGCTGAGCTTCCCGAAGCGCACCATCAACGGGCCGTAGACGTCGTCGCCAAGGTTCTTCCCGGATTTCAGCTCCGCGATGCGCGCGTCGTTGTCCGCCGCCAGCTTGTCGATGAACGGGAGGAGCTCCGGAGGCGCCTTCGCGCTGAGCTCAAGAAGCTGGACGTTGTTTCCCCTGAGCGCTCTTTCCTTGGCCTCCCTCTCGTCTTTCGCGAGCTTGACGGCCTTTTCGGCGAAGCTGAAAATGAACTTGTCCGCATCATCCTTGCCGACTTTTGCGCCGGGTTCGAGGGCCGCGAACATGAACGAAAGCGCCCCGGAAAGGAGCTGCATGCCCGCCGGACTGAGGAGGGTATCCTTGTTCTTGATGATGAGCCCCATGGCAGCAATCACCATGTCCGCTTTCCACTCCTCCGCGGTCCCTATGTACGCGGACGCGTCCCGCATGCCCTTGAGTATCTCTGCCGGGAACTGAAGCTCCTCGAGCTTCTTCGCCCCGTCCTCGAGCGATTTTTTCTTCTCGCCGGCCTGGGACCGGGCCTCCTGCGCCCTTCTCCCGCGCAGATTCACGAGGCTCGCGAACTTAACTGGCTGAACCGGCTTCTCCACCGGGGGCTGCGGCGCCACCGCCGGTCCGGCCTCCTCCTTCCCCGGCTGGACCCTGTGAGTCCCTGCGGGCACAGGCCCGGCCCTGCTTAAAAGGCCCCGGAATTCCGCATCCGCCTTCTCCTTGCCTGTTTCCGGCTTCGCGACCGAGGCGACGAACGAGAGCAGCCCGTCAAGCAGCCCCTTGTTTTTCTTTTCGGCGAGCATGCCTTTCCTGCGCAGGAAGAAGCGCGCGGCGGAGAATATCCTCTCTCCGCGCCACTCCTGCCCCTTCATCCCGAACCATTTCGCCGCGCCCTTCACCGCATCGATGAGGGGCTTGGGGGCTCCGGCCTCCTCGAGGCCCGCGACAAGCCTCTTCGCTTCGAGAGCCCTCGCGTTGGAGCGCGCGGTCCCGACCAGTCCCTTCGCCTTGTCGGCAGGCCATTCGCCCTTTTTGATGCCGAGCCCCTTCTCCACTTCCTGGTCTTCCTTCGGGCCTGCAAGGAGTCCGATGAATTTCCCGAGCGCCTCGAAAAGCCCCTTCCCCTTCGAATCCCTGGCGAGGTCGCGGTATTGCGAGAACAATTTTGCGGCAGCAAAGGAGAATTTCGCCCTCCATTCGCTCGCGGTCCCGTAGAACCTGTATGCGGCGCGCACGGCCTTGAGCACGGGCTCCGGAGCGCCGCTCTGCCTCAGGTCCCTCTCGAGCGAAGCGAGCTCCACAAGGCCCTTCGTCTTCCTGTCGGCGGCTCCAAGCAGCTCCTTCGCCCTCTTCTCGAGGCGCTCGGCCTCGGCTTCGAGCTTCTTCGCTTCCGCGGCCTTCCCCTGCTCCCGGAGCTTCTTTACCTGCCCGCGCAGCTCGTCCGCCTTCTTCATCGCCGCCGCGGCCTCGCGGTCGAGCTTCCGTATGTCTGCGACCTCCTTCTCGTAGAGCTTCTTCCCGTCCAGGGAAATCACGGCCAGTTTCGCAAGCACCGATTCGCGTCCGAGCATGGCCTTCATATCAGCCGGGCTGACCTTCCCTTCCTCCAGCCAGCGGCTGAACCTCTGAAGCTCCTCCTTCCTCTCCGGGTCCTTTTCGGCGGCATACCTCTTCGCGAGCGTCTTCTGTATGCGCGCCTCCTCCGCCTTCCCGGCCCGCATCGAGCGGATTCCCCTCGCATAAATCGCGCTCGCAGGCCCGCGGGCGTCGGCCGGCATGCCCTCGAGGTCCTCCTCCGCGGCCTTCGCGAAGGCGAGGGCCGCCGCGGCCTTGTCCTTCTCGTCTTGAGACGCCTCCCCGCTTTCCATCTTCTCCTTGAGCTTCTTCACTTCCTCTTCGAGTTCCTTTACAGCCACCAAATACTCCTTGTCCTTCTTGGCCTGGGAAACCGAGCGGAAAAACGCGTCGGACTGGTGTATGAAAGCGAATATCTCCTGCACGGGCCTTGTCACCTGCATGAGGGCCCTCGCGGCGGCGTCGATGGCCTCCTGCGTGGCGATTTCCCCCGCCGCCGCCCGCTCGCCTATATTCGTTATGTATCCAAAGAGCCCGTCCCTCGCGTTCGCCATGCCGGGCGTGCCGGAGTCGAGCGACACCCTGTTATCCTTGTAGAAATGCACGCCGCTGTAAAGCGAGTCGGACCAGCCCTCGCCGCCGGCACCCGCACGCTGCCAGACGCTGAGCATCGCCCGCTGGACCGGCTCGGGCTGGTTCTCGAAATCCGCGTTCCTCATCCTGCGCAGTTCCTGCGCCCGCTGGACGCCGATGTTGTATTCCCTCTGTGCGAGGTCGGTCCTCCCTTCGCGCATGTGCCGCTCGGCGTTGTCGAAATGCGCGGCAGTGTCGCGGGCCTGGCTCTCGAGGGCTCCGCCGCTGAACCCGCCCATCTCCTTGCGGATGCGGTTGCCGTGCTCTGTGAGCGTATCCCTCGAGAGGGGCATCCTCGTGCTCGTATCCTCGGCCCTCGCGACGAAACTCCCCACGATTCCGTCTGCCTTGTTGTATTCAAAACCCAAGAACCTTCCCTTGAGGTCCTCCGCCCTCGGCGCGAATGCGGGGGGCGCGGCGGGCTGGGGCTGGACTCTCGGCACTTCCTGCGGAGCCTGCTCCTTCACCCTCTGTTCGCCGCCCAGCTCATGCACCCGCCGTCTGCCTGAGGCCGATTTTCACGAACCGCTCGAGCATCCTCATCCTCTCCTCGAAGGTCATCCCGGCATTCATCCCATGGAGCATGTCCCTCAGCCATGCCGACACCTCCTCGTGCAGCCTCTTGAAGGATTCGTATTTCCCCCGCAGCTCCGGGGGCTTTTCACTGGCGTTCTCGTACGCCGCTATCGCTCCCTCGAGCGCGCTGATTAGCCTGTTCGCGAATTCGAGGTTTTCCTTCTCGATTGCGCCTATGTTCGCCTCGGTGATGGGGCTGCGGTCCTTGATTGTGCTCCCGGAGTGCCAGGCGTCGGCATCGGCCATGCTGGGATATCCTGTGGATGATTTTAATAGATTGTTTTTTGTCGCGGAAAATAACCAAAAATGGAGTAATCACTGCTCGGGGCCCGGAGCCGCGGAATTGGCGCGCTTGAGCTGGAACGCCTTCCTCCTTCTTGAGGAGATGTAGCCCGGCCCGCGGCGAGGGCCCGGCATCCGGCATCCTGCCTCCTGCATCCGGCCTTCAGGCGATGGAGGTGCAGCCCCATGGCAGCCGGTTTCAGGCAGGGGGCCCACCGGAACCGGTGCCACATCGTCCCGGCGTGGAGCACTGGAGGCGGGGCTGATTTCTGTATGCGAGACGGGGGCACATGGCGAATGCGCTGTTATCGTCTTCGGGTTTCGGACTGAGCCGGAGACGTGAGCAGCCGATGGCCTCTGCAATGCTGCGGCGTTTTCGCGTTTTTGGGGATACGCCGGGTGCGCGCCTCTCTCGCCGCCATCCGGTGCGGTCGTGTATTCGGCACCTGCGAGCGTTCGTTCGTGAATCCACGTCCCCGTTTCGGCAGATTGCACGTCCGGGCGATCGCCTTCCGAAGCCATCCGGCTTTCGCTGCCGGAGCGATTCGCACGCGCCTGTTCTCTTTCATCACTTCCCCGTATCCTTATTATTTCGGCAGGCGCCGCGCCCATAAGGTGTCCCCGAACCAGCCTGAGCGGCCTGAACTGCGGGTGCTTCCTGATGTGGACTACCTCGGCGAGCTCGCCCGCCTCGGCCCGGGGCGGAACGTGCACGAAAGAATCCCACCTCCTGTCGTTCGCGGCCCTTTTTATCGGGCGCCATGCGGCGCCCTCCCCCCTCCCCTCAGCCCCGCTATCGCGACGGCCCCCGTCATGGTCCGCATTTACATCCACCCCGCGCTCGAACTCTATCCCCCTCATCGTCCCGCTCTGGGGCGGGCGCCGCTCCTCGTCGTGGCTCCTCGAGAATAGCGGCGTGACCTTGCCGCTCATCTGAAAGTAGTTCCACCGCGAGCCGCAGACCACGCTCTCGGCCTTGTTCGGGGGCTTGCCCTTCGCCCCGCGGTTGTAGGCGTGGTCTGTGAACCTCATCGGGTTCTTCCGGGAAATGTACGGCTTGAATATGGTTCCGCTTACTCTCAGCCTGGAAGCGCGCTCGGGGGACCTGCCTTCCTTCTTCGGAGGCAAAGTCCTTGGAGTGAGGGTCCTCATCAGAAGCATCAATGGCTGGCACGCTTTTAAACCTTGCTTCCGGCACTACGATTTTGGACGAAGCTTCCCGCAAGGAGCAGGAATCCCTCGAGCTTCTCTTCCGGTATCGATGCGCCGGCCGCCATCCGGTGCCCGCCTCCGGCGCCCCCGAGCTCCTCGGTAGCGGATTTCATCAAAGCGCCCAAGTTGAGCCCGGATTCGACAAGCGCGCGCGGGGCCCTCCCCGAAAATTTCAGGGTCCCGGAATCGCCGAGCGACACCCCGAGCACCGGCTTCCTCCATTCTTGGCGCATGCACATGCCGCACACCACGCCAATTATCCCTTCTTCTATGACTCCCCGCGCGTCCAGGAAGTAGAACGGCCCCAAATCCTGAAGATTCGATGCGGCGAACGCCACGCCCTCCCTGAGCATCTTCCGATGGAGCGAGAGGAGGGCCCTCGCCTCGGAGTATGCGCCCTCGTCGCGAAGGCATACCCTCACGCCCACCTCCGGCTTCGAGTGCCTTCCGCATGCGTTCAGTAGCGTGCTGAACTCGTTCGCCTCGTAAGTCTCGTTGCGCGGCCTTCCGGGGAAGACGTAGCTCTCCCCGATGAGGCGGGAGCCGTCGCTCGCCATCGTAATCCTCGCAAGCGCGCTCACAAGCCTTTTCTTCTCGTCCGCATCGAGGTCCGCATACACGCGCATTCCAGCAGCCGGCCCCCGGTCTCCTGATTCCAGCGGTATGCCAAGTTCGGAAAGGAGCTCCACCGCCTTGTCCTCCCTGTATGTTATCCCCGGAAGAAAAGGCTCGTCGCAATATGCCAGGAACTGCACGAGCGGCCTGCAGTATCTTCCGTAAAACCTGAGGTCATCCTCGACTTTCACCTCTCCGCTCCCTTCCCCCTGCCCCAAAACCCACCTGTTCATTCCCGAAAGCGGGTGCTGCATGTCCCCGACGGCTCCGACTACCGCAAGGTCGGCGTCCGTCCTGAACACGCAGTATGCGGTCGATGCAGCGCTCAGCTCGGTCCCCCCGTCGAGCCCGGACAGGAGCGGGTTCGCCTGGGGCTTTCCTATGCCTTCGGTCTGGTGATGGTCTATTATTACGACGTCCTGCAGCTCGTTCACCCTTTTGTTCCCGCCACCCAAATCGACGAAAATTATCTCTGACTCCCGTTTCCCGTTTCCGGCACCCAAATACCGCTCGATTGCGGTATCATCGAGCTTTTTTATGCACTCGCTCCGGACCTTCCTCCCTTCCTTCCTGAATGCGCTCATGACAAGCGAGCCGGAGCTGATGCCGTCCGCGTCATAGTGGTGCACGATAAGCGGGTCGCTGAACGAGAATGCTATGCGGCGCGCCTCGGCGCATCTTTCAAGGAAACCCTGCTCGTCCCTCGCCATGACGACACTCCCCTTAAAAACAAATGCCTCCCATCCTTGGATACATGGCCAAGGAGATATTAATACATCTCATCGTCTCCCTTGTCAGGATTTTCGCGGCAATAGTCCTTTCGGCGGGAGCGGTATATACCGGAATCTCGCTCGTGGACCGCATGACAGCCCGCATCGACGAGTGGAAGGAGATAAAGAAAGGCAACCTCGCCCTCGGCATCCTTTTCGCCGCGGTCGTCGCCTCGGTAATCCTGCTGTGCGAGAGCCGCATCGTCGAGGCGGTCTTCGCCATAGGCGCGGGCGTCATCTCCCCGCTCAATGACGGCGCGGACACGAGCGCCGGGGCAATCGTCTTCACGCTTGAGCTGATGCTCATCACCTTCGTCAACTATATCATCGCGCTTGGCGCGGCTTCGTTCGTCGTTTTCCTCTCAATCAACGTGATTGACCGCATTACGCCCGACCTGGACGAGCTCGCGGAGCTGAAGAAGGGCAACCTCGCGGTGGCCCTCATCCTCGCTGTCTCGCTCCTCCTCGTCGCCTTTGCGCTGAGGGAGCCTTTCGAATCCCTATTCGACCTCCTTAAATCCATCGAAGTAGCAATACTGGAGCCTGTATTCCCATGAAGCTCGACAAGAAAGATTTCTCGGAGTGGTACAATTCAATCATCAAGGAGGCGCAGCTCTGCGACATCCGCTACGGCATCAAGGGGTTCGTCGTTTTCATGCCGTGGGCCGTGATGACGATGAACCGCATGTACGCGATGTACGAGGCGATTCTCGAGGCGCGCGGCCACGTCCCGGCGCTCTTCCCGGCGCTCATCCCGGAAAGCTACCTGACGAGGGAGAGCGACCATGTCAAGGGATTCGTCCCCGAAGTCTTCTGGGTTACGCAGGCCGGGGCGCACCCGACCGAGGAGCGCTACGCGATGCGGCCGACAAGCGAGACGGCCATGTACTCGATGTACGCCCTCTGGATACACGGGACGCGCGACCTACCCCTCAAGCTCTACCAGCGCTGCCAGGTCTGGAGGCACGAGACGAAGGCCACGAAGCCGTTCATACGCTCGAGGGAATTCCACTGGATAGAGGCGCACGACTGCTTCGCGACCCGGGAGCAGGCCATGCAGCAGGTCCGCGAGGACATGGAGATGGCCGAGCAGGTCATCCACAACCATTTCGGCGTGCCTTTCCTGTTCTTCAAGAGGCCCCAGTGGGACAAGTTCGCCGGGGCCGAAGATACTTTCGCCGCCGACACGCTCATGCCCGACGGCCGCGCCCTCCAGCTTCCGAGCACCCACATGCTGGGGCAGCATTTTTCGAAGGCTTTCGGAATCAAATATACGGATGAAAAAGGGAAGGAGGAATACGTGTGGCAGACCTGCTACGGCCCGGCGATATCGCGCATCTACGCCGCGGTGATATCCACGCACGGGGACGACAAGGGGCTGGTATTCCCCGTCCGCCTCGCTCCGGTGCAGGTCGTAATAGTCCCGATAATAAAGGAGGACACCCGCGAAAAGGTCATGGACGCCTGCCGCGAGGCGGAGAAGCGCGTAGGCTGCTGCTTCGTCGTGAAGATAGACGACTCCGACCGCACGCCCGGCTTCAAGTTCAACGAGTGGGAGATGAAGGGCGTCCCCATCCGCATCGAAATCGGCATGCGGGACGTAGAAAGCGGGAGCGTGATGGTCGCCCGCAGGGACACCGGCGAGAAGCTCAAGGTGAAGATAGAGGAGCTTGACGCGAAGCTGGACGAAATCGCCCAATCGATAGACGCGAGCATCCGGCTGAAGGCCGACAAGTGGTTCTCGGACAAGCTCTCCTTTGCCGATTCCATGGAGGAACTGGGCCAAAAACTCGAAATGCACGGCTTCGTGCGCGTACCTTTCTGCACCGACCAGATGAGCGGGGAGAAGTGCGCCGACATAGTGAAGGACAAGCACCAGGCCAACATCCGCGGCTCGCTCTTCGGCTCCGACATGGTGCCCAAGGACAAGAAGTGCGTCTCCTGCGGCAGCCCGGCAACGATTTACCTCTATGCCGCGAGGCAGTACTGATTTAAATCTTTATATCATATTAATATATCTATGACCACAGTTCGGTTTGGCAGCCAAATCAACCGCGTCACGCTCTTCCACGGCTCTCCTGTTTCCGGGATAACAAAATTCGACCCGGAATGCGAGACGTTCGACCGGCCCGGCAACGACACGCTGGGGACCGGAACCTATTTCACAGCGAGCGAGCCCTGCGCAGAGAAATACGCGATACTGCGGTCCAGGCAGTTCAGGACGGGCACGCCGACCGTCTACCGGGCAGCGCTCAGCGACGTTTCGGTTGTCGACCTTCGCGAACGGGAAGTGAGAATCGCCGCGCTGCAGGAATTCATGGCATTTCTGAGAATGCTCCGCGAAGCCGGGAATGGAGCGCCTCATGATTTCGGGGTTCATGGAAAACTTGCTGAAATACATCTGCGCGCGCCACGGTCCTCCCGATATCGTGTCGAAAGAATCATATCCGATTCATTAGCCGAATATCGTGAAAATCCCCAACCGGATGATGTCCGCACCGTGCTGGACACCGGATACTCGATAATCCCCGGCTATTTCTCACGATACCTCCAGGCTTTCGGGAACCACGGCCTCATCAGCGCAGAAGGGACCGACTGGCACATTGGCGGGGCGGACAGCTGGCTCGTCTTTGAGCATTACCCCAACCTCCAGATAGTCTCGGAGCGGAAGCTTCCGGCGTAGCAGTATGCTATAAATGAGTAAGCTGCGAGGCGGTAGTGGATGGTCCTCTTCGCTCTCGGCGCGACCTTGTTCTCCGGGCTCTCCGACACGCTCACGAAAATGGCGATGGACGGCGGAAGCAGGTACAAGGCAATAGTTTACGCTTATGCCGCGCTCGTGCTGCCGCTCGTCCTTGGCGCGCTCGCGCTCGGCCTCCCATTCTCGTTTCCCGCGGAGCTGATACCGGCATTCATCGCCCAGTCCGTCATCGGCGCGGCGGCGGTCGCGGCGCTTTTCAAGGCATTCCAGCACGGGAAGGCGAGCGTCCTCGCGCCGCTTTCCACCTCCTATATCCTCATAGTGATGGCAATCGGAATATTTTTTTTCGGGGAAACGCTGAGCCTCCTCCAGTTCGGCGGGGCGGCTCTCGTGCTCCTTGCCGCGATGGTGCTCGCCTTTGAGGAAATCAGGAGCTTCAGGCTCGAAAAAGGCGCAGCCTACCTCCTCATAACGGTCATCGGCTGGGGCTACTATTACAGCTTCATCAAGCTCTTCATCCCTGCGCTGGGGGCATACATGGCCACCGTCTACCTCGAGCTCGGCGTCTCCCTTTTCGTCGTGCTATATTATCTCGCGAGGGGGAGGGACCTCTCGCTCCCCTCACGGGAGCAGGGCGGGCTGATAGCGGTCCGGGGAATCGCCGTCTTCCTCGCCACGGTTTTGTACACTTTCTCGGTCGCGGAGCTCGGCGTCGCCCTCACATCGGTAATCGTGGCGGCAACCCCGCTCGTCAGCGTCCCCTCCTCATATTTCCTCCTCGGCGAGCGCCTAAGCCTGCCCAAGTACGCGGCCGCAATCCTCATCGTTTTGGGCCTCGTTCTTGTTCTGGCGTGATGCAACCCCCCAAAATATAATCGTTGCGTGATTTTTCCGTTCCATGACTTCCATCTCCGGCCAGCTCGTCGACGTCCACGAAGAGAGGATATATCCGGCCCGCGTCACGTTCGGGAAAAAAATCGAGAGAATCGAAAAAATCTCCTCCGCCCCCAAAACATACCTCGCCCCCGGATTCGTGGACGGCCACATCCACATCGAGAGCTCGATGCTGATTCCCAGCGAGTTCGCCCGCCTAGCCATCAGGCACGGCACAATCGGGGTGGTGGCGGACCCGCACGAAATCGCGAACGTCCTCGGCGTCCCCGGCGTGCTGTTCATGATTAGGAACGCCCGCAGGACTCCGATGAAGTTCTATTTTGGGGCCTCGCCCTGCGTTCCGGCGACTGATTTCGAGACGGCGGGCGCGGAGCTGGGGCCCGATGAAACCGGGCGCCTGCTCAGGCTGAAGGATGTGACGCACCTCTCCGAGGTGATGAACTATCCAGCCGTAATCGCCCGCGAAAAAAGCATCATGGCTAAAATCGCGCTCGCCAAAAAATACAACAAGCGCGTGGACGGCCATGCGCCCGGCCTGCGGGGGCATGCCCTCGGCAAATACCTTTCCGCGGGCATCGAGACGGACCACGAATGCTTCATGCTTGAGGAGGCGATGGAAAAAGCGCGCAAGGGGATGAAGATTCTCGTCCGGGAAGGCTCGGCCGCAAAGAACCTCGCGGAGCTGCACCCGCTCCTTCGGACGGAAATGGGCCTGCTCTGCTCGGACGACAAGCACCCCGACGACCTGATTGCGGGCCACCTGGATGCGACGATGGCGAAGGCGGTCTCCCTCGGCATACATCCGATACAGGCGATAAGCGCTGCAACGAAACGGGTGGTGGAGCACTACCGTCTTGGCGCAGGACTCCTGCGCGAGGGGGACGCGGCGGATATCGCGGTGCTCGGGGACCTCAGGCGCTTCAGCGTGAAGCAGACCTGGATAAACGGGAAGCTTGTTTTCAACGGCAAAAAAGCATCCTCACCCCGCATCCGCGAAAAGCCCATCAACAATTTTGGGGCAACGACCAAAAAACCGGGGGATTTTGCAGGCACGGGCGGGACGGGCACCATTGCGATAGAAGCGATAGACGGCGAGATAGTCACGAACAAGGTTTCCGTGGACCACGCGCCCGACATGAAAAAAGACGTCCTGAAAATCGCGGTCGTGAACCGCTACCGCGACGCCCCGCCCGCAATCGGATTCATCAAGGGCTTCGGGATAAGGCGCGGCGCCTTCGGCTCGAGCGTCATGCACGACTCCCACAACATCGGAATCGTGGGAACCGATGATGCATCCATATGCACGGCCGCGAACTCCATAATAAAAATGAAAGGCGGCCTCGCGGTATTCGATGGCCGTTCGATGCATTCACTTCCCCTTCCATTCGCAGGCCTGATGAGCGGCGAGGACGGTTTTAGGGTGGGGAAGCGATACGGCGCGCTGACGGAAAAGGTGCGGAGGATGGGTTGCAGGATGCACTCGCCATTCATGACACTTTCCTTCATGGCCCTTCTTGTGATACCGCACATCAAGCTCTCGGACAAGGGGCTTTTCGACGGCGACCGGTTCAGGCTAATTCCCTCCGCGCGTTGGCAGACGAAAACCTTTTAATTCTTTTTTGAAACATATGTTCGATGAAAAAAACACGTGTTCGAAAAAAAACGCGAGAGCTTGATATCTATTCGAGCACCCTCCTCGTGATGCGGCACTTCTTCAAGTACCCAACCACTGAATTCACGCTTTCGGAAGTCGCTTCGTTCACCGGACTTTCAAAATCAACCGTAAGCCGGATAATAAGCAACCTGAACGAAGCGGGTTTTGTTACCATCGTAGACCTGGGTGTCGTCTACCGGCTAATCGCCAATTCGCAGAGTGCGATATACAACAAGGAGAAGGCTGCCAATAACCTCTCCATAATAATCCGCTCCAACATCACGGAATTTCTCGTGGAGAGATTCAAAAACCCAAAATGCATCGTTCTATTCGGAAGCTATCGGCGGGGCGAAGACAGTAAGGATTCCGACATCGACATCGCTGTAGAGCTTTCGGACGACATCGAAACGGAGCAATTTGCATTCGAAGAATTCAAAGATATGGAAGCTGAACTCGGAAGAAGATTTGTAATCCTGGCTTTCAACAGGAAAAACATAGATGATAATCTGTTCATTAACCTTGCCAACGGGGTAGTGCTTTACGGCCTTCTCGAGGTGTCCAAATGAACCTCGAATTCTTGTTGTCCATGGGAAAGATACGCCGTGTTTCACCAGACAAGGGACGGGCACAGTCGCTGGTGAACTCTTCCGAGGCGAACATGGACGCGATAACTGCCATCCCTTTGAATGAAAAGACATCAACGATAATATTCAGGGAGACCTACGAATCCATACGACAGCTGGGTGACGCAAGGTGGTGGTCCCTTGGCTATGCTCCAAAAGACCATGAAGCGAGCATCGAAATCCTGAAAGAGGAAAAGATACCCCGCTCCTCTTTGCTTCCAAAGCTGGACCGTTTCCGGCAAATCCGGCACAATGCCAATTACGGGGGCTATCGGGTATCTGTCGCCGTCACAAACGAGATTGTCGACTTCTGGAACTTATGCGGAAAAGAAATTCTGTCGAAACTCAAGAATGACCTTAAGTGAGCACCCGCGAGCTAAAGCGAGCGCATTTAACCAAAACAAAAATAGCCCCGAGCGGATTTGAACCGCTGTCAAGGGATCCAAAGTCCCCTATCCTTGACCTTTGTCAGTTTCGCCTTTTTAGTTTCCCTGGTTTTCACCGGTGAAAAAGGCGAGCCCAAAAACAGGCGAAAATTGCCTTCGGATTTTGCGCAGAGCGCAAAATCAACCGCCCGTTTTTGCCCCGCTTTTTACTAAAAAGCGGGACTAGACGACGGGGCTGTGCACAAAAGAGCGCTGGAAAGAATAAATAGCTGCCTGTCATTGGCCGGGGCGGTCGAAAGCCCTAAGGAAACTGACGACGTTCTCGCCGAGCTTCGGGAGGTGATACCCTCCTTCGAGGCACGCGAACTTCGGGCAGTCGATTTTATTGATAAGCGCCCCAATCCTGTAATACGTCTCGCTCATCTCGATTCCCAGCTCCGCGACGGGGTCCCTGACGAACGTGTCGAACCCTGCGCTTATCCCCACGATTTTCGGCGCGAACGCCTTTACCCGCTCGAGGGCGGCGGAAAGCGCCTGCAGGTACACTTCGTCGCCCGTTCCGCGAGGCAGCTCCACGTTGAGGATGTGCTGGCTGCTCTCGCCTGCGAAACCCGTTCCGGGATAAGTTGTGTACGGGTCCTGGTGGAGCGAAAGGAAAAACACCCTCCCGTCCGTAAGGAAGATATCCTGCGTCCCGTTCCCGTGGTGGACGTCGATGTCCACGACTGCCGCCCTCTCGATACCCATGCTGAGGACGTTCTTCAGCGCAATAGCAATGTTGTTGAAATAGCAAAATCCCCCAAAGCCCTCCCTCTCGGCATGGTGGCCAGGGGGCCGGACAAGTGCGAACGAGAACTCGCCGGTGTCCATCGCATTGTAGGCGGCGTCCATCGCCGCCCCCGCCGCGAGCCTCGCGATATCATAGGTATGTTTCTCGAACCCCGTGTCGGTATCCTCGCGGTATTCCTGCTCCGACAGGGCCCTCACAGAGCGGACGTGCCTTTCCGAATGCGCAAGCAGCAGGTCCTGCTCCTCTGCCGCGCGCGGCTCGGCCAGCTCATGCCTGAGGCCGCTTCTCTCCAGGGCCGCCAGGATGGCGCTAAGCCTCTCCGGGCGCTCAGGATGGGTTGAAGCCGGCTGCTTGTGCTCCATGAATCGTGGTGAATAGTAGATTCGCATGGTAATTATGGTGCCGGGTAGGTTATTTATTCCTTTGCGGGGGGTTCATTCCATGCGCTTGCCCCAGGCGGGCCCGATGAGGGCCGCCCTGCTCTTTGGCGGTGGCATCGGTGCAGGGCTTCTCATCTCTTTCATTGCCCTGCTGCTCCTCTTCAACCTTCCCTACGGCAGGCAGCCTCCCGTATCGGCGACATGCATGGAAAATCCCGCGGAATCCGTCATAATGCTTCCCGAACCGTCGCACGCAGGCATGCCGCTCGAAGAGGCAATACGCGAGCGGCGCTCGATGCGTGTTTTCTCGAACGAATCGCTTTCTTTGGGGGAACTCTCCCAGCTTCTCTGGGCCGCGCAAGGGATTACTGACGAGCGCCTGGGATTCAGGGCCGCTCCTTCCGCGGGGGCGACCTACCCGCTTCATGTTTATGTGGTCCCGAACCGCGTCGAGGGGACAGGATGCGGCATCTACCTATACGACCCATTCGAGCATGGCCTGTTTCTGGTGCGGGAGGGCGAATTTTCGGAAGAAGTCAGCGCAGCCGCATTCAACCAGCCCCACGTGCGCGACTCGGCGGCTGTTTTTGTCATAGCTTCCGAGCCGTCAAGGACTTTTGAGCGCTACGGGAACGACACGGAGCGTTTTGTCCACATAGAGGCAGGCCATGTTGCCCAAAACATTTTGCTCGAAGCGACGTCCCTCGGCCTCGCCGCTTCCCCGATAGGAAGCATCTATCAGGATAAAATGGACTCGGCGCTGGGAATCAACGGCACTGGGACGAACTCTGTCTATGTCGTGATTGCCGGGAAAAAGCCCGATTAGTCAGCTATTTATTCTTTTCTTGGCTTAGCTATCTGTTTTGGGCCCGTAGTCGAATTCCGTCTAAATGACTGACGACTCTGGTTAAGACGCCACTCTCACAAACTTTTTGGGAAAAAGTTTGACAAAAACCGGCTGTTGCAAAACCCTTTCGGGTTTTGGGGAAACCATTTTTGCGAGCCGCAAGGCGAGCAAAAATTAGCAAGTCGGTTTTGGTCCAGCTTTTCCCAAAAGCTGGAGTGCAGTGGAGATTCGCGGTTCGATCCCGCGCGGGCCCAAAATCCCTTTTGTCCCCAGTTTCCGGTCTCCTGTCTTGCCTAACGGAAATTTGGGCGAAGTGGCCGAAGGCCACTCAGAGCCCAATTTTTTTCCTTGCATCCCGCATCAGGCATCCGGTTTCCGGTCCTGGGTTTTGACTCAGGCAAAATTGGGCAAAGTGGCCACAGCCACTCAGAGCCCAATCTCCCTTCCTTGCATCCCACACTGAGTTCTCGACTGCAGTACCTATGATGTTAAATAAACTGCAAGAAAACGCTATACACTCCCTAAAATTGTATACTAGCGATATGATCGATTACCATTTGACCCTCGCGTCTCTATATACGGTTTTATCAACAAAACTACTACAGACACAAGCAAAATTCCCTTGCCAAGATTATAGACATTAATGATCGAATTTCCCATTAAAGGCGTATAATCTCCAATAAATAAGAAACTCGTTCCAAATCCAAAAAATGAAATAAGCGTCACTACCCCCTGATTATCAAACCCGAAATATCTCAATATTATTATTAAAAATATCGAAAGTACTCCGGGCCCCCATCCTCGAAAAAGAATCATTATGATCGTATCCCACCCTAGTGAAAAAATTCCAATTATGCTTTTTTGATTTCCAACTTCTGAAATCAAATATTCTTTTGTTCCATTTTTTTGTAACGCTTGAGGAATGAAAAACTCATTTTCTTTATTATAAAGGAAGGTTATCCTCCCATCCATCGCATTTAATACCGGAGAATTCTGGGATGAAAAAACTTTCTGTAATTCATATGTCTCGGGCAAGATCACATATAAATTCTGCGTTGCTATGCTGTCCTGCGTTTCTGTACCTATGGAGAATAAGCCAAAAATATTAAACGGATATGCAAGATCCTGTTCATTAGCAATATAAAAATTTTGAGCTTGAAAAAGTATATTTATCGTTCTCTCCTCTTTCCCTTGGATCGGAGTTCGATTAAAACTACACTCTATCTGAACAATATGCGTATTATTTATTATTGAGTCAAAAATAACCTTTGCCTGATATGCCCCCGAAATGCCGCGGTCATCATAACATACTATTTTGCTATCTTTTCCGCCTGGCATTATTTTTGTGAATAATGGTAAATTATATGTGACTGTCATTGAGCTAGGCTCTTTATCTACTACTGCCCCTTGATATTCTATTGATGAGATAAATGTAATATCCTCACGAACCCCATAATTAGCATACCCCCCACCCAATATCTCTATTTGATGAGTTCTTGAGGAAATCGGGCCACACCATCCGGTGACTACCTCCTCCGCACTTGCATTTGTCACAATCATTAATGATAATAATGCCACAACAACATGATTCGGAAAGAACTCTATCCCGCCCCCATCCATAATTGGTCATATTGAACACAACTATTTATCTTTGCTCTTAGCCAACACCACGCCCTCGCTTCTACAGTAAGCTTTGAACACTCTTGGACTGACCGTCAAATGGTATCGCGGAAACGAACCTCAATAACGTTTAAATACTCAAAAAGTTGTCATTGCAGCTGAGGCGAGGGCGTGAATAAATTTTTACTTGAAATCGACTATGTGAATAGAGAAAAACTGGTGGACCTTCTATCTAGTTTAAATGAAGGACTCAAAACCGAAGTGACCATCAAAAAAATAGAACGCGGACCAATCACAACTACCTCGGCCAACGTCGAGGGAAGCCTAGGTCATGAAATTATCGCTAAGGCTAAGGGTGAAATTGGCGTTCATAAACAATTTGGTCAGATCGAAAACGAATCAACCTTCTCAGAACAGGAAACCGATGCAACTTTACTAAGAAAATTAATTGTTAGTTTAATGAATGAAAAACTGCTAGTACATGATGACAATCCAAAGGAAGAACGAAAACTTTACGAGTTTGAAGGATACGTAGCCCTATCCCCTGTTGAGGCAACAATCCACGAAATGAAACCGATTAAGAATGAACTCATCAAAATGATTACACTCAGTCAAAATAAGAATAGAGGATTGCTTGCCAGTTACCTGACTAGTTTATTCGCTGATAAAGAAAACTATTTTGCAATTATCAAAAAACCCGAACTATCAATTATTATTAAAGTTAAGCAAGCCTACGTGCGAGAACGCGACTTGAATCGGCTCACCGGGACAAAAAAGATTCTCGGTAGGCTAATCCAGAAAAGCAAAGACGGTCAGGAGGTTAGAATTTTTGAACCCCCAATTAATTTCAATAAGAGCGAGATTGACAACGCACTTTTGACTTTGACGAATGCGCTAGGGCGCGAAGTGACAGTCGACGACATTAAAGTGAAACATCCATTTATCGTGATTGAACCAATCGCAATATACCAGCGAGATAGCGTCTGAAACTTTGTAACCACATTCCTACTAACACAACTGCTTGGAAAGTCCGGCAAAACCTGCTGAACTCGGAACAGAACCCCGCAGAACTCACGACTCAGAACCCAAAACTCTAAACGCGAAACTGGAAACTTCCCTACCGCACACCCCCAATTTTCCGCTGCGCTGTCGTGTCCCGCAGGCATGCTCAAAATCTGAAAGCGCGGCTTTCTCGGCGCGCAGGCGGACCGTCGTCTCCCGCCGTGGCCGAAGCCGACCATGGTCTCGCTTCGCGCTGAACGCATCCTGCATCCGGTCTGTCGTAACGGTTATATCCTCCCTCGCCAATACCCCTGCATGGCGGAAAAAGACCAGGTGAAAATCTACTCGGGCCTGGCAAGAAATTACGACATTGACGAAAAGCTCCTGCTCCTTGCGGGCCTGCGGCTCGGCCACTACCGGAGGCTTGCAGCCGGGGAGCTCCGCCTGAGGCCCGGGGCGACCGTCATAGACCTCGGATGCGGGACGGGCCTCAACTTCCCCATGCTCGAGCAGGCGGTTGGCCCCCGCGGCCGGATAATCGGCGTCGACATCACCAAAGCCATGCTCGGGGAGGCCGAAAAAAGGGTAAGAAGGAACGGATGGAAGAACGTCGAGCTCGTCCGCTCCGACATGGCCGGCTACGAATTCCCGGAAGCAGACGGTATCCTCTCCACATGCGCGATTACGCTCGTTCCGGAATATGACGATGTGATACGGAAGGGCTCGCAAGCGCTGAAGC
Source organism: Microcaldota archaeon (assembly GCA_040758235.1). GTDB lineage: Archaea > Micrarchaeota > Micrarchaeia > Anstonellales > Bilamarchaeaceae > Bilamarchaeum. Next base: position 34,469 of record JBFLVW010000027.1, read on the forward strand.
CGGGGGGCAGGTTCGTGATACTCGATTTCAAGAAGCCAGAATGGCCGGGGTGGCTTGTCGGGCTCGCCGCGCGACTCCTCGTCGAGCCTTTCGGCGGCGACATCGGCATGGCCTCCCGCCATCCGTGGGAATCGCTCGGTAGGCACCTCCGGCTGAAGGCGTTCAGGGAGTTCTATTTCGGGGGCATGTATATCGCCACGGGGGAAAAGCCGCGTACCGGGCGGCGGAACCAGCCCCGCAAGAAATCGCATTCACGCCACCAAAGTGAATAAAAACTCCCGCTTCGACTGGGATTACATTGGAAAAACGGCGATGCGCGGGAACTCCCCGCCGGAGCACATGGGAGCGCTCGCTGCCGGGCTGAACTGGCCGGGCCCATGGGACAAACATCCACAACAAGGCGCATCCGGATACGGACGGAATGATTCATTCCGCCCGGAAATTCAGCTTCGCCGGCCCCTTCACAACCCCATCCCACGAAAGGACGTCGCCCTGCGCGCTATTTACGATGTCGCCCTGCCTCCCGCTCGAAATCCTTATCGAGACCCTGGCTGAGCCTGATGCCGGCGGTAGCAACGTAATCTCATTGTCCCCCGGAACAAGCGCGGCATTGATGAGCGAGGCGAAGCCGGAAGAGCCGATGTCAATGAGGACCGGAGACTTCTTTCCGTTGAAAAGGATGCCGAGCCTTTCCTCCCCCTCCACCACATACTGTATCGAATAAACTTTGCTGAACTTCGAAAACCCGCTCCTCTCGTTGAAATATTCCCAGGATTCCCCCTTCCTCCTGAAGGTCAGGGAAAACCTCCCCTCTCCCTCAGCGTCCCTGAAGTGCGCGATGCAGAAATCGCCGAAGCACTCGGGCTCCTCAGGCGCTCCGGCAATAACCTGCTTCAGGTCCTCGAAAATCGCATGGAAAAACTGCTCTTTCTGTTCTTTGGGAAAGCCGGAGGTATCGAACCATTCCGAATAGACCCCCGCCATGAAAGCCTTGTCGCCATTCCTCACCGCGTCCAAATACTTCTTCAGAAAGTCCCCGAACTCCTCTGCCATGACTCCTCCATTGAGAAGCAAATTTTAATTACTTGACATTGTTCTAATGGCATGGCAAAAGCCAGGGCTTCTCCCAAGAAGAATGCAAAAACGCGAAAAGCCTCAAAAAGAACGGCGGCAAAACCCAGGCCCGCCCGGCGCAAAAAAATCGCTCCGGGAAAACCCCCAAAACCAGCAAAGGGAAAAGCCGGGGCGAAGCGTGCGCTACCGAAAAAACCAACGCCCCGCGCTAAGAGGCCCGTGCAGAAGAAAGCGCCCCCTGCGAAAATTTCCGCCCCGAAAACGGAATCGGCAGCGGCCCCGGCGCATCCGGCGATGATAAAAGAATCCGCCCCGCCGTCGCTGATAACCGCTCCGCCCGCGACCATCCTTCTCCCCGCTCCGAAAATGCAAACGCCCGCCGGAACGAAAGCATCCGAGCCGCAAATGCCGATCGCCCCCGGGCCGCCGCCGGAAAAAAAGGAGCCATTCGAGCACATGGAAGGCACTGCCGGCCCGCTCGCGGTGGAAATCAACCCCGCGCTCGAAAAGCTCCCCGAATGGGAGGACCGCGGCAGGCTGCGGAGGGCCGTCTTCGAGGGCGGCCTGAAATTCTTCTCGCTGAGCAGGGTCTCATCCGATTTCCCGGAAGCCCTGAGCCTCCTCTCAAAAAGCAGGCCGCCTGCAACCGGCATCAGGGGGCATTTCATCATCTGCGCCAGAGACCGCTCCGGGGGCATGGCCGGGGCAATCGACGGCCACATGCTCGCGGAAGACATCATGTACATCGACCGCATCTCCATCCGGAACGGCAGGAGGCGGGAGCTCTGCATCCTGCTCTTTGCCGCGGCTCTCGCGATCAAGGGCGCGCCCTACGTCCTTTGCACGGCCGAAGCACCCGCGCTGACCGAAGGGCTTGCCGGAAAAATGATTCTCTTCGGGCGGGGATTCGGGATGCTCGCAATTCCGTCCGGCCACGCGACCCTGGCTGTATTCGTGCGGCGGACCGGGCGCGAGCTCGATCCCATATCCAGCGGCGCGGAGCTCGCGAGGCTCCTTGGCTGCCTGAAGGAATTCGACCCTTCTTTCGAGAGCATCGCCGCAGGCATCTCCCGGAAGGCCGAAATCGCGCTTATACCGCTTCCGACTTCCCCGGATTCGCGCGAGCACCTCCACGAGCTGATGGACGCCGTGAAGATGCTCGGCCTTAAGCAGGAGGGAATCGGCCCCCTCATCGAGGACCTCAAGAGAAGATACGTGCTTGCGCGCGAGGACATCACGCCCGATGCCATCTGACATCAGCCCGGGAATTTCTCCGCGAGCCACTCTTTCGCTATTTGGACGTCCCTGCCGGCAAGCTCGTGCCCCGCTTCGAGCCATCTCACCGTGACGTCAGCCCCGGCCTCGCGGAGGAGCGAGGCGAGCGCCTTCGCGCTTTCGGCTTGCACGAGAGCATCGTTCCTGCCGGAACAAATCAGCACACGCTTCGAGGAGAGGTCGGGAAGGCTTTTGGGGGCGATGGGTTGGGTCCCGCGGAAAATGACCGCCCCATCGAGCGTCCGCGGCCTGAGGAGGAGAATGGCGGACGCCATGTTCGCGCCGTTTGAATATCCGACCGCGACAAGCCTGCGGAGGTCGTAGTCTTTTTTCGCCCTTTCTACAAAATCCGCAAGCTCGTTCGCGCGGAAAACCAGGTCAGCCATGTCGAAGGAGCCGTCCTGCTCGCGGCGGAAGAACCTGTTATGCGGCCCTTCCCGCACTTTCCCCCGCACCCCTAGAATGGAGGAGCGCGGGGCGACCTCCCTCCCTACTTTCGCCAGGCTCGTTTCGTCCCCGCCCGTCCCGTGGAGAAGCAGCAGGCTGGTGCCGGAACCCTTGCTTCCTGGAAGATACGCATGGATGAAAGTCATTTTCCCCCCCGGATGCGCAGCGGGGGCAGGAAAGATTCGAGTTCGCTTCGCCTGCGCTCGAGCCACGGCGGAAGCTTCAGGGAGGAGCCAAGCTCCCCTTCCTTCTCGTCTATGAGGAATCCCGGCCCGTCCGTCGCAATCTCGAAAAGGACGCCCCCCGGTTCGCGGAAATAAATAGAATGGAAATAATGCCTGTCTATCACTGGCGTGACGTCGAGGCCTGCAGAGACGAGCCTCCTCCTCCAGTCCGCCTGGCTGCCGTCATCAGAAGTCCTGAACGCGATATGGTGCACGCTTCCCGCGCCCACAATCCCTCGCGGGCTGTCGGGCCGGCAGAAGATGTCGATGAAATCGTTCCCGGCGCCGTATCGCGACCGCTCCCCGTCCCCTTCTGCGCCTGCGAACCCCAGGATGCCGCTCACGAAACCGGCCGTCTTTTCATACCCCTCCTCGCTGAGCGCGGCCCCTCCGAAGCCGCGGATGGAATGCTCGCGCGGCACGTCCCCGCCCCATCCCTGCTCGTCCTTGTCCGCGCCGCCGCATATCTCCAGCGAAAGCCCTTCGGGGTCCGAGAAAGATAGAATCTCCTTCCCGAACCTTTCCTCTTTCCTGAGCCGCACGCCAAAAAAATTGAGCCGCTTCTCCCAGAAATCCAGCGATTCATCCGGGACGGAGAAACATACCGCGGAAACCTGCCCGGTGCCCTTGCGCCAGCGAGGCATCTGCGGCCAGTGGAAAAAAGTGAGCACGCTTCCGGGCGCCCCCGTCCGGTCGCCGAAATAAAGGTGGTAGGACGAGGGCTGGTCGAAATTGACCGTGAGTTTCACCATGCGCATGCCCATGGTTTTGGTGTAAAAGGAGATGTTGCTGTCCGCATCGGCGGTCACGGCGGTTATGTGGTGGATGCCGGCAAGCGCCATGGGCCGCTTTCCACTCAACAGATTATAAAACTAACCGACAGCTATCTAAGTATGGGAGATGGCTATTCGTTCGCAGTCGAGGACATGGAGAAGATGGAGAAGCTGGCTATCGCCACTTCCAACCGCGTGATGAGCGCAATCGAGAGCGCGGTGGCGTCATTCGAGGCGGCCGGGGAACGCCCGGCTTCGCTCAAGCCGCGAATCGTCCGGCTGAAAAGCGTCCACAGCTCGCTTTCGGTTTGGGAAAGGGACATGCTCCTTGCCGCAAGGGGGACAATAGAGAAGCGGCTCAGCCTGCTCCGGAAATTCGGGCAGATTTTCAGGTGATGCCATGGCTCAGAGGGACAGAAGGCAGCCGGTCCGCCCGGAAACGCTCGCAAGGGAAGCCGCAATGAAGGGCCGCGAGATTGCGCAAAGGCGGGAAGTCCAGCAGCCGTCCCGGCAAATCCCGAAAAAAGGGCCGGCGACGAGGGTTGTCGAGGCGACGGTGAAGGCGGAGGGCGAAGTGAGGCGGGGAAAGGAAGTCGCTCAGGCCGTTTCATCTTCGGCGAACGCGATGGACCAGACGCTCAGGGCGCAACAGGAAGCGAGAGCTCAGCAGCCTGCCCCCCGGCAGCAGGCCGAACCCCAAAAACAGCCTGTGCAACAGCCGGTTCAGGCACCCCAAAGGCAGGACACGTCCCAGCCCCGGCAGGTAGCGGAAACGCCGGTCGTTGTGTCGAGCGGCCCGCAAACTGTCCGCGCGAGGGAAGAGCCAGCTCCCCGGGAAAGGCCGGCGATACCGAGGCAGGAAAGGGCCCCGAGGCAGGAGCAGCAAAGGCCGAACGTGTTCAGGAGGATGCTCAACTCTCTCCTCAGTTTATTCCGCCGGGGCGCACGCCCACCGCCCCAGGCACAGAGGCCTCGGGAGGGGGAGCGGCAGGCGCCGAGGCCCGCGATTATGCCGGTCGTTCTCGGCTCGGGCAAGGGTGTCGCGCAGGGAGCCCCGCCCCCGGATGACCCGCAGGCATATACGTCGGAAAATTTTAACACGCCCATCGATTTCGACACCGTGCGCATATCCCCGCTCGACCCGCAGGTCAGGGTGCAGAGGCAATTGCCGGGGCTCGGCGCCGCGGAGGCGACCGATGCCCAGCGCGCGCTAAGGGAGAATGCCGCGACGTTAGCGGCTTACGAATCGCGCGTGAGGACTTTCATGCGGGACCATGCTGATGCCTTCAGGCCCGTCCGGAGGATGCGCGCGGGCGAGCAGGAAATCGCGATATGCGGGCCCATACGGATGGGCGGCGCAGTCCGGGATGCGAGGGAGGACATCGCAGTGCCCATTTTCATTACGTCGGGCGGAACGACGCGGCTCGTCATCGCATACCAGTCCCAGTCCCAGGGAACGTGGCGGCGCTTCGCCGGCTGCGACGACGAGCACGGCCACTACTACAAGGGGCCGAGGGCCGACTCCGAGCACCTGCAGGACCTCGACTGGCGCATCCAGCGCGAGATAGACCTCGTCCTCGGGCGTGAGCAGCCGTCTGTCATGCCGGCTGTCGCCCTGAGGGAATTCGGGCCGCGTCCCGCTGACGGAGACGGGGCGGAGGAGCTCGTCGTTGCGATGGAGAACGCTGTCCAGTCCTCCGCGCTCAATGGCGCAAGGGCGCTCGACCTCTCGCAGCCTGGGAGCATGCCCGCAAGAATCAGGGAATACTGGCTCACAGGCTCGGACGGCGATTTCTACGGCAGGCATGCGCATATGGTCGCCGAATCCGCAGACGGCAGGTTCCTATATGGCATCGCGCTCACGGACCTGGGAATGTTCCTCCAGTATGTGCACGACCGGGAGGCTGGCGGAATCACCATGTCCGGCTCTCCATCCCGCGGCGTGACAATCCCGGAGAGGGACGACTGGATAATGACGCCGATAATCGAATACACTATGCAGACCGGCGACGTGCTGGCAAGGCGCCTGTCCCGGGTGGAGGCCCGCAAGTCGGTCCTCGGGGGCGGCGTCAGGAGCTACCTTGTCGGCGTGCACAGCTCGAGCGGAAGCCCCTTCTTCCAGATTGACAACGCGCTTTCCCCCATTTATCCGATGCTCCGCAGGGGCGACCACGACCGGGCGGAATCAGTGCTTGGTGAAATCCGGTCGGGGCGGATGCCGCTCGTTTCGGCGGAGCGCCCCCGGCAGCTCCCGGCCGACCGCGTGATGGCTCTCGCGGACCAGCGCTACGCCCAGCTCAGGGACGCCTACAATGCCCATGCCTCCCGCTCGGTTGGCGATGCGGAAATAATGCGCCAGTATTCGGTCACTTCCAGGGAGCTCCGGGTCTTCGGGCGGTACGAGGAACATGGGCGCGAGATGCTCGCAGGCGGCCCTGCCCTTGCAAGATACTCGAAAAAGCGCACCATGCAGCTCGCCGGCATCCTCGCCGGGCTGCAGGGCCCGATAGACCCGCAAAGCGCAGAGGGGAAGGAGCTTGTCGCAAGGGAGCGCCTGAGCGCAAGGGAAATAAACGCGCTGAACGGCCTCGCCGGCTCCCAGGCGGACCAGAAATCACAGAATCGCGCCCTGAGGGCGGCAGTCGAGAGCGACGAGAGGGAGCGCATATCGGCTCGTATAGCCGGGATGGTCGAAGACCGCCTGAGGTGGCAGGCCACGCTCTGGGCGCAGGCAGAACTCGCCCGGTAAGCAAAGGGAAATCTGAAAGAGAAACCGCAGGATTCCTTTAGCCGCCGAATAAGGATTTCAGCCTGTCGAAGAATCCCTTCTTTTTCCTCTTCTCGTGCTTTTCTTCCGGCTCTTCCTTCTCCTCGCGCATTACCTCTTTTTCTTCAACTTCGCGCTTTTCTTCGATTTCCGGTCTCTTCTCTTCGGGGGGCTTTTCCGCAATCTCCTTTTTCGGAACGG
>JBFLVW010000028.1:0-12803 GCA_040758235.1 Microcaldota archaeon
CGCGGATTTCTCAGGCTCGGAAAGGACGCGCGTAGTGTCCTTGACAGAAGCTTCGACCGCGCCATCCAGCCTCTTTTTGGTCATTTCCGAGGCTGCGCGGGCTCCAATCCTCTGCATGGCATCCGGCGCGTCCTTTATGCTTTCGAAGAAAGTAACTGTCGTCGCGTCCACATCATGGGCGCCGGCCCTGAACCTCTCGAATTCGAGGGCGAGTCTCTCCGCGTTCTGAGCCGCTATTTTCTGGTCGTCCGCGCCGAGGTTGCGCGCCTTCGCCTCGCCTGCCGCGGTATCACGGGCTTTCCCTGCCGCGGCCCATTCCACCCTCGCCTCGGTGACATCGAGCGCGAGCCTCATCTGCTCGTTGCGCATCCCGGGCTTGTTCTCGTTCGTGGCTTTGATGAACGCGTCATTGGAGGCAAGTCCGCGCGCGGACAGCTCCACGTCCTTGGGGATTCCAGGAGGCGCTTTTCCGGTGAGGACTATCTGCTCCGCGGCTGCGGCTATATCGCGAGCAAGTTCCGTCTGCGCCCTCGAGTATTCCCGCCCGGCCTGGCCCTTCACCTTGTATGCCGGCTCCGCGCCGGTAGTTATTGTAATCGCGAGCGCTCCATCAAGCTCGGCCCGCGCGGCTTCGGGCTTCGGCGCCTCGCGCGGCGCGGCGGCCGCTTCCTTCTGGGCCGCCTTGGAAGGCTCAGGTTTCGGCGGGGGCGGCGCGACCACCCTCCCCTCGGCACCTGCCGCGAGCGCCCACTCCTCCACCGCGGCGTTGGAAACCGTCCCGGGCCTGAACTTGGCCCCAGGTGTCATGTCACGGATTTCCTGTTTCGCGGCCGCGAGCTTCTCGAACCCAAGCTGCCTGAAGAAGGAATCTATCGCCGGTTCGGAGACGCCGCTCGCCCTCAGATGGCCGATGAGGTCCTCGGCGGTCCTCACCCACTTCTTGGCGGCCACCTTCTCGAGCGCGGCCATCAGGTTCTCATCAACCGTCAGCTTCCCGTTTTCCGTGAACATCTCCCGGAGGACCGACTTTTCCGAGTGCGCAGGCACGACGCCCTGTTCGGTCACCCTATAATATAAGTGGGCGTCCGCGATGAGCGCGCTGAGTTTCTGCTCGGCCCCCCTCGTCGCCGCGCGGTAGCGGAACATCTCGCCTATTATCGGGGCCTTTATCCTGTCCTTGGCCTTCTTTTCCGCGAGGTTCCTCTTCTCGAGGAGCGTCAGGTCCCTTTCCTGGACCCTGCCATCCCTGACCTCCCTCACGCTTCCGGTTATGCTCTCCGGCGATTCGACGTGGGTGCTCGATGCCGTCGCCCTTTTAATTCCGGAAACTCCCCGCTCCTTCATCATTTTTGGGAAATTTCTGGTTGCTTCCTGGACTGCCGCGTGGAACGCATCCATGTCCACTTTGCCCTTGAACTCGAAGGCGTAGGTCATCGGCCCGTCCGCGTGTATCACTATGTTGTCGGCCATGCCCCTCGCCTTGAATGCAGCGACGAGCGCATCCTGGAAGTGCGCGGTCAGGGCGTCCGTAACCGGATGGCCGAGCTGGTTGACGACGCTCGGGCCGGCGAGGCCGTTCTCGACGTGTGTAACTCCCTTCCCGTTGTTCTCGGCGAGCCTGCGGATGTTGTTAGTCATGCCGCCTTCAAAGCCTATCCTGAAGGTCGCATAAGCGTCCACCCTGAAATCGTTCGCCTGCCTTGCAATCTTGACCGGAGAGAGCTGGGACTGCGGGGCCGACTTCAGGACGTCCCCGATGAAGCCTTCTATGGCCTTGGCGGCTTCCGCACCCCCCGGCCTCTTCCCGAGGTCGGAAAGCGCGTGCCCGACCTCCAGCCCCACCAGCGCGCCGTTCAGGTCGGAATACTGCCTCCCTTCAAAGGTGAACGTCCTGCCCCCCTCGGGCGTTGCCTTCACGCCGACGAGGCCGCCATGGGCGTTTACATCGGCGAGGGCCGCGAAAAGCGGGCTCTTCTCGCTGATGCCCAGGCTGAGCGTCGTTTCGCGAAGCGTCTCCCTGAAGCTCGCCTCATACCTCTTGACCGCCGCCTGCGCCTCTGCAGGCGTCTTGCCGAGCACGTCTCCCCTTATTACGCAGACGACTTCGTCGCCCTCCGCCGTCTGGAGCTTCGTGAAAATCTCAGGGTGCTTTCCCCTGAACCTGCGGGCGGCTTCCATGTAGACTATGAGCCCGAGGTCCCCGACCTCGAAGCCCATGAAGTTCCTGTCATGCGCCTGGTAACCGTCGCCTCCGTAGCCGAGCCCGTTCTTCTGCCAGGTCTTCGCGCCGTCCAGGACGATTACGCCTATCACCTGGGACTCATTCGCAATCCTGCCGCTTTCGCTCAGGGCCGCTACGAGGGGCTGGGATGCCTCGACCTCTCCATTCAGCCTCGTGAACGCCGCATAGATGTTGTCCTCGAAGCCGATGGACCTCCGGATTCCGTCGAGGGCCTTTCTCAGGGCAGGTGCGGAGGCCTTCACGGTATCATAGAGCGTCGCGCCGGGCTTGGGTACCATCTCAGGCGGTATCTTGTCGCGCCCGCCGTAAATGTCCGAAAGCAGCCTCGTCATGCTCTCGGCATATTCCTTCGGGCTTCCCGTCACCGCGAGCCTGGAGAGCTCGCCGAGCCTCCTTCCGACCTCTGTGATTTTCGCGATGTCCGGCCTCGCCGCGAGCGCGGCTATGTCCGGCGCCGAATCCTCGCGGCCAAGGCCCGTGCGCAGGTTGAGGAACGTCGCCTCATCCGCCGTGATGCCATGCCTCTTCATCACGTCCGCTTCGCTCGCCCCGCGCGAAAGCTCGTCGTATGCCGCGGCGAGCTTCCTCCCCCTCTCGATGGCGGTATCCTTTTCCGCCTTGGGGAAGTCCTTCGTATTCTCCCTTATTTTCGCGTCGATGGACTCTTCGAACCTTTTGAACGACTCGGCCTCCCCGGCCGCGCGCTCGGCGATTTTCTTCGCCGCCCCCTCAGGGCTGGCTGAAACATCATCGAAAAATCTCTTCGCCGCATCGAGGCTCTCGAAACCCGCCTGCCTCGCTGCATTTTCGTCGAGCCTGCCGAGCTTGTGCAAATCGTGCGCACGCGCGAGCGATTCCGCGATGGCGGCCACACCGGCCTCGTTCACGCCAAGTTTCCCGGCCTGCTCCTTGACCGCCGCGGCGATTTCCGCCCTGAACTCCGCCCGCTCCTTGGACATGCGGGCACCGGCCTCCTGGGTGAGCGCCTTCGCGTTGTCCTCATGCGCCTCCGCAATCAGCCTCTGCCGCTCGGCAATCGCCTCGGCTTTCTGCCGGGCCGGGCCCTCGGGAAGCGCCGCCGCGCGCGCCGCGGACGTCTCGGAATCCTTCCTGAACTGCCGCGCTGTGCTCATCTGGCCCTTCGCTTTCTCGATGAGCGCGGCGGGCGTGAGCTGGGGGTTCGCGAGGTGCTCTGCCGCATCTTTCGATACCACCGCAGCTACCGCGTCTTTCGACACCCTCACCTCGGGGGCAGCATACGAGGCATCGAGGGCGAGCGTGAGCTGCGTCTTCCTGTCCCCGCCTGCCGCGGCCTTCGTGAATGCGTCGTTCTGCGAGAGCCTGAGGGCGGCATCCACCCTCGCATCGGAAACTTCCGCCCCCGCGCCCATGATTCTCTGGAGCTCGGTGCGCGCGGTGCCCGAATCAACCGTTTCGCCCTTCGCCCTTTTCCTGAAGAGCGCCTCCGCGGCCGCGGAAACGTCCGCCGCCGCGTCCACATGCTCCTGTGTGTATTCCTTGTCGTTGACCTTGAAGGTGGGCTTCTGCCCCGGAGCCTCGACCTTTGTCGCCTCACCTGCGACCGCCTTCCTCGCCCTGAACGTATATGCCTCCTCGGCGGTCATCTTTTTCGCTTCGGGTGCGGCCTCGGCAGTCGCCATCTTCGCGATTCCGGCCGTCACTTCGTCCGTTGGGGCGGCTCCGAGCCTCGCGTATTCCTTCACGTGCGTTGCATCGAGGCCCAGCCTCACCATCGCAGCGTCATCGAGCTTGCCCTGCGCGAACAGCTTGAACCCTTCGGCGATTTCATTCGCCCGGGCCTGCGCCGCAGGGGCAACATTCTCGTGAGCCGCATCCGCCGCCCTTGTCAGCTGGTTCGTGCGCGCCTCGCTCGTCGCGAGCGTCGTGAAAAGCTTCCGGGCTTCTTCCGGCTTCGCTTTCGCCACCGGGCCATCGGGCGTGAAAAGCGCCCTGTCCTGCGGGGAAAGGCCGAGTTCGTCCATCACTTTCTCGTTCAGCTTGCCCGTCCTGAATTCCTCATACGCTTTTCCGAGCGCCTCGATGCGCGGGGCGGCCTCGAGGTGCGCCATGGCCTCGGCGCGGAACCTCGCTTCCCCGGCAGGGTCGATGGGCTTGAACGAGACCAGTTCGCCATTCGGCTTCCTTTCGGCAGGCATCATGTTCATCAATGCGACGCCTTCTTCCGCCGTGAGCGGCCTGCGCATCCCCCGCTGTATCTCGGCATAAGCCTTCAGGTTAGCCTCTGGCATCTTCTGGAACTCCGTCACGAACCTCTCCCGTGCCGCGAAAGCGTGCGACGCCTCAACCGCGGTCCTCGTCTCGCCTGTCAGGAACAGCATGGAGCCGCGGAATATCTTGCCGCCGATTCCCTTCGACTGCCAGAGCCCTGCAGTCCGCGTCGGCAGGACATGGCTTCCGAGAGGCATGACGGCCTGCGCCACTCCCATCGGGGCGGTCATGAAGAACTCCTCGAATGTCATCTGCCCGGCCCGGTAAGCTTTCCATGCGTCTGCGGCCCCGACGCCGGCCATGGTCAGCCCTCCGCCCATCATCACCCCGCCTGCTATTCTCGTGCCCATCCCGGCCTGGCTGAACGCCTGCGTGAATGAGCTGACCCGCCCGGCGTTCGCGAGCGCCTGCGCCTCGACCGCAGTAATTCTTCCCGCCGCGAGCATCTCGCCCGCATAACCGGCGGCGAGCTGCTGGCTGGTCCTCGTCGCGGCGAGCGCCTCGGTCGCGAACGCGCTCACCTCTCCGAGCGCGGCCCCTCCGAACCCGAGCGCGACTCCCCCCCAGCCCATCACTTTTTCCTTGGTGCTGAGCAGGTGGTAGCCGCCTGCCTTCCTGCTGGATTCCGAAAGCTCGTAGAGGGCTTTCGTGCCGAAGGCGACACCGACCGCGCTTCCGAACCCTGATGCCGTGAGCAGGCCGGCCGCGACGAGCTCGGCAGCTGCGGTTATCGCGCGCCCGCGGCTCTCCCACGTCCGCCCTTCTTTGGCCTGCGCGTCATACGTCTGTATCGTCCTCGTCCACGCTTCGAACACGCCGACCTTGAGGGCCTCCAGCTCCTGTGCCGTCATGGGGTTGCCGCCCTCGAGCCTGTTCTGCACTATTTTCGCGATGGCGCCGTTCAGCGTCTTCGCGCTCTCGCCTATCGCGGCATACATCGCCTTCCTTTCAGTGTAAGACCATACCGAAGTGAGGCTCAGGCTCGTATTCGCGAACCTGTCGTAGAGCTCGTCATAGCCGCCGCCCTTCCCCTCGACGCCGTAGAACAGGTCGCTCAGCGCCTTCTGCTCCTCCCTCGAGAGCGGGACGCGCTTGTATGTCATGTCTGATTGCGAATATGCGAGGCCTCCGCCGGACAGTATGCCCTGCCCGATGAGGTTAGTGAGCGCAATCGACTCGTCGTGATACATGATTATGTGCTGTCCCCTCTTCATGCGCTCCATGTTCTCGCGGGCGCTCACCTGGGTTCCGACGGAGAACGTCTGCATGCCGTCGAGGAAGCCGGCCAGGCCGTCCATGAGCACGTTCACGGGAAGGCCCTGCTTCGTCGAGGCTTCGAATCGGGCGTGGTCGTACGAACCGCCCCCGTCGCGTATCTTGGAATTGATTCCGGGCATGTACACCCGCTCGCCCTTCTCGATTCTTTCAGCGAAGTGCTCGGGGTCCATCGAGGCCGCGACAGCGAACTGGAGGACGTTCGAAGTGTCGAACCGGAGCCTCATGAACCACGCGCCCTTGCCGCCGCCGCTCCCCTCCTCCAGCTCCTGGGCGTCGGTGGAGTTGGCCATCTTGAGCGTCATCGCGTACGCCCCCATCGCGATGGCGTAGCCGCGCTGGAAACCCTCCATCCTGGAATTCATGCGGTAATCTCCGACGTCCGCCTGAGCGAACGCGGCTTCCCTCGCATCAATCTTGAAAACCTTCCCGTCTATCATGACGCCCCTGGTGCTCAGGTGCTTTATCGCCTGCTGCGCAAGATGCGGGTTCCTCGCGGCGAATGTGGCGTAAGCTTCGGCCGCCTTCCCCTCCTGCAGGAGGCCCCAGTAATATCTCGCGTCCCAGCCGTTCTCCATCTCGCCGACCGCGGTAAGGAGCTGGCGGACCATTGCCGGCCCCATTATCTTGTCCCTGCTCACAGGCCCGTTGTTCACTATGTCCTGCAGGGCTGCTTCGGCGGCGTTCCGGTTCTCTGCCGCCGCCCCTCCGACCTTGCGGGCGCCGTTCGCTAGCGCCCTCAGGCCGCCCGTGCCGTGTATCGCGTCGATGACCTCCCTCTCCCTGTAAGCCTTGTCGAGGTCCCGCTCGAGCATGAGCTTGTTCTCTTCGGCCTTGTCCGCCCTCTCGCCGGCCCTGCTTATTCTTTGCCTCGCCGCCTCGGTTTCCTGCGCGTAGCGGGTGCGCTCTTCGGCGGTCTTCGCCGTCCGCCATCTCTGGGATGCATCCTGGTACTCCTTCCATGCGGCCTTCTTCTCGGCCTCCGCCGCCTCTATCTCCTTCTTCGCCTCCTCTATTTTCGGGAGCAGGCCGACGGGCCTTTTGTCCTTGTCGAGGACGGGGTTGCCGTTCTCGTCGACGCCCTCGATTTTCACCCTGCTCATGTTCCTGCCGAATCCTTCGGCGCCTTTCTCCGCCTTCTTGGCGGTCGCCGTGTCCTCGTCGCGGCGGTATTCGATGTTGAGCAGCCTCTGCGTCTGGTAGCCGAAATCCATTTTCTTGTCTATGTCGGCAGTGGCCTTGTCCGCCTCTGCGAGGCGCCCGCCCACTATGTGGTTCTGCGCATCGAACAGGCTTCCGAGGATGCCCCTGAAGTCATAGCCGACCTGCACCATGCCGACCGGGACGCCCCTCTCGTCCGTCTCGTATGAGATTTTCTGCCGCCACTCCAAAACCGGCAACCCTTCCTGCGCCTCGGCCTCCTGCTCCTTCTTCTTCGCGCCCTCCAGGTCCCCGGCCTTCCTCAGCCTGTCGGCCTCAGCCCTCAGCTCCGCGACCTTCTTGTTCGTGGCGCCGATGAAGCCAGGCCTCAGCTCGTCGTACTGGAGCGCGGCCCTCGCGATGTTCTGGTCGTTCATCAGGCCCTGCCGGGCCCTTCCGGAAAAGTACGACGAGCTCTGGAACCGCCGCCTGCCCGCGGCCCAGCGCGCGCTCGCGAGGTCGTCCTCCTGCCTCTTTGTGGAGAGCACCTTCTGCCCGTTGAAGACCGGCAGCCCGCCCGGCGTCTCGAATGTCGGCCCGTTCCACCGGACGTCCCCGTAGGCCTCCTTGTTTTTCTTCACGAGAGCGGCAAGCTCGGCTATCTTGGCCTGCGCCTGCTGGACTCTCCTGAGCGCCTCCTTCTCCTTGCCTATCTCCGTATCAGCGGCCTTCATGTTCGCCCCGGCATTCAGGGCGAGCGCGGCCTGCCTTCCGTCGAACTGCGCCTTCTGCTCCCGCACGAGCTCCTCGCCGACAGAAAGCACCGACTCGGCGGCGTCCCTGTAGCGCCACCTGCCGGTTTCCCTGAAGTCGCCGCTCATCGTCGTTACGCTCTGGTTGAGGCTCTTGAGCGCCCTCGCCGCGCTCTCCGAAAGCTCGATGAGCCTTGTCCCGCGCGCCGTGAGCGCGGCCGCCTGCTCGTCCAGCCTCTTCGCCTCCTCCGCGTCCGTTGCGGCGAGCGCCCTCATCTTCAAATCAGATGCCTGCCTGAGGAGTTTGTGTCCCTCGTCAGCGAGGGCCTCTGTCCGTGCGACCTGCTTCTCCATGTATCCGGTCGTCGCGGTCTCCGCCTCTTCCCTGCGCCGTGCCGCCTCGGTCGCGTCCCCGGCCTTCTCGGCCTTCGCGCCCTGCGCAGACTGGTAGGCGCTCTCTTTCTCGTAAGCTTTTTCCGCCCTTTTCCTCTCCTTCTCGCTCCTCCCGAAAATATCCCCCCGCTCTATGCGGCCCATGCGGGCCTCAAGCGGCGCCATCCTCGCAGAAAGCGCGTCCATCCTCCTTTCCTTCGGAAGGGCGAGGACGTCGCCCATCGCGGTTCCGGCGTCCGCTTCAGTCGCGGTTTCCTTCCCGAGCTCGATGTCGAGCCCTGTCTTGCCGAGGACCGAGCGCGCGGCAATTCCCGCAAGCGCACCTTCCGCAGGAACCCATCTTTTCTTGTCCTCGGGATGCCTGCCTATGTCCCTGACCCTGCGCTTTTGGAGCTCCTTGTTCCCGCTGTGGTCGCCCATCACCCTGTGGACGAGCGCGATAGACGCCTGCGCGTCGGGATTGTCCTTCTTCCCGAGCGCGTCGGCGTACAGGTTCGCCAGTTTCAGCATTTTCTCCGCGCCGGCCTGGTCGTTGTTCTGGAACGCGAGCAGGGCCAGGTCGAAATAAGCGTTGATGTTCCTCTGCTCGCCGGCGTCCTTGGTTTTGTCGAGCGCTTCCGCGCGGTCGAGCTGGAGCCTGTGGGCAAAGAACGCCCTTCCGGGACTTATCTCGCCCTCTTTGTTCCCCGTGTTGACCTGTATCCCGGTGATGTCGAACGCGTCCTCATTGGTCCGGGCCCTCCCGTACGCGTTCATGCCGACGAGATGGGCGAGCGCGGTGTTTTTGTCCCCGCTGATGAGCGCGTCCTGGGCGGTCGAGATGAATCCCTGCATCCCCTGCCGCACTTCGTAGCCTTTTCCGGCTATGGCTGCGGAGTAGTTCTGGACGCCCGAGAGCTGGGCCTGCAGCGCGGAAACAGCGCCTTCATTCGGGGCGAAGAACTTCGCCATCTCCTCCTCGCTCCCGAAGTGCAGGACCATGACGCCCCTTGCGGCCGCCATCTCCTTTTCCTCGGGCTTCTCTCCCTTGTAGAGTTTGGCGAGCGCGCGCTCCGTGATGTCCATCGCAGGGTCCAGCACCGAAGCCTCCACGCTGTTCCTGCCGTATTTCTTCGCCATCTCCTCGCGTTTCGCGGAAAGCCTCTCCAGGTTCGAAGTGAAATCCGAAATCGCCTGGAGCCTCTGCCACCTCTCGCCGAGCGCCGCGGTCCGCTCCTTCTCGTCTTTTCCGAGGGCGTTGTACATCGCCTCGTATTTCTTAGCGTTCGCCTCTGCTTCAGCGCCGGTGCCGAACATCGCCCTTGCGGCCTCGATTCCCTGCTGCTGGGCGATGGTATGGAACTTGAGGAGCGTCACCGTCTCATCTACCCATGCGGACGCGGCCTCTATCTGGGCCGCCCGCTCCTCCTTCTTGTGCGCGAAGGAGAGCGGCGGGTTCGCGCGGTGGCGGGCGAGGCGCGCATGCAAATCGCCGATGTCTATCTCCCTCGTCCCGAGTTCCTTGCTCGGCGGAAGGACTAGGCCGTTCACGAGGCCGTCGAAAGCGCGCCTTGCTATCTCGGTCACCTTCGCCTGCGCGTCCTTTGTCCTTGCGGCCTTCATCTGCTTTCCGTAGTCCCTGACGTATTCAAGCGCGCTGCGCGCCATGTTGACGTCATCCTGCGACGGGTTCTCCCCCCTTGCCTTGTCGAGGACGGACTTGACCGAAGCGAGGATGGCCGGGTCCTTTATGAGCTTGTATTCGGGGGACCTCTCTATCGCTCCCGCGAGCGCATCCCCAAGCGCCTTCGCGACCTCCTCCGGCTTCTTCTTGCCGGATTCGAGGTCCGCGCTGAGGGAAGTGAGCTGCCTCCTGTATGCCATGTCGCCGGAAATATACTCGCGGAATATGAACGTCTGGAGGTCCGCGGATGCGCCATCACCCTTGGCCATCGCATTGAGCGCCCTCGCAGTCATCCTACCCGCGGCCTGCTTCGTGGCCCCCTCCAGCCCGCCCTCATCCATCCTCCTCATCGCGTCCTCGACGAGCTTGAACCGCGCGCCGAGCGCCGAAAACTCCTCGTTCGATACGTGCTCCCCCCTTTCGAAGCGCGCACGCATCGCGGCCGCGTCCTTGTGGAGCTGGTCGAGAGCGTCCTTCATCTCGTCGCTGATGTCGTATGACTGCCTGAGGGCCGCGGACTGCTTCTCATAGGCGTACGCCTTCTTTTCCATCGTGGCGACGACCGAGTCGTGCTGGTTCCGGAAATCAACGTTTCCGAGGTACCTCATCACGTCCCCATAGGCCTCCACGGCCTTCTCGTCCACGCTCTTGCCGAAAAGCTCCATCGCCCTGCGGACGAGGCCGAGCGCCGTCTTCCGGACGCTCTCCTTCGTGTCGGGCGGAATGTTGAGCGCGGCTCCCGCAAGGTCGAGCGCGATGCGCGCCCGCTGAAGCGCGTCGACGCTCACGCCCTCCATGTTCTTGCGCATCTCCTCCGGGAAGAACCCGCGCAGCATTTCCGCGAGGCGGGCATCCTTGAGCTCCGAGTCGATGCGCTCCGCGGCTTTCGCGCCCTCCGCGAGCAGCCTCCCGGCAAGCTCCTTCTTCGCTTCAGCGAGCGTCTTTTTCCCTTCGGCAAGCGCGCCGCTCAGGTTGAGCAAAAACGACTTGTACGCAGGCGCGCCGGACGCCTTCTCGTATTCGTCCGCGACGAAGCGGAGCACTTTGCTGAGTTCTGATTTCGCATCCTTCACATACGCCCCGAGCGCGTTCCCGACGACTGTCGCGAGGTTGTCGCGCTCCCTCTTCTCCCCATCGGTCTTCTGGGGCATCTTTAGGATCTTTTCCAGCTTGTCCGCAAGGTACGCGAACCCTTCGCCCAGTTTCTTGAACTCATCCTGCGTGACGCTTCCGGCGGTTTTCTTGTTCTCGAGCTTCCTGAGCATGCCTTCCATGGCCTTCCGGAGGTCCTTCATGGCGTCTGTGAGCGCCTTGTTGCCGAGGATTTTTTCCGCCGCGGCGATCATCTGGTCCAGGCCCTGGATGCCCTGCCTCAGGCTTTTGGCCCACTCCTGCTGCATCTGCCTGATGGCCGTTGCGGCCTTTTCGAGCCCCATCCTCAGGCCCGCGGCCGTTTCTGACAGCTTCGCGACCATTTCCCCGGTGAGCTTCGCCTTCTCGTCGGCAAGGGCCTTCACCGTGTCCATGAACTGCTTGAGTATCTCCTTGTTCTTCAGCAGCAGGTCCCCGTGCTTGGCGAATGCCTTCCCCATCTCGATTAGCTGCCTTCCGCGCTCGCGCAGCTCCTTGTCCGCAGACGCGAGGAACTTCGCCGCGGTTTTCATCGCCTCGACAAGCTCCGGCGGAGCCTTGAGCTCCTTGAGTATCGTCTCTATCGTTTCCGTAACCGCCTTCTTCACGTTCTCTTCGAGCGTAGCGACTTCCTTGGCGAGCTTGTCGAGGTCCTTGCCCTCGTCGAGCTTCTTCTCGAGGTCTTTCAGCAGCTTCTCGAACTCGTCCAGCTTCCTTTTCATGGTGGCCTGGACGGACTCCGACAGCCTCATCATCTGCAGCGAGTCGGAGATGCTCCTCATGACGCTGTTTATTTCAGCCTGGTACCTCTGGACCGAGATTCTGACGTTCGCCCTGACCTGCGTAAGAAGCTCGCCCGCGCGCTCCGCGGTCATGTTCCTCTGGGAAGGGTCGGTGAGCGCCTGGAACGCCTCGAGCGCCCGCCCGCGCTCCTGCGCGCTGCCCGGCCGATCGAGCGCCCTGCGGGCGCCAAGCACGACCTCTCCGGCTTCGGCGGCCGGGACCATCCTTTCCGGATTGCTTTCGATGGCCCCGTTTCTGACGAGGCCCCTGAGCCTGTCGGAAACAGTCTCCCCTATCGGCGCGCCCGCGGCGACCGCAGCCTGCGCCTTGGAATCCGCCTCGACCGTGCGCAGGAGGGCATCGGTCTTGCTCAGCGCAGCCCGGAACATGGCAAGGCCGGCAGTGTCCTGCGGATTCGATGCGAGCTTGGCCTCCGCACTCTGGACCTCGGTCCTGATGCCTGTCGCATGAGTGCCGTAATCGTACTGGTTGTCCCCGGTGCCGACCTTATAGTTTTTTTCCGCGGCGACTGCCCGGTGCAAAATGGGAATCATCACACTGGGCGGGTCCCCGCGCTGTTTCGACTGCTCGAGTTCAATGCGCGCAGATTTCGCGGACGAGCCGGCTGTCGCGGAAAGGGAGCCGTCCACGAACCGCGCCCGGTCCTGGAGCGGGGCGGTTCCCTCCCTCGCCCGGTCGGGGAGCGCATAGGGGTCCACCCTTGCCGTCGGCTGGGGCGTGAACGCCTGCGGGGGAAGCCTCGCAGCGCCCTCGGTCGTCTGTGCCATCCTGCGCGTAGCATCCTGGACATCCGGGGGCGGTGCTTTCTCTTTCTGCGCCATCGCGTCACCTATGCGTGTGAGTAGCAGATATTGACGAATTCCCTGAGCCTATCCAGCCTCTCATCGAAGCTGATTCCTTCCCCGGCGGCCCTGAGCATCCTGGTCTCCCAGTCGGTAAGGGCGTCATGGAAGTCCCTGTATTTCGCCATCTCGCCCTGAAGGTCCTCAGGCTGCGATTTCAGCGCGTCCCACTGCGCCATCACGGACTCGAGGACGGTGATGGCCCTGCTGACGTTGGCGATGGTTTCCTTTTCGATGCGGTCGATGTTATCCTGGGTTATCGGCTCGGGCGCCCTTGGGGGCTCGGCGCCCGGTGCGTTTTCGGGGGAGTC